>JBEHXS010000073.1:0-12217 GCA_048498575.1 Pseudomonadota bacterium
CCCGCCTCGGTCGCATCGCTTTGCCCGCGATTGGCGACGTCGGCGAAGTAGGTGCCGCCGGGAATGCTGAGCCCGTGATCGGCGAGGGCAGAACGGGTGTTCGCGACGTCGGTGGGAAGGTAGCCGAAGTTTCCGGGCTCGAGCACACGGTAGCCGGCGTCCGCGACCTCGGCGAGATAACGCTGCCAGGGAATCTGGCTCGGATGCGAGGCATGCCAGATGCCCCACGCGTCCGAGCCGGCGCCGATGGTGATCGCCATCGCGCCCTCAGTAATTCCGCTTGTTTGTGGCGGCCGGGGCGGCCTTGGCCTCGATCAGGCTGCGGGCCTCCGCAAGGTGGTCGGCGAGGCCATGGCGCAGCACGTAGAGATCATCGGAGGCGATGACGAAGCGTGCGCCACGCGCGACCAGGGCGGGTTGGTCCTCGGGCGGCTCGTAGCGGCCCATGCATACCGGGAGGCCGTTCGCCGCCGCGGCCGCGAACACGCGATCGACCGCCTCTTGTACTGACGGATGGGATGGATCGTTGAGGTGACCGCAGGAGACGGCGAGGTCGGCCGGCCCGAGGCAGAGGACATCGAGCCCGGGCACCGCGGCGATCTCGTGGGCGACGCGCGAGGCCTCGACGTGCTCGATCTGGAGCATGACGAACGTGCGGTCGTTGGCGGTATCGAAATAATTCGGCTCGCGGAAGAAGTCGCTTACCCGGCGCGGCCCGTAGCCGCGCTTGCCGACCGGCGGATACTTGACCGCGGCAACCAGACCGCGGGCCTGGGCCGCATCCATTACCTGCGGCACCATGATCCCGTCGATGCCGATGTCGAGCACCCGCTTGATCAGCGCGGGATCGTGGCCGGGCACCCGCACGATGGTCACGGGATCCCAGCGGCTAACGGAGGCGATAACCGCCTCGAGCGTCTCCAGCCCGACCGACGTGTGCTCCATGTCGATCATCAGCACGTCAAAGCCGCTGCCGGCGATGACCTCGGCCACCTGCGGCGAGCTGAACGTCAGCCAGGCGCTATAAACGACCTCACCGCGGCGCAGGCGCCCCTTGATCTCAAGCGCTCGTTTCGACGTCACGCAGCAACCCCCCAATTTCCAACCCACACCCGCAGCCAAGGCGATGCGCGTTGCCCGCTCGCCATGCCTACAGTCTTCGCGGGCCACGATAAGGCGCCCGTCGCGGCCCTCCCGTCGAGTGCGCCGCGCTGCTGCACATCCCGACCTTGACTCGCGCGCCGGAAGTATGCCCATATCCACAATATGGTCAATCTGTTCTTTATGTGAACAGTCGTTGCCACATTCGGAATGGGAATGCATCTGGGAGGGTGCGCTGTGAGGGTGGGGGACGCGACCAGGGCAGCGAGAGCGCGGCCGGGCTGTGACGCAGTCGGCGCGCAGTCATGGGATCGGTCATGAGCGGCGTTGACGTGGCGCTCGCCGCCAATGCCGATCTCGCCGAGGGGCCGGTGTGGGACTCCGAGGACAACGTCCTTTGGTGGGTCGACATCTTCCGCGGCGAGGTCCACCGGTTCGATCCATCGAGCGGCCGCGACCAGAAATTTCAGCTCTCGGGTCCGGTGGGGTCGTTGGCGCTGCGGCGGTCCGGCGGGCTCGTGCTGGCACTGCGCGACGGCTTCTACGCCTACCAGCCCGGCGGCGAGCCAAAGGCGCTGGCGCTGCCGGAGCCGGAACGGCGGCACAATCGCTTCAACGACGGGCGCACGGACCGCAAGGGTCGCTTCTGGGCGGGCAGCCTCCATCTCCAGGAGACGGAACCGACCGGCGGGCTCTATCGCCTCGACGCCGATGCGCGCTGCACACGCATGGCGGACGGCATCTACGCCTCCAATGGCACTGCGTTCTCGCCCGACGGCCGCACCGGCTACCATGCCGACAGCCAGCGCGGCGTCGTGTGGCGCTTCGACTGCGATCCGGACAGCGGCGCGCTCAGCAACCGTCGCGTCTTCATCGAGATCGAGCGCAAGCAGGGCGCCCCGGACGGCGCGATCGTGGACCACGACGGCGCTTACTGGCTGACGCATGCCAGCGGCTGGCGAATCGTGCGCTACGACCCGCAGGGCCGGGTCGATCGCGTGCTTCAGGTGCCGGTCGAGATTCCGACCTCGGTCGCCTTCGGCGGACGAGACGGCCGCACGCTCTTCATCACTACCGCGCGCTATTCGCTGTCGCCCGAGGCGCTCAGCATACAGCCGCTCGCCGGCTCGATCCTGGCGATCGACGTCGGCGTCGGCGGCGAGCCGGATGCGCGGTTCGCAGGCTAATCAATCCAGCAGAGGGTAAGAGGGGAAGCGTCGAGAAACATGGAAAAACTGATCATCACGGTGACCTGCGACTCGACGATGTCGTATCCGTCCAACCCCAGCAATCCGACTCCCCATGGCATCGACCATGTGGCCGCCGACTACGTGCGCTCGGTGAATGCCGGCGCCTCGATCTGCCATCTGCACGGCCCCTACACCGTGGACAAGAAGATCCAGGCCGACGGCACCAAGCTTTCGGACCTCGACATTCCCGGCTGGCGCCGCCTGCGCGCCGGCATCACCGATCACGTCGACGCGATCATCCAGTACGGCATCGCCAACGGCCGCTTCCCCCAGCGCAAGCTGCTGATGGAAGACCAGCGGCCGGACATGATCTCGACCTGCTTCAACGCCCATGACGAGTGCTTCGATTACGAACCGGGGCATGAGCCGGTCGAGCTCTACGCCATCCACGATCGCGACGAGCTCAAGGAATACTGCGAGATCACCGGCCGCCTCGGCGTGAAGATGGAGGTCGAGGCCTTCCATTACGGCGGCGTGTGGAATGCCATGCGCATGCGCGAGAAGGGGCTGCTCGCCGACAACCCGATCTGGGTGACGTTCTTCCTGGGCTGGAAGGGCGGCTGCTGGACGCCTCCAACCGTGCAGGCAATGGCCTACATGGCCGATCACTGCCCGGAGGGGTTCGTGTGGAACACCTCGGTCATGGACCCGACCGAACAGTGGAAGATCCTGTCGACGGCGATCAGCCTCGGCGGCCACGTCCGCGTCGGCATGGAAGACAATCCGTTCCTGACGCCCGGCGAATATGCGCGCAACAACGCGGAGCTGGTCGAGAAGGCCGTGCGCATTGCGCGCGACGTCGGCCGCGAGATCGCCACGCCGGAGGAAGCGCGAGCCATGCTGAAGATCAAGAAGCGCCCGCCGTTTCTGAAGAACTAGGGCGGAGAGAATGAACCGCGGACATGCGCGGGTCTGGTCACGAAGCACGGAGGTGACAACAACGGCTCGGAGGTGAAAGGGGCCGCGACGCGGCAAAGGAAGCGTTGGCTTGCCGCGGGAGGCGAACGGACGGCACAGCGCGACAGGGAAGACTTTCGCATCAGTCGCGAAAGAAAATTGGCAACTTGAAACGTGACGCTTCAATGGGAGGAAGCACCAACATGACTATGAAGCATCTGGCAGCGGGCGTTGGTTTCGCAGTGCTCGCAATGACTGCCGCGGGCGGCGGTGCCGTCGCTGCGGACAAGCCGACGATCTACATCATCGCTCCGAGCAGCAGCGATGACTTCTGGATCACGCAACGGAACGGCGCGGCGCAGGCCGCGAAGGACTTCGACGCCAACGTCATCGTGCAGGCGCCGCCGCAGGATACCGGCGACGCGGGCATGGTGCCCCTGCTTCAGGCGGCGATCGCGGCGAAGCCCGCGGGCATTGCGATCGACTACACCTCGAAGACGATGGAAGCAGCCACGGTCGCGGCGCTCGACGCCGGCATTCCGGTCGTGCTGTACAACAACAACCGCTTCGAAGGCGACAACAAGCCGAGCGACCCGCGCATCCAGAAGCTCGCCTTCGTCGGGCAGGATGAGTCCAAGTCGGGCGAGGTCCTGACCAGGGCCTGGCTGCCGATGCTGCCGTCGAAGCCGTGCAAGATCCTCGTGGTCGATCCGTTCCCGACCGCGTTCGTGCTGACGCTGCGTGGCGACGGCGTCAAGCGGGTGCTCGACGCTGCGGGCTATCCGCACTCCGACCTCGCCGCTACCGATGACCAGAACCAGAACCTCGGCTTGATCAGCGCCGCGGTCCAGGCGGATCCGTCGATCTGCGGCATCGCCGCGCTCGGCGGTCCGGCAGCCAACCCGGCGGCCCGGCTCATCACGCAGAACAAGCTGAACATCTCGGTCTCGACCTTCGACGTCGGGCCGGAGACGGCGGCGCGCATCAAGGACGGCGGCATCGCGATCGCGATCAACCAGCAGCCGTTCCTGCAGAGCTACTACGCGGCTTCGGATATCGCGCAGTGGGTCCGCTACAGCCTGACGCCCGTCAACGTCGACACCGGCACGTCGCTGGTGACCAAGGACAACGTTGATATCGTGAAGGCGTGCCTCGACTCCGGTCACTGCTAGTATCGGGTGCCCGCCTCCCCAACGGGGGGCGGGCACTTCGCTGGTCCAAGGACGACCTCAGACAAAAAACGCGGGGCCCAGCTTTGCGACGCTTGCTTTCAATACTGCGCATCCGTGAGGTGACACCGCTGCTCGGCCTCATTGCCGTGGCGCTGTTCTTCACCTTGCGGACCACGAATTTCTGGTCCGGCATGAACATGACCGCGGTCACCGGCATTGCCGCCACGGTCGGAATCGTCGCGATCGGCGTGACGGTGCTCATGATGTCCGGCGAGTTCGACCTTTCCGTCGGTCAGAACTTCGCGTTCGTTCCGATCGTATGGGCGATCCTGTTCGTCTCCAACGGTATCAACGAGTGGGTGGCGCTGTTCTGCGCGCTGGCGCTGGGCGCGCTGGTCGGCGTCGTGAACGGGCTGGTCACCACGGTCTTCCGAATACCGTCGTTCATAGCGACGCTCGGCATGTATTTCGGCCTGCAGGGCATGAACAACCTGCTGATCTCCGGCCACCAGCTCATCATGTTCGATCCGAGCCTCTCGATGACGGTTCTCGGCGGGCAGATCGGCAACACGCCGTTCTCGATGCCGCTCCTGTGGCTCCTGGTGATCGCCGTCATCTTCTGGTTCATCACGACGCGTCTCGCCTACGGCAATTGGACGCTGGCGACCGGCGGCGGCGCCGGGCCGGCGAAGGCGATGGGCGTGCCCACGGTGCGCGTCAAGCGCATCAACTTCGTCATCAGCTCCTTCCTTGCCGGTTTGGCAGGCTGCATGCAGTTCGCCTACCTGCGCGGCGTGACGCAGGCGCAGGGCGACAAATACGAGCTCCTCGCCATCACGGCGGCGGTGCTCGGCGGCACGTCGCTATTCGGCGGCTCGGGGACGATCTGGGGCAGCGTGCTCGGCGCGCTTATCCTGTCGTCGATCCAGATCGGCCTGGTGCTGATCGGCGTGCCGGGCTCGTTCTACGTCACGTTCATCGGCGTCATGCTGGTGGTCGTGGTCATTGCCAACACTCGCGTCGATCGCATCACGGAGGGGACCCGGTGAGCATCGAGATCGTGGAAGTCACCACCGAGGTCACCGTTGCGCCGGTGCAGCGGACCGGCGTTCCGGTCTTCGAACTGGATCACGTTTCGCACAGCTACGGCCGCAACAAGGTGATCTTCGACGTCAACCTGGCGGTCTGGCCGGGCGAGGTCGTGGGACTGGTCGGCGACAACGGCGCCGGCAAGTCGACGCTGCTCAAGATTTTCGCCGGCTACCAGAAGCCGACCGGCGGGCAGCTCAAGTTCATGGGCAAGCCGGTGTCGTTCAAATCGCCGGCGGCGGCGCGGGCGCTTGGCATCGAGGCGGTCTATCAGGACCTCGCCATGGTCGATCAGCTTAACCTCTGGCGGAACTTCTATCTCGGCAAGGAAATGAAGAAGCGATTCGGCCCGATCTCGCTGATGGACCGGAAAGCCATGCGCAAGGCGACGGTCGATGCGCTGGCCGAGCTCGGGCTGACGCGCATTCGCTCCGCCGACGATCCGGTGTGGGCGCTATCCGGGGGCGAGCGGCAGTCGGTCGCCATCACGCGCGCCAATCATTTCGGCGCGAAGCTGCTGCTGCTCGACGAGCCGACCGCGGCGCTCTCGGTACGCGAGACGCGCAACGTGCTGGAATCGATTCGCCGCGCGCGCAGCCAGGGGCTCGGCATCATGTACATCGATCACAACATGAACCACGTGATACCGGTGGCGGACCGCATCGTGCTGCTGGAGCTCGGGCGCATCGTGCGCATCATCGACCGGGGCGAGGTCGGGGTGGAGGAACTGCAGGAACTGATCGCGATGCGGCGACACGCGACGACCTTGTAGTGACTCGGCTCCGCCCGATGCACTCGAGCGGAGCGGCCGCGAAGCCGGAATTGCGCGCGCGTCCGAGCTGTCCGGCTGTCGTGCCGTCAGTCGACGAGGATGAAGACGTCCTCGCCTTCGGTCTTCACCGGATAGGAGCGCAGATCGACGCACGCCGGCGGTACGACCGCCTCTCCCGTCCGCACGTCGAAGGCGCCGAAGTGGGCGGGGCACTCGATGTCGAAGCCCACGACCAGCCCGTCGGAGAGAAGGGTGCGCTCGTGCGAGCAATAGCCGTCGAGGGCGTAGTAAGTGCCATCCGCTACCCGGATGACGGCAAACGTTCTGTCATTCAGGTCGAACCGCATGACACGCTCCGGCGCGAGGTCGCCGACAGCACAGACGCGCAGCCACGCGCTCATTCAATTCGCCCGCAGATGGATGATGCGGTGCGCGAGGGCCCGCAGACCGTGAACGCGTTGACAATAACAGTCACCGCTGGCAAAGTCTATATTGTAGACAGTATGTTCATTTATTGAACATGCAATTCGGATTTAGTTGCGAAGAGTAGCGTCGTCTGGCGTTTGGGAGAACGCCGGACGGTGGACGTGCCGAGGCCGACGGCCGCGGCAGGGGAGGACGGCAATGGCGCATGCTGGAACAGGCGACGCCGACTGGGGTCCGCGCGATGCCCGGGGCGATTGGCGACCGCCGGAAGGGGTCGGCCAGGTCCCGCTCTTTGTGTGGCCGCCGCGACCGGCCGCCTTCCTGCACTGGATATTCTCGACCAACGGCTACTTCGTGCCGTGGTTCGCCTTCTTCGGCGCCGTCATCGTCGTGCAATATCTTTTCTTCCTGCCCTCGCTCGACCGGATGGCGACGCTCTCCGTCGACTGGATCGCCGAGCTCTACCTGCAGAACCTGGTGATGCTGGTCGCCTTCACCGGTGGCCTGCAGCTCTGGCTCTACGGGTTTCGCCTGCAGGGGACGAAGTTCAAGTACAACGGCAAATGGCCGAACTACACCAGCAAGGCCTTCCTGTTTTCAAACCAGCTTGCCGACAACATCTTCTGGAGCGTCGTCAGCGGCTGCACGATCTGGACCGCGTACGAAGTCGGCATGCTGTGGGCGAGCGCGCGCCACCTGCTGCCCAGTCCGGCGTGGTCGCACAATGCCGTCTACTTCGTGGTGCTCCTGCTCCTCATCCCGGTCTGGCAGGTGCTCCACTTCTACCTCACGCACCGGCTGATCCACTTCAAGTGGCTCTACAGGCACGTGCATTACCTGCACCACAAGAACGTCAACATCGGTCCGTGGTCGGGGCTGGCGATGCATCCGATCGAGCACGTCATCTTCTTCAGCGCGGTGCTGATCTTCCTGGTCGTGCCGTGCAGCCCGTTCCACATCGTCTTCATCATGGTGCGGCTCGGTTTGCAGCCGGCACAGGGCCATGCCGGCTTTCACGAGTTCGAAATGGGGCCCGTCGGGGCGGTCCACAACGACAGTTACTATCACTACCTGCATCACCGCTATCACACGGTGAACTTCGGCGATGACATCATCCCACTCGACCGGTGGTTCGGGACGCTGCACGATGGATCGGAAGCCGCGCAGGCGGCGATGCGCAAACGCTCCAGGGCGGCTATCGAGTCTGACTCGAAGTAGGACGGCGAGCTCGTCGCGATACGCTACGTCGACGCATTGCCTGGGTTGGTTCGGGAGCCGCGATGTCGCTTGAGACAGGTCTTGCCGGCAAGAAGGCGCTGATCACCGGCGGCGCGTCGGGCATTGGCCGTGCCATCGCGCTTGGGCTGGCCCGGGAAGGCGTCGACGTCGTCATCGCCGACCTTCACCCGCGGGCGGAAGTCGTCGCGGAACTGGCGGCGTTCGGGGTTCGCGCCCACGGCATCCGCGCCGACGTTTCGCAGGAAGATGAGGTCGTACGCATGGTGGCCGACGCAGCCCGGCTTCTCGGCGGCCTCGATCTCTACGTCAACAACGCCGCCGGCACCTGGCATGAGGCGCTGACCCGTGTCACGCGGGCCGGGTTCGAGAAAACCATGGCGACCAACGTTGCGGCGTCCGTATTCGCCTCGCGCGAGGCGGCGCGGATATTCATCAAGCAGCGCGGCGGCGCCATCCTCGCCATCGGGTCCACCGCTACCGTCAGCGCGCAGCCGCGCGAGACGGCGTATCGCGCATCCAAGGCCGCACTCAAGGCGCACATCGAAGTGGCGGCGGTCGAACTCGCGCCGTTCGGCGTGCGCGTGAACCTGCTCACGCCGGGTGGCACCGATACGCCGTTCGTGGCCGACGCACCGGCCGACCAGCGCGCCCGCGCGGCGCGCGAAATTCTCCTGCGCCGCGAGGCGAAGCCCGACGAGATCGCGCCGGCGGCAATCTTCCTGCTGTCAGATCGTCTGGCCGGGTACATCACCGGCACGGAGCTGATCGTCGATGGCGGTCTGAGACTGCGGCCGATCTTCGGCGGCGACGATGCGGCGCTGGCGGCGCTGAACGCGTAGTCGCGTCCGTACCGCCAGCCGCCTTCGGTCAGGTCTTGTCGTCGTCGTCCTCGACGGGGCCCTTCATCGACTTCAGCTTGGCGAAGACGGCGCTCGCCTCATCGGCGGCTTCCTTCTCGGCGCTGCGCTCCGGGCGCGCCGCCGCAGCGGCCAGCGCCGCGGCAGCCGCCACCGTGGTGGTCTCGGACGCCGGCAGCAGGGTCGAGCCTTCCGCGGGCGCCGGGCTCGGCGGCGAGTTGCGGGCGGCCTTCTCGACCTCGAAGTCGAGGTCGATCTGCGAGCAGAGGCCGAGCGCGACCGGATCGGTCGGCTGAAGGTTGTTCGAGTTCCAGTGCGTGCGGTTGCGGATCGAGTCGATCGTCGGCTTGGTCGTGCCGACCAGGCGCATGATCGCCGCGTCCTTCAATTCGGGATGGTTGCGCACCAGCCACAGGATCGCGTTCGGGCGATCCTGGCGGCGCGACACGGGCGTATAGCGCGGGCCCTTGCGCTTGCTCACCGTCGGCGTGGCGGCGGCGACGCGCGGCGTCGCCAGGCCGAGGCGCACGTTCGGGTCGGCTTCGGCGCGCTGGATTTCCTCGCGCGTCAACTGGCCGGTCAGCACCGGGTCGAGGCCCTTGATTGAAAGGGCGGCCTCGCCGTCGGCGATGGCCTGAACCTCGAGCGGGTGGAGATGGCAAAACTCGGCGATCTGGTCGAACGCCAGCGACGTATTCTCGACCAGCCATACGGCGGTCGCCTTGGGCATCAGCGGGGTGGCTGTGGTCATGTTAATCCTCTCCCGTTCGCTCACCGGGTCTTTCCGCCCCGGCGAACCCCAAACTCAATCAGGTTTATTGGGATTGGCGCCTATATAGGGTGCCTTCGGGCGCGAGGCAAACCGTATTCGCGCGCCGTCACGCAAAGGTAAGCACCGTCTTGCCGACGTGGTCGGGGGCGTCCATGCGGGCATGGGCGGCGGCTACTTCGGCGAGCGGGAAGGTCGAGTCGATCACCGTCACGAGACGGCGGGCGGCGAGCAACGGCGAAACGTGCTCGCCGACGGCTGCTGCCAGACGCGCCTTGAATTCGATGGAACGCGGCCGGAGCGTCGAGCCGGTGTGTGTCAGCCGCTTGCTCATCAGGAGATGGAAATCGGCCTCGGCGCGGGTCCCGCTTTGCGTCGATACCTGGACGATGCGGCCGTCCTCGGCCGCCGCGCGATAGTTCCTCGTCACATACGAGCCGCCGACGATGTCGAGAATGACGTCGGCGCCGTGGCCGCCAGTCACGTCCCGGATGCGCTCGACGAAATCCTCGCTGCGATAGTCGATCGCGACGTCGGCGCCGAGCTTGAGGCAGGCCGCGCATTTCGCGGGCGAGCCGGCCGTGACGATTACCCGCGCGCCCATCACCTTGGCAAGCTGGGTGGCGGTCGTGCCGATGCCCGACGTCCCGCCGTGAATGAGCACTGTCTCGCCGGCCGCCAGGTGCACGCGCTCGAACAGGTTCGACCACACCGTGAAGGCGGCCTCCGGCACACCGCCGGCTTCCGTCATCGAGAGACCCGCCGGAACGGGGAGGGCGTTGGTCTCGTGGACCTTGCAGTATTCGGCGTAACCGCCGCTGGCGACGAGTGCCATGACCGGCGCGCCAATGGGAAAGCGCGACGCTTCCGGTCCAGTCGCCGCGACCTCGCCGGCAACCTCCAGCCCGAGAATGTCGCTCGCCCCCGGCGGCGGGGCGTACTTGCCCTGCCGCTGGAGAATATCGGCGCGGTTGATGCCGGCGGCGCGGACGCGCACGAGAATCTCGCCGGGACCGAGTTCAGGCAGCGGGCGGTCTTCCAGGCGGAGCGCCTCCGGCCCACCGGGTACCGGGGCTACGACGACGGACATGGTTCTGGGGAGGGTCATGAGCGAGGGGTCTATCGGCCGCTGCCTGCGCTGACAATTGTGCCGGGGTCGGCTAGTTTTTCCTGCATGCCGCTTACCGATGAAGACGACAGGCCGAAAAAGAAGCTCGCGCACGAAGTCGGCGAGGATTTGTCGCGTCTGTCACTGGATGAGCTGGCGGCGCGGGTCGAGCTGCTGAAGGCGGAAATCGTCCGGCTCGAGGCGGCGGCCGCGGCCAAGCGCCAGAGCGCGGCGACGGCGTCTTCCTTTTTCAAGCTCTAGCCTCCCGCTTTGGCACGCCGGTGGGCCCTGAAATGGCCAGCGCAGCCCCTGTCATCCGCAATTTCGCGGAGGGCGTTAACCATTTCTTAAGCTTTACGAGGCTTAACTAATGCGTCCAGTCATCTGGATTTCGAGTGGCTTCGTCCACTCTGTTTGACGCCTCCCTGTTTAAACTCTTTACGAGCCGCGCCCTGCGCGGCTCTTTTTTCGTGCCCGCCACCCTGCGTCGGTTGGTCTGTGGATTACGGTGGATAAACCGGCCGGGGAGAGTGGCCCGCGCCTTGCGGCAGTCACCCAGAGGTGTTCCGATGCGGAACAGTTTCGGGGTGTGTGGCGTATGAGTGAAGAGCGATCGCCGGTCCGGCACGATCCGGAACCGGTGGCATTCGGCCGGCGGCTTGCCGCGTCCGATGGCTTCAAGGTCATGTTCCGTGAAGGGATGTCGCTGGTCGAAGAGACCGCGACCTATCTCGACGGGGAGGGCCGTCGCGAATCCCACCGCCTGACCCGCTCGGCTTCGCTTGCCTACGCTACCGAATCGATGCGCCTCACCACGCGGCTGATGCAGCTCGCTTCATGGCTGTTGTTGCAGCGGGCGGTGAACGAAGGCGATCTCACGGCCGATCAGGCGAGCCACGAGCGCACCAAGGTGAAGCTCGGCGGCATGTCGACTTCCACCGAAGGGACAACGTGGAGCGAGCTGCCGCAGCGGCTCCGCGGCCTGATCGAACGGTCGCTCCGCTTGCAGGAGCGGGTGATCCGGCTGGACGAGGCGCTGCGTAACGGGGGGCTGCCGGCGCCGCAGGACAATGTCGTGCTCACCGTGCAGAGCCTGCTCGCGCAGGCCTTCGCCAAGTAGACTTCCCAAACAAAAAGCCCCGGCGAATGACCGGGGCTTGTCGCATTGAGCGGAAGGGTGGCTGGCTACTTGCCGCCGCCCATGAAGCCCTTGTAACGGCTCTGGAAGCGCGAGACGCGGCCGCCACGGTCGACGATGTGCTGGCCGCCGCCGGTCCATGCCGGATGGGTCTTCGGGTCGATGTCGAGGGTCAGCGTTGCGCCGGCCTCGGCGTAGGTCGAGCGGGTCTGGTACTCGGTCCCGTCGGTCATCACGACCTTGATCGCGTGATAGTCGGGATGAATGTCTTTCTTCATGGCGAAAGCCTTGCAAATCTGCGGTGAAATCTGCGGGCCGGACACGATGCCAAGCCGTTTCGGGGCGTGGATATAGCCTCCGCAGGCCGTAAGGGCAACCCTACCGCTCGGTCAGCTTCAG
>JBEHXS010000074.1:0-12183 GCA_048498575.1 Pseudomonadota bacterium
TACGATCGCCGTGGCATTGCCGGAGCCGTCGCTATCGCCGATGGCCGCATCTGGCACGCAGCCGGGGCCACCGACGAGCAGGAACTGGCGGTCGTTCTCTCGACCTACGTCGCGCATCTCCGGCTCCTGGATGTTACGGGCCGTGTCGGCATTGCGCTTGCCGCGGACGTCGATCAGTTCCGCACCATCGCCAAATTCCGCGCAGCGCGACTCTTGCTCGCGCGCGTCGCCGAGCTCGCGATGCTCGGTGGCGAGGCGCCGCGTATTCACGCCGAGACGGCATGGCGCACCATGACGACGCTAAGCCCCGAGACGAATGTGGTTCGAGCCGCATGCGCGGCGTTCGGGGCGGCGATCGGTGGCGCCGACTCCATTACCGTGCTGCCATTCGACATCGCGAGCAACGTCGGCGGTGAGCCGGCGCGCCGACTTGCCCGCAACACGCAGCTTGTCCTTGTGCATGAAGCAGGCCTTGCCCATGTCGCCGACGCAGCGGCCGGTTCGGGCGCGATCGAGGCGATGACGGCGCGCACCGCCGAGTCCGCGTGGCGGCGCTTCCAGGCGATCGAGAAGCTCGGCGGAATGGCCGCAGCCATCGGCGAGGGTAGCCTGCTCCGCGAGATCGCCGCAGCGCGGGTGGCGCGCGCCTCTGGCATCGCGAACGGCGACACGAAAATGGTCGGCGTCAACGCCTATCGCGAGGACGGCGAGGTCCCCGCCGCTGTACGGCACGCCGCAGCGGACCGAGCCGCACACCTTGCGCCGTTGCGCCTGGCGACGCAGTTCGAATGACACTCCGCCTTCCCGATTTCGCGCACTCGCCCTGGCGCGCGCCGGAAGTACGCACGACTTCCCCCGCGTCACCCGTCGAGACGCCGGAAGGCATCGCGCTGAAGCCGTTCTACGCCGCGAGCGATATCGCCGGCCTCGATTTCCTGGATACCTGGCCGGGACTGCCCCCGTATCTCCGCGGCCCCTACCCCACCATGTACGTCGATCAGCCGTGGACGATCCGCCAGTACGCCGGATTCTCGACGGCCGAGGACTCCAACGCCTTCTATCGCCGCAACCTCGCGGCCGGGCAGAAGGGCCTCTCGGTCGCTTTCGACCTCCCGACGCATCGCGGCTACGATTCCGACGATCCCGCCGTCGCCGGCGACGTGGGTATGGCGGGCGTCGCGGTCGATTCCATCTACGACATGCGGACGCTGTTCGAGGGCATCCCGCTCGGCAAAACCAGCGTGTCTATGACCATGAACGGCGCCGTGCTGCCGGTGATGGCGCTCTACATCGCGGCAGCGGAGGAGCAAGGAGTCAGGCAAGCGAATCTCGCCGGGACTATCCAGAACGACATCCTCAAGGAGTTCATGGTCCGCAACACGTACATCTACCCGCCGGCACCATCGCTGCGCATCGTCGCCGACATCATCGCCTACACGACGGAGCACATGCCGCGGTTCAATCCGATCTCGGTCAGCGGCTATCACATGCAGGAAGCTGGGGCGACCGCGGACCTCGAGCTTGGCTACACGCTCGCCGACGGACTGGAATACGCCAAGGCGGCGGCCGGCGCCGGGCTCGCCGTCGACCAGTTCGCGCCGCGCCTCTCGTTCTTCTTCGACATCGGCATGAACTTCTTCATGGAGGTGGCGAAGCTCCGGGCCGCGCGCCTGCTTTGGGCGAAGCTGATGAAGGAGCGCTTCGCGCCGAACGACGACCGCTCGCTCATGCTGCGCACCCATTGCCAGACCTCCGGCTGGTCGCTCGCCGCGCATGATCCTATGAACAACATCGTGCGGACGACCATCGAGGCTATGGCGGCGACCGACGGCCATACCCAATCGCTTCACACCAACGCGCTCGACGAGGCGCTGGCGCTACCCACCGATTTCTCCGCCCGCATCGCCCGCAACACGCAACTGTTCCTGCAGACCGAAGCCGGCACGACGCGGGTCATCGATCCATGGGGCGGCTCGTTCTACGTCGAGCGGCTGACCTATGAACTGGCGACGCGGGCGCTCGCCCATATCGCGGAGATCGACAAGATCGGCGGCATGGCCAAGGCGATCGATCGCGGATTGCCGCAGGAGCGCATCGAGCAGGCCGCCGCGGAGACGCAGGCTCGCCTCGACAGCGGTGCGCAGGTCGTCGTCGGCGTCAATCGCTTCCGGCTCGCCGAGGAAACGCCAACCGACGTGCGTCGCGTCGACAATTCGGCCGTCCGCGCCGCGCAAGTCGAGAAGCTGAAGCGCCTCCGCGCCGAACGCGACCAATCCGCTGTCGATCGCACGCTTGCCGCCCTCACCAACGGCGCCAAGGGCGACGACAACCTGCTTGCGCTCGCGGTCGATGCCGCCCGTGCCCATGCGACCGTCGGCGAGATCAGCGGCGCCCTGGAGCGCGCATTCGGCCGCCATCAGGCAATCCCGCGCGCGATCCGCGGCACATGGCGGCGCGCCATGGACGGCTCCGACGCGCTTGCCCGTGCGACCGCGATGGTCCGCGAATTCTCACAACGCGACGGCCGGCCCCCGCGCATTCTCGTCGCCAAGCTCGGCCAGGATGGCCACGACCGCGGCCAGAAGGTGATCGCCTCCGCCTTCGCCGACCTCGGCTTTACCGTCGAGATCGGTGCCCTGTTCCAGTCGCCCGAAGAGGCCGCGCGGCTCGCCATCGAGACGGACGTGCATGTCGTCGGCATCTCGACGCTCGCCGCCGGCCACCTCACGCTGGTGCCCGCTCTGAAGCGGGCGCTCGAAGCCGGCGGGCGGCCGGACATCATGGTGGTCGTCGGCGGCATTGTACCGGAAGAGGATTGGGCGGCGCTCCGCGAAGCCGGGGTCAGCGCCATCTTCACGCCGGGCACCGTCATTCCAGAAGCCGCCGAACAGCTCATCCGCGACCTCAACCGGCGGCTGGGCTACGATTTGAGCGACCGGCGGAATCTCTAATCCCGCCAGCGGCTTGTCCCATTACGGCACGCTTCACGCGGCACGGAAATTGACTGTCGTCCGTTGGGGTAATCCTTCGGGACGCGACCAGTGGACAGACGTGCCTTCCTCGCCGCCGCAGCCGGCATCGCCGCCGCAACGCCCGCGCTCGCCGCGGTCGATCCGAACGGCGCGTCCGTGCTTCGTGGCACGTTCGACGCCGCCGAGCTCGGGCTCGATCCGAACAGCGCTGACGACCAGAGCGCCGAGCTGCAGCAGGTGCTGAACCAGGCGTCGGAGGACAACCGCACAGTATTCCTGCCGGCGGGCACCTATCTCGTCAGCAACCTCGTGCTTCCGGAGCGTACGCGCCTCTATGGCGTCAGCGGCGCAAGCCGGCTGGTCTTCGCGGGCGGCGACCAAATGATCACCGCCGACCACGCCACGCTGGTCGAGCTTCGCGACCTCGTCATCGACGGCGCCGGCAAACCACTCGCTGACTACGAGCCGGCGATCGTCCATCTCTCCGAGACGCCAACCGTTACCATCGACGGCGTCACCATTACTGGCAGCAGCCGCACCGGGCTCGAGCTCGACCGCTGCGGCGGCCGCGTCGCTCGGAGCACCATCCGCAATGCCGGCGACGCCGGCATCATGGCGGTCGAATCGACCGGCCTCATCGTCAACGACAACGTCGTCGAGGACTGCGGCAACGGCGGCATCCTCGTTCACCGCTGGACCGAGGGCGAGGACGGCACCATCGTCAGCGGCAACCGCGTCCAGCGCATCGCCGCGGACGGCGGCGGCACCGGCCAGAACGGCAACGGCATCAACGTATTCCGCGCCCATGGCGTCACCATCGCCGGCAACCGCGTCACCGACTGTGCGTTCTCGGCAATCCGCGCCAACAGCGCGAACAACGTCCACATCAGCGACAACAACACCGCGCGCAGCGGCGAGGTCGGCATCTATTCGGAGTTCGCCTTCGAGGGCGCGATGATCGTCAACAACATCGTCGACGGCGCCGCGACCGGGATCAGCGTCGCCAACTTCCGGGAAGGCGGACACCTCGCCGTCGTCTCCGGCAACATGGTGCGGAACCTCACCGCCACCGGACCTTACGCCGCCGATCCTCCGGGCTTCGGCGTCGGCATCTCGGTCGAGGCCGACGTCGCGGTGTCGGGCAACGTCATCGACGGCGCGCCGCGTTTCGGCATCCTCATTGGCTGGGGGCCGTATCTCCGAGATATCTCGGCCACCGGCAATGTCGTCCGCCGGACGCCGCTCGGGGTCGCGGTCTCGGTCGTGGATGGCGCCGGCTCGGCGATCATCAGCGACAACCTCATTTCCGGCAGCACGAACGGTGCCGTGGTCGGAATGCGGTGGGCGGATCCGGCGACCGGCGATCTCGCGCTATCCGGCGCCGACCGCTACCCGCACCTGACGATCGAACGCAACCGCGTCAGCTAGCGCGAAGCGCCGCCACCAGTCCGTCGACCGCTCGCACCTCGCCGACCTTCGCGCCACCGCGGTCCATGATCGGCGGCGCGCGGTAATCACCCAGCGCCACGCGGGTAGCTTCGCCGGGCAACAGCGCCTCGATCACCGCGGCGATCACGACTTCCGGTGCACGGCCGGCGCCGTCGTCGCATTTGACCGCGATGCCAACGCCGCTCTCGGGCAGCGCCGCGCAGATCACCCCCTCCGCGCCGTGCTTGATGAAGACACGGTCGCGAAAGCGGGTCAGGATCTCGGTATCGAAGCGGCCGGTGCCCGCCACCATGAACGGCTCGGCGAAATACGCAGCAACGATGCGGCGTGCTGCGGCGGCGCGCTGAGGCGGAAGCCCCTTCCCTGTTACCAGCCGGGCGAAGCCCAGCGCGAGATTGTGGAGCGGGATCGCGTAGGCGGGAATCGAGCAGCCGTCGACGCCCGGCATCCCGAGTTCCGCGCCGGTCACTTCCGCCAGCGCCGCGCTGATCGCGCGCTGAGCGGCATGTTCGGGCTTCACGTATCCTTTCAGATCAACGCCCATCCCGCACGACAGACAGATGAAACCGGCGTGCTTGCCGGAGCAGTTGTCGTGGATGCGGCCCCAAGGCTCCCCGGCCCGGACGAGCGCGTCCGCTGCGGCGCGATCGGTCGGCGCGTGACCGCCGCATTCCAGATCGGCCTCGGATCTCCCGGCGGCCGCCAGCATCTTGCGCGCCGTCGCGACGTGGCGCGGCTCGCCGCCATGGGACGAGCAGGCAAGCGCGATCTCGGCGGGCCCGAATCCATAACGGTCGACGGCCCCCGATTCCATCAGGGGCAGCTGCTGGATCGCCTTGACGGCCGAGCGCGGGAAGACGCGCTGCTCGACGTCGCCGACGCTCCTGACCAGCCGGCCATCTGCATCGACGATCGCGACGGCGCCGCGATGGATGCTTTCCACCGCGGCGCCGCGCATCACCTCAACCAGAACCGGGTCGCTCATCGCCTCAACCAAGTCGCCAGCCGTTCCACGGCGGAGTCCAGAATCTCATCGCGCTTGGAGAAGCAGAAGCGCACGAACGTCCGCGGCGCGTCGGATTCGTAGAACACCGACACCGGCACAGCGGTCACCTTCGCCTCGACGGTCATGATCCTGCACAGCTCGACATCATCAACGTTCAGGCGCAGCGGCGCCGCATCGGCGGTGATGAAATACGTCCCCTGACAAGGCGCGACATCGAAACCGATGCGGCTCAAGCCGCCCGCCAGCCGGTCGCGCTTCTTTTCCAGGTCGCTGGCGAGCGACGCGTAATAGCCGTCGCCCTTGCCGAGCCCGTAGGCCACCGCCTTCTGCAGATCCGGGGGCGTCGTGAAGGTCGTGAACTGGTGCGCCTTGGTGATCGGATCGAGGAGGCGCGGTGCGGCCGTGACGTAGCCGATCTTCCAGCCGGTCAGCGAAAACGTCTTGCCGGCCGAGCCTATGCGCACGGTCCGTTCGCGCATGCCGGGTAAGCCCATCAGCGGCACATGCGGCCGCCCATCGAAGACGATGTGCTCGTAAACCTCGTCGCAGATGGCGTAGGCGTCGTGCGCGACCACGAGGTCGGCGATGAACTGAAGCTCGTCCCGCGCAAATACCCTGCCCGCCGGGTTCATCGGATTGTTGAGCAGGATCGCCTTGGTCTTCGGCCCGAAGGCGGCGGCGAGCGCTTCGCGGTCGAGCTTCCATTCGGGCGGCGTGATGCGCACCAGCTTCGCGACGCCGCCAGCGCGCCGGATCACCGGCAGATACGAGTCGTAGAGCGGCTCGATCACGATGATCTCGTCGCCAGGCTCGATCAGCGCGTTGAAGCAATCGGAAAGCGCCTCGGTCGCGCCCGAGGTCACCAGCACCTCGCGCTGCCAGTCGATGTCGAGGCCGTAGAACCGCCGGCTGGCATCCGCCACCGCGCGGCGGAGCTCCGGCACGCCCATCATCGGCGGATACTGGTTCAGCCCCGTCACCAGCTCGCGTGCCGCGAATTCCTTGACGTCGGCAGGGCCATCGACGTCTGGAAAGCCCTGCCCGAGGTTGATCGCGCCGTGCTCGATGGCCAGCCGCGACATCACCTCGAAGATGGTCGTCGGCAGTCCGGTGTAAGTGGGATTGGTGCTTTTCAACGCTCCGGCGCCCCTCGCGATGGGCGGCGAGACTAAGGGTGCATCCACCGTCTGCGCAACGATTCTCCCCCAGGATCCTGCGTGACGGGTGGGTGCGCTCTATGGACGCAAAGCGGAAAGCACGCCATTCTGATCGTGTCCGACAATTTCGCCGTAACGACGGCGCGGCCTTGGCCGTAGCAAAACCGGACATGGGAGGACTGAATGATCGCTTCACAGGTGAATAGGCGCACCGTAGCGGGGCTGACGGCCGCCATTTTCGGGGCGGCGCTCGCTTTTTCCGGCGCGGCCCGCGCGGCCGACGACAACGTCTTCAAGATCTGGTGGTACGAGACGCCGGAAAGCTCGCAGGCGACAGCCTGGAACAAGGCGCTCGACACCTTCAAGGCAAAGCACCCGGACGTGAAGATCGAGTTCGAGCAGAAGAGCTGGGACCAGATCGAAAAGGCCGGCGCGCTGATGCTCAACTCCGGCGACGTGCCGGACATCCTGGAATACAACAAGGGCAACGCTTTCGCCGGCCTCGTTGCCTCGCAAGGCCTGCTCGCCGACCTCACCGACGAATCCGCCAAGCGCGGGTGGGACAAGCTGCTCTCGCCGAGCGAACTCGCGCTCAGCCGTTATGACGATCGCGGCATCTTCGGCTCGGGCCCGATCTGGGGCATCCCGAACTACGGCGAGTTCGTCACCGTCTACTACAACAAGGACATGTTCGCGGCGAACGGGCTGCAGGTGCCCACGACCTACGACGAGTTCACCAAGGTGATGGACGCGTTCGTGGCCAAGGGCATCACGCCGGTTGCCGAAGCCGCCGGCGACTATCCGATCGTGCACCTGATGGGCGAGCTTGAACTGTCGCAGGTGAACCAGCAGTGGGTGCAGGACTACCAGGGCCTGAAGAAGCCGTTCGACGGCAAGCCGTTCCTCTACGCCGCGCAGCAGATGAAGGCGTGGATGGACAAGGGCTACATCGCCAAGGACGCGACCGGCCTCAAGGCACCGGACATGGCGCAGCTGTTCGAGTCGCAAAAGTCGCCCATGGTCATCACCGGCACATGGTACGTCGGCGAGTTCGTGCAGAAGAACCAGTTCAAGTGGGGCCAGTTCCTCTTCCCCGGCAACACCATCTCCCAGGCGTCGACCGGCAACCTGTGGGTCGTGCCGAAGGACTCCAAGCATAAGGATTGGGCCAACGAGTTCATCGACATCACCATGTCGAAGGACAACCAGGCGGTGCTGGGAAATGCCGGCGCCGTGCCTGTGGCTGCTGACCCGGCCGCGATCACCGATCCGGTGGCGCAGATGATGATCCAGGGCTTCAATACGCTGAAGGATCGCGACGGCCTCGGCTTCTATCCGGACTGGCCGACGCCCGGCTACTACGAGGTGCTCCTGCACTCCTCGCAGTCGCTGCTTTCCGGGCAGATGACGCCCGACCAGTTCGTCGAGGCGCTCCGCAAGCCCTACGACGACGCCCAGGCCGAGGCCAACTAGCCTCTACTGGGTCCGACGACATGCGGGTGGGGCCGACGACGCCCCACCCGTCCACCAGGCGGAGCAGCGGGGCGCTGCGATGGCATCTTCCTCGGAACGGTCGGTTGGGGCGGCAAGCACCGCCGGCTATTACGTTTACCTGATCCCGGGCGCGATCGGCTTCATCGCGATCGTGCTGGTACCGTTCATCATCAACACCGCCGCCAGCTTCACGCGCTGGAACGGCATCGGCAAGCCGCGCTTCATTGGCGTCGACAATTACGTCCGTCTGTTCAACGACAGTACCTTCTGGGAAGCGGTTGAGCACGCCATCGCTTCGGTCGTTGCGATGTCGATCGTCCCGCTGCTCATCGGCCTGCTGGTCGCGGCGGTGCTCTTCGATTACATCAGCTCGCGCTTCGGACCGCAGGCCTCCAGCGTGCTTCGCGCGGCCTACTACCTGCCGCAGATCCTTCCGGTGGCGGTGGCCGGCATCCTGTGGGGTTGGATCCTCAACCCGATCGGCGTCCTCAACGCGTTCCTCGACATGGTCGGGCTGCACTGGCTCGCTCTGAACTGGCTCGGCGACCCGACCCTGGCCCTCCTCTCGCTGATGGGCGTCATGGTGTGGCTGCAGGTCGGCTACGCGCTGGTCGTGTTCATGTCGGGGTTGGCGCGTGTCGACCCGGCTCTCTACGAGGCGGCGGAGATCGACGGCGCGGCGTGGTTCACGCGCTTCGTCAACATCACAATCCCCATGTTGAAGCCGGAGATTTTCGTCGTCGGTCTGACCACGACGATCGCGGCCCTCAAGGTATTCGCGCCGGTGTTCGTGCTCACCGGCGGCGGACCAGGTACGGCGACCACGGTGCCGTCCTACCTCGCCTACTATCACTTCTTCACGACCAACCGCGTCGGCTACGGCGCGGCGATCTCCACCATCCAGCTTCTCATCACCGTGGCGCTCGGGCTTTTGTTCCTGCGGGTGCAGACGCGACAGACGGAGGACGCGCAGTGAGCGCCGGCGAGATCAGCAGCGCGCTGCCGGCGCGCGCCACGGCCGGCCGTAGCCGCGAGGCCACGTACGACACGGGGCTGAGCCGCTACTTCGTGCTGGCGCTTCTCATCGCGGGGGCGGCGCTGACGCTGTTTCCCTTCGTGCTGGCGGCGCTGAACGCGATTAAGTCGCCGCAGGATTACGGCGCCAACGGTCCGGTCGCGCTCCCGCATTCCTTCGACCTCCGGGCGCTCATCACATTCTGGAACGAGGTGCGTTTCGGCGAGAAACTGGCCAACAGCGTGCTGATCAGCGGGTGCGTGGCGTTCTTCGGCGTGACCATCAGTCTGTTCAACGCCTACGCGCTCGGCATCGGACGCGTGCGCGGGCGGCGACTGGTGCTGATCGCGTTCCTGTTCGGCATCATGGTGCCGCAGGAAGCGCTCGTTTATCCGATCTACTACCTCGCGAAGAGCGTCGGCCTCTACGACACCAAGCTGTCGGTGATCATCGTGTTCAGCGTGCTCCAGGGCGCGTTCGGGACCTATCTGCTGTCGGCGGTGCTGACGGCATTCCCGCGCGAGATCGTAGACTCGGCGCACATCGACGGTGCAAGCCGCTGGCAGGTGCTGTGGCACATCGTGATCCCGATGCTGCGGCCGACGCTTTCGGTCCTCGCCGTCTTCTTCTTCATCTGGACCTGGAACGAGTTCCTGCTGCCGCTGGTGCTGCTCATCTCCAACGATAACCAGAACGTCTCGATCGCGCTGGGCAGCCTGCACGGCCAGTACACCAGCGAACCGACGACCAGCGCGGCCGCTGCGCTGCTCGGCATCATCCCGACCGTGATCTTCTTCCTGCTCTTCCAGCGCACGCTGATGCGCGGCGTTACTGTCGGCGCCATCAAGTAGCGCCGCTCGCGCCGATGAAGGCGGCGGGCGGAATGCACAACGCCTCCCGCGGCGAATGCCGTGGGAGGCGCTAGACTCGGTAGACGCGAACCGGTGACTACATCTTCGGCAGGAGCACGGCGTCGATTACGTGAATGACGCCGTTGGACTGCTTCACGTCGGCGATCGTCACGTTGGCGGTGCCGCCGTTCTCGTCGGTGACCGTCAGCGTCTTGCCGTTCATCTGCAGCCACAGCTTGCAGCCGCCGACCGTGGTGACCTCGTGCTTGCCGCCGTCGTCCGCGATCATCTTCATGGCGACGTCCGACGTCGCATCAGCCGCGAGGACGTGGCAGGTCAGGATCTTCACCAACTGGGCCTTGTTCTCCGGCTTCAGCAGGTTGTCGACCGTGCCGGCCGGCAGCTTCGCGAACGCTTCGTCGGTCGGAGCAAACACCGTGAACGGGCCCTTGCCTTCGAGCGTGTCGACCAGCCCGGCTGCCTTCACTGCCGCGACCAGCGTGGTGTGGTCTTTCGAGTTGACGGCGTTCTCGATGATGTTCTTGGTCGGGTACATCGCCGCGCCGCCCACCATCACGGTGTCGTCGGCAAAGGCGGGGGCGGCGTAGAGCGCGCCGGAGACGAGGCCGGCCACGGCGATGGCGCCGGCAAGCTTGCGGATGTTCATGCTGTTCTCTCCTGTTCAATCTCGGGTTCCGTGATCGGAACAGGGAGAGCTACGGAAGCGCGGCGCGGATGGTTTCAGCGCCGCTCCGAAAAAGATCGCGTCAGTCGGATTTGACGAGCGGACCGGAGAACACGATCGGTCCCGTGGCGACACCGGTCGGCGAGCCGCCTGCCGGCTCCAGGCTGATCGCGAACGTCAGGTCGTTCGGATCGTACGGCAGCTCGCGCGTGTAGTCGGCCTTCTCGACGACGCCCAGCGACTTCGCACCCTGCCCTGGCGGCACCGCCCACAGCTCGTAGCTCTTGCCGGCCGGCGCGGCGTCGACGATGCGGCGGATCGAAAGCGCGCTCCGTGCCGTATCGACGGTCAGCACAAACGCCGGCTTGCCGCCATCGGGCGTCAGCGTCGCCACGAACTCCGTCTGCGCCGGGGTTATACGATCGGACACGACAAGCGCGAGCAATATCACCGCCGCCGCCGTCGCAATGCCGAAACCGATCTGCCAGCGGCTGATCGTGCGGCGCAGCGCCACGACGTTCGGCGGCATGTCTGCCGGTTGCGGTTCGCCGGCGATGCGGGCTTCGATCTGGCCGAACAGAGCGGGATGCGGCTCGACCGGCGCGGCGGTGTCAGCGAGAGGCTGCAGCCGCGTCTGCCACGCCGCAACGGCCTGGCGAAACGCCGGGTCGGCGGCGATGCGCGCCGTCGCCGCGCGACGCTCGTCGCGGTCGAGCGTGCCGAGCACGTACTCGGCAGCGAGTGCGTCGATATCGTCGGCTTCGTCAGCCACCAAGACATTCCTTCAACATCGCGAGGCTGCGCCTCAGAACAGTCTTCACCGTCGCCACCGGCCGGAAATAACGGGCCGAGAGTTCCTCGCGGCTCAGCCCGTAGCAATACGCCAGCACCACCATGCCGCGCCGGTCGGCGTCGAGTTTCGCGAGGCAATCGCGCAGCCGGTCCGACGCCAGGGGATCCCCGTCGATTGCCGGTGCCGCCAGGCGATCGGCGAGGTCGGCGTCGATCTCAGTCGCGGCCGCGGCAACCTTCGACGGCCCGCTGCGCGCGATGTCGATGGCAACGTGACGCGCGATCGTCGTCATCCACGCGATCGGCGAAGCAATCCCGGCATCGAACTCGCCCGCGTGACGCCAGATGCGGACGTAGGCTTCCTGCATCGCATCCTCCGCGGCCGAACCCTGACCCAAGATACGGCGGATGGTCGCGAGGAGTTTCGCGGCGGTGCGCTCATAGAGCAGCGCAAACGCCGAACGGTCGCCGGCCGCTACCTGCGCTAGCGCGGAAATAAGGTCAGCCTGGCTCTGGATCAAACGTCGATTCTCTCAAGACCGGCCCGACAATGACAGCCGAAAGGCGGCCGCGCGATGTGCCGCTTTTTCCAAGACTCGGCATTTTCGTCAATAGGACAGTCGTACGATAGGATTGAGTCCGTCACAATCAGGCAGCTAACATGTTGCTGATGCAGGGGAAAATGGCGCTGTCGCTTTTTCATTCGATAGCCAGTTCAAATGGCGCGCGGAAACCCTTATATGCACCGCAACGTACGCGGCA
>JBEHXS010000075.1:0-12093 GCA_048498575.1 Pseudomonadota bacterium
TTGGCCTCGTCGACCGAAGCCAGGGCGCTGCCGCCCATGACGATCGCCGGGATGACCGTCACCTCGGACCACCACGCGGCAAGCTCGCGCGCCTTCGGGAATATGCCATCCGCCGTGTCGCCGGCGAGGCGGCCGAAGAACAGGTAGTCCGGCTCGGTCTCGGCGATCTCCATCGCGTCGTGGCGCGACTGGGCGTTGCCGACGCCCACGATCTTGCGGCCGCGCGACCAGTCAAGCGCGGCGCGCACGTCGGCGAGCTCGCTTTCGACGTGCACGCCGTCGGCGCCGGTATGGCCGGCGACGCGCGTATCGTTCAGGACGAGCGCCGCCACGCCGCGCGCCGCCGCTATCGGCACGAAGGCGCGGGCGGCGCGCTCGAGCGAGCCGGGATCGGCGGGATCGGGCGGCGTAATGATGAGAGAGGCGACGTCGCCGCCGGCCAGCGCGTCGCCCAGCCGCTCGGTCTGCGGCGCCACGTCATAAACGGCCGGCGTCACCAGCACGAGGCGCGAACGAAGATCGGAAGAATTGGCCATCACGAGCAGTCACTTCCGGCCGGCGCGGGGCGCGCGCCAGCGAATCAAGTTTTATGTCGCCCGATCTGGCTCAGCCGCCCCCGTACACCCGGACGGGATATATAGCCCGAGTCTCAGCGGTTGTTGACGGCTTTTATGCGGCCTGCTTCTCGAGATCGGGAGCCCACCGCCCGGCCGCGGCCAGGCTGTTCATGCGCACGCGATGCAGGAACGCCTTCTGCGCCGCCGGCACGTTTTCCGCCTTGCCGGCCCACGCCTTGATCGCGGCGGCCTGCAGGGCGCGGCCATACGAGAAGGTAAGGTGCCACGGCAGCCGGCCCTCCTGGTTCATCAGCGACAGGTGTTCGGTTGCCTGCTGGTCGGACTGGCCGCCGGAAAGGAAGGCGATGCCGGGCACATCGGCCGGGACGACGGCCTTCAGTAGCTGCACGGTCTTCTCGGCCACCTGCTTCGCCGAAATCTGCTTCGGCGAATTCTTGGCGGCAATGATCATCGACGGCTTCAGCACGATGCCGCGCAGGTTGACGTTGGCGATCTTCAACTCGTCGAACACGGCGCGCAGCGTCTTTTCGGTCGCGGCGTAGCAGGTGTCGGCGTCGTGGGTCGCGCCGGCGCCGTCCATCAGCACCTCGGGCTCGACGATCGGAACGATGCCGGCTTCCTGGCAGAGAGCGGCGTAACGGGCGAGCGCGTGCGCATTGGCGTGGATGGCATTGGCCGACGGCATGCCCGGGCCGATGTTGATGACGGCGCGCCACTTCGCAAAACGGGCGCCGAACTCGTAGTACTCCTTCAGGCGGTCGCGGAGACCGTCGAGACCTTCGGTGATGACTTCGCCCGGCTGGAGCGCCAGCGGCTTGGTGCCGGCGTCGACCTTGATCCCCGGGATCGATCCGGCGTCGGCGATCAGCTTGACCAGCGGCGTGCCGTCCTTGGACTTCTGGCGGATGGTCTCGTCGTAGAGGATGACGCCGGAGACGAAGTTGCGCATGGCTTCGTCGGTGCGGAAGAACAGCTCGCGGTAGTCGCGGCGGGTGTCCGGGGTCGACGGGATGCCAAGGGCCTCGAAGCGCTTGGTGCAGGTCGCGTTGCTTTCGTCGGCGGCGAGAATGCCCTTGCCGGGGGCAACCAGGCGGGCGGCGATGTCTTCCAGGCGTTCGGCCATAGGCGGCGTTCCCTCAATACAGAAGCTCGGCGGGGGTTATAGACGAAGCCGCCACGGTTTTCACACCGGGAAAATGCGCACCCCGCGGGCGCATTTCGGGGCGGCTCACAGGTCTTTCCGGTACTGAATCATGCCCGAATAGACCGCGAGCTTGTCGTACAGGCTGCGGGCCGTCCGGTTGGTTTCGTCTGTATGCCAGTAGACGCGGTCCGAGCCGCCGGCACGAGCGGCTTCGACCACCGCGGTAATAAGAGCGCGGCCGGCGCCGAGCCGGCGGGCGCCTTCCGCGACGAACAGATCCTCGAGGTAACAGCGGTCGCTGACCGACCAGGTGCCGCGGTGGAACAGGTAGTGGACGAAGCCGACCAGCCGCCCGTCCGCGAATGCCCCGAGCGCGAATACGGGTTCAGCCGGGTCGTGGAAGCGCGCCCAGATCGTGTCGGTGACCCCGGGCTTCAACGTCGTCCTGTAGAACGCGAGGTAGCCCTGCCACAGCGGCTCCCACGCGGCGCGGTCGTCCGGAACCAGCGGGCGGACCTCCAGGGCGCTCATGCCCTGTGGCGCAGCACCTCGACGCCGGGGAGCGTCTTGCCTTCGAGCCACTCGAGGAAGGCGCCGCCGGCCGTCGAAATGAACGAGAAGTCGTCGGCCGCGCCGGCGTGGTGCAGCGCCTGCACGGTCTCGCCGCCGCCGGCAACCGAGAGCAGCTTGCCGGCCTTGGTGCGCTCCGCGGCGTGCTGGGCTGCGGCGACGGTCGCCTTGTCGAAGGGCGGTACCTCGAAGGCGCCGAGCGGCCCGTTCCAGACCAGCGTCGCCGCCTTGTCGATCCAGGCGTTGATCGCGGCGATCGATTTCGGCCCGACGTCGAGGATCATCTGGTCGGCGGGCACCGCGTCGATGGCGACAGTCGTCGCGGCGGTGCCGGCCTTGAACTCGCGCGCCACGACCGCATCGACCGGCAGCACGATGGCACAACCGCTTTTGGCGGCAGCGGCGGTGATCTTCTTCGCGGTCTCGACGAAGTCCGGCTCGGCCAGCGACTTGCCGATGGCGACACCGTTGGCGAGCAGGAAGGTATTTGCCATGCCACCGCCGATGACCAGCGCGTCGACCTTGGCGACGAGATTTTCAAGGATGGTGATCTTCGACGACACCTTGGCGCCGCCGACGACTGCGACCACCGGCCGCTTCGGCGCGCCAAGCGCAGCTTCCAGCGCCTCGATCTCGCCCTGCATGGCGCGGCCGGCGTAGGCGGGGAGGTGGTTGGCCAGGCCCTCGGTCGAAGCGTGGGCGCGGTGCGCCGCCGAGAACGCGTCGTTGACATAGATGTCGCCGAGCTTGGCGAGCTCGGAGGTGAACAGCGGGTCGTTCTTTTCCTCGCCCTTGTGGAAGCGGGTGTTCTCCAGCACCAGCACGTCGCCGTCCTTCATCGCGGCGACGGCCTGTTCGGCTGCCGGCCCGACGCAGTCGGTGGCGAAGGCGACGGGCTTGCCGAGGATCGCGGATACCGCCGGGACGACCGGCTTCAGCGAGAACTTCGGGTCGGGGCCGTCCTTCGGACGCCCGAAATGGGCGAGCAGGATCGCCCTGCCGCCCTTGTCGGTGACTTCCTTGATGGTCGGAGCGACGGCACGAATGCGTGTGTCGTCGCTCACCTTGCCGTCGGCCATGGGAACGTTGAGGTCGACACGGATGAGGACGCGCTTGCCGCGCACATCCACGCCGTCGAGAGTCCGAAACGCTGCCATGGCTGCTTCCTTCTTTGAGTCTAGAGCAGCTTGCCCATGGCCACCGCGGTATCCGCCATGCGGTTCGAGAAGCCCCACTCGTTGTCGTACCAGGAGACGACGCGCACGAAGGTGCCGGCGATGACCTTGGTCTGATCGATGGCGAAGGTCGAAGAATGGGGGTCGTGATTGAAATCGGACGACACCAGAGGCTCCGCCGTCCAGGTCAGGATGCCCTTGAGACGGTTCGAGGCGGAGGCGTCCTTGATCACCTTGGTGATCTCGTCCGGCGTCGTGGCGCGCTTGGCGACAAACTTGAAGTCGACCTGCGACACGTTCGGCGTCGGCACGCGCGTAGAGGCGCCGTCGAGCTTGCCCTTCAGCTCAGGAATGACGAGGCCGATCGCCTTGGCGGCGCCGGTCGAGGTCGGGATCTGGTTCAGCGCAGCAGCGCGGGCCCGGTAGAGGTCCTTGTGGTACGTGTCGAGCGTCGGCTGATCGCCGGTGTAGGAATGGATCGTCGTCATGAAGCCGTGCTCGATGCCGATGGCGTTGTGGAGCACGTGGACGACCGGCGCCAGGCAGTTGGTCGTGCACGACGCGTTCGAAACGACGACGTGGTCCTTGGTCAGCTTGTCCTCGTTGACGCCGTAAACGACGGTGAGGTCGGCGCCGTCGGAGGGCGCCGACACCAGCACGCGCTTGGCACCGGCGGTGAGGTGCGCGGACGCCTTGTCCTTCGACGTGAAGATGCCCGTGCATTCCAGGGCGATATCGACACCCAGCGCCTTGTAGGGGAGCTGCGCCGGATCCTTGATCGCGGTCACCTTGAACGACTTGCCGCCGATCGAGATGCTGTCACCGGAGACCGTGACCTCGTGCGGGAACTTGCCGTGCACGCTGTCGTGGCGCAGCAGGTGCGCGTTGGTCTCGACGGGGCCGAGATCGTTGACGCCGACAACCTCGATGTCCGTGCGGCCCGACTCGTAAATCGCGCGCAGTACCAGACGACCGATGCGGCCAAACCCGTTTATGAAAACCTTGACGGCCATGTCTCTCTCCAGTCTCTCTGAATCTCAGGCGTTGTGCCGCTTGGCGATCGCGTCGGCGACGGCCTCGGCGGTGATGCCGAAATTGGCGTAAACATCCTTGTAAGGCGCGCTGGCGCCGAAGCTGTGCATGCCGACGAAGAGGCCGTCGGAGCCGATGATCGCGTCCCAGCCGAAACGCACGGCCGCTTCGACGGCGAGCTTGATCGGGGCGTCGCCGATGACGGCGCGGCGAGCCGCTTCCGGCTGCGCCAGGAACAATTCCACCGAGGGCACGGACACGACCCGGGCGGCGATGTTGCGATCGGCGAGGAGCTTCTGCGCCTTGATGGCAAGCTCGACCTCCGAGCCCGAGGCGAAGATCGTGGCACGCGCGGCGCCGCCGGTTGCCGGTGAAATCTCGTACGCGCCAGTGGCGCAGAGATTGCCGTCGCTCGGCGTCGTGCGGGAAGGCGCCAGATTCTGGCGGGTGAGGGCGAGGACCGTCGGCCCGTCGATGCGCTCCAGCGCGAGCTGCCAGCACTCCGCAGTCTCGACGGCATCGGCAGGGCGGAAGACGTGCATGTTCGGCATCGCACGGAGCGCAGCCAAGTGCTCCACGGGCTGGTGGGTCGGGCCGTCTTCGCCGAGGCCGATCGAATCGTGCGTCATCACATAGACCACTGGAACGCGGGCCAGCGCGGCAATGCGCATCGCTGGGCGGGCGTAGTCGGTGAACACGAGGAAGGTGGCGCCGGCCGGCTGAAGGCCGCCGTGGAGCGCCATGCCGTTCATCGCGGCAGACATTCCGTGTTCGCGAATGCCGTAGTGGATATAGCGCCCGCCGTAGGCACCCGGCTTGATGTCGGTCAAGTTCTTGGTCTTGGTGTTATTCGACGGAGTGAGGTCGGCGGAGCCGAGGATCAACTCCGGCATCACCGGCGTAATCGCCTCCAGCACCAGTTCGCTCGCCTTGCGGGTCGCGACCGTCGGCTTGTCGGCGACGAGCTTGGCCTTCAGGGCCGCGAACGCCTGGGCAAGTTCTGCTGGCCGCTTGCGGGCGAGGCGGCGGTCGAACTCCGCCTTCTTGGGCGAGGCGGCAAAGCGCTTCGTCCAGGCGTCGTGCTCGGCGCGGCCGCGCTGACCGACGGCCCGCCAGTCGGCGAGAATGTCGCTGGGGATCTCGAAGGGCGGATACTCCCATTCGAGATTGCGGCGCGCGCCGGCGATCTCGTCGGTGCCAAGCGCTTCGCCATGGGCCTTCGACGTTCCCGCCTTGGTCGGTGCGCCAAAGCCGATCGTCGTCTTGCAGGCGATCAGCGTCGGGCGATCCGACTGGAGGGCCGTTTCGATCGCCGCGGCGATGGCGTTGTGATCCTGGCCATCGATGCGCGAGGCGTTCCAGCCGGCGGCCTTGAAGCGCGCCACCTGATCGACGGAATCGGCAAGCGTCAGCGGGCCGTCGATGGAAATGCCGTTGTCGTCGAACAGGAAGATCAGCTTGTGCAGCTTGAGGTGACCGGCAAGCGCGATCGCCTCGTGGCTGATGCCCTCCATGAGGTCGCCGTCGGAGCACAGGACGAACGTGTGATGGTTTACGACTTCCTCGCCGTATTCGGCGGCGAGCATACGCTCCGCCAGAGCGAAGCCGACGGAGGCGCCGACGCCCTGGCCGAGCGGACCGGTCGTGGTCTCGACGCCCGGCGTCTGGAAGTTCTCCGGGTGGCCCGGGGTCTTGGAGTGCAGCTTCCGGAAGTTCTTGATCTCGTCGATGGTCATCCCTTCGTACCCGGTCAGGTACAGAAGAGAGTAGAGCAGCATCGACCCGTGCCCGGCCGAAAGCACGAAGCGGTCGCGGTCCGGCCACTTCGGGTCGGCGGCGTCGAACTTCAGGAACTGCGAGAAGAGAACGGTCGCGACATCGGCCATGCCCATCGGCATGCCGGGATGGCCGGAATTCGCCCGCTCGACGGCGTCCATCGCCAGCGCGCGGATCGCATTGGCCATGCGCGTGTGCTTCGCAATATCGATCATCGGAGGTATCGGCGCCGCTTTCGGGTGGAAACGCTGCCGCCAAGCGGCCGATGGCAGGGAATAAGCACACTGATATCGTGAGTCAATGTGGTACGCCCCTCAGAGTTCCTGCCACCTTTAATTGACGCGGCCGAACACTCGCGAATAGTCTGAAAAGTTCAGGCGGGTGAAGAACGTATGGCCGAGTCTTTATCCATTGCCGAAGCACTCGAGCGACTGCGGGCGGCGCTCGCGGCGGTAGAAGACGCGTTGGAGCGCCGCAATGAGCGCACCGCCGCATTCGCCGGTCTCGAAGGCGAGGTGCATCGCCTCGGCACCGATCGGTCGCGACTGGCGGAGTCCCTGGACGCCTCGGAGGCGCGCGCCGCGCGGCTTGCCGAAGTGAACGCTGCCGTCTCCCGCGGGCTGGTCGAGGCCATGGAAGAAATCCGCGACGTGCTGGAACGGCAGGACGGCTAGCCGATGGGCCAGGTCAACGTCACGATCAGCGGCAAGACGTACCGGATGGCGTGCGAGGACGGCGAGGAGGACCATCTCGTCGCGCTCGCCGCCCGGCTCAACGCCTCGATCGAACAGCTTCGCGCCCGCTTCGGCGAAATCGGCGACCAGCGGCTGACGGTCATGGCCGCGATCACGCTCGCCGACCAGAGCGCCGAGGCGGAACGGCGGCTCGGCGAGCTGCGGGCCAATCTGGTTTCGCTGCAACAGGTCAATGCCGAGCTTGCCGAACAGCGCGAGGCAAGCGCCATCGAGGTCACGTCCGCCCTCGACGAGGCTTCGGCGGGGCTCGAGGCCTTGGCGGCCCGTATCGCCGGCGAGGAAGCCGGTGGCTAGCGCGGAGCCGGCAGTGGACCTATATCTTTCAACGGCGAAGCTGCTAGACGCGACAGGAGACAAGTACTCCCGGGGCTTATCGATCCTAATGGGAGCTGTCCCTGACCGGGCCCGTGGGCCCGGATATACGGCGCCCACCTACGTTGTAGGTCTCCGGGGTCGATCTCTCCATCGGTCACTGCGGCTTCGCTTCTCTTCATGATCGCCGGCATCAAGAACAAAGCGACGCTCCGTGCCGAGGCGCTGGCGCGACGCGATACCCTCACCACCGCCGAACGCGAACGCGGCTCGCGCGCCATCGCCGAGCGCGCCATCGCCATCATCGCCGATGCGCAGCCGGCGGTGATCGCGGTCTACATGCCGATCTGGAGCGAGGTCGACCCGGGGCCAATCGTGACCTGGGCGCACGACCAGCGCATCGCCGTCGTGCTGCCGGCCGTGGTCGAGGGCACGACGCTGGCGTTCCGTCTCTACCGACCCGGCGACGAACTCGAGGTCCATCGCTTCGGTACCCGCGCGCCCGGTCCCAACGCCCCCACGGTCGATCCGGAGCTTGTGATTTCGCCCATGATCGCGTTCGATCGTACCGGTACGCGGCTTGGCCATGGCCTCGGCTACTACGACCGGGGGATTGCGGCGCTGGCCGAGCGGGGAAAACGGCCGCGGTTGCTCGGCGTGGCATTCTCCGTGCAAGAGGCTCCGGCGATCCCGGCCGAAGCGCACGATGCGCGGATGGACTGGATCGTGACCGAACGTGAAACGATCACGCCGGGGCAACGGAAGTAGGAAAGGACACGGCCCGCAGTGCGTCTTCTTTTTCTCGGCGATCTCGTCGGCCGCGCCGGCCGTAACGCGGCGATCGAACGATTGCCCGGCCTCATCGCCGACCACCATCTCGATTTTGTCGTCGTCAACGGCGAGAACGCCGCCGGCGGCTTCGGCATCACCGAGGACATCCTGAGGGGGGTGCTCGACGCCGGCGCCGATGTCGTGACCTCCGGGAACCACGCCTTCGATCAGCGCGAGGCGCTGCAGTTCGCCTCCCGCCAGGAACGTTTCCTGCGGCCGCTCAACTATCCGGACGGCACCCCCGGCCGCGGCGCCGGCCTCTACATGGCGCGGAACGGCATGCGCGTCCTGGTGATCAACGCCATGGGCCGCGTCTTCATGGAGCAGCTCGACGATCCGTTCCCGGCGATCGAACGCGAGGTTCTTGCCTGTCCTCTGGGCGAGCAGGCGGACGCCATCGTGGTCGATTTTCACGCCGAGGCGACGAGCGAGAAGCAGGCGATGGCCCACTATCTCGATGGGCGCGTCACCCTGGTGGTCGGCACCCATACGCATGTGCCCACGTCCGATTACCGTATTTTCCGCGGCGGCACGGCCTTCCAGTCGGACGTCGGCATGTGCGGCGACTACGAGTCCGTGATCGGCATGAACCACGAGGAGCCGCTCCGCCGCTTTCTTCAGAAGGTGCCCGGCGAGCGCTTCACGCCCGCCGATGGGCCGGCGACGGTGGCCGGGATTGCCGTTGAGGTCGATGAGACCTCCGGCCTCGCCACGGCGGTCGCCCCGCTCAGGCTGGGCGGTGTCCTGTCGGAGACGCTGCCGCCGTTCTGGCTGGAATAGCGCTGTCGCCTCTTCTGAATGTCCCTGCACGTTGGTAAGGTCGCCTCCGGCCGGAGCGTTCATGAAGCCACCCCTTCTGTTCATCCATGGAGCGTTTACCCGGGCGGGGCGGTGGCGGCCCTGGCTCGAATATTTCCAGTCGGCCGGCTTTACTTGCCTCGCGCCGTCGCTGCCGGCGCACGATCCGCCGGACCGGGACCGGCTGAGCCGGCTCACTTTCGAGGACTACGTCGCAGCCATGGTCGCGGCGCTCGGCACGCTCGATCAACCGCCGGTCATCATTGGCTCATCGATGGGCGGGCTCATCGCGCAGCACGTCGCGGCGCGGACCAAGCCCGCCGGGCTGGTGCTGATCTCGTCGGCGCCGCCGTGGAAAGGCGGGGGCAGGGCGGCGGCGCTGCCTTACGCCCTCGCCTATTTCCTGCCGGTTCTGCTGGGACGGCCGCTCCGCGGCAACAAGAACGCCGCCCGCAAGCTTGTCCTCCACGATCTCGCGCCGGACGAACAGCAGGAACTGCTGGACATCTTTGCCGACGAGTCCGGCAAGGCCTACCGCACGATGATCCTCGGCGGCCCGCCGATGCCGCGCGGTTCGGTGAGTTGTCCGGTGCTGTGTGTTTCAGCCGGCGACGACCGGCTGTTCCAGGCACGGGTTGCCGCGGGAATTGCGGCCTTCTACGGCGCCGATCACATCGTCTACCCGCAGTCCGGGCACACGCTTGCGGCGCGTTCCCTGATCCAGCCCATCGGCTCGGAGATCATTGCCTGGATCGATGGACTGGCCGCAGCCAGACCGCATCCGGCGGCCGCAGGGATGCTGCCTTCCCTTGCAGCGGGCGCAATCGTATAACGCGCGCCAAAATCAGGTCCTTGTCAGGAAACGTCGATGGCTGGTCATTCCCAGTTCAAGAATATCATGCACAAAAAGGGCGCTGCCGATGCGCGGCGCTCCAAGGTGTTTGGCAAGCTTGCCCGTGAAATCACGGTGGCCGCCAAGCTCGGCACGCCCGACCCGGACATGAACGCGCGCCTGCGCCTCGCCATCCTCAACGCGCGCGCCGAAAACATGCCCAAGGACAACATCGAGCGCGCCATCAAGAAGGCCCTCGGCAACGAGGGCGATAACTACGAGACGATCCGCTACGAGGGCTACGGCCCGGGCGGCGTCGCCATGATTGTCGAGGCGCTTACCGACAACCGCAACCGCACCGCCGGCGCCGTGCGCTCCTACCTCAGCAAGAACGGCGGGGCCCTCGGCGAAAGCGGCTCGGTGGCGTTCATGTTCGATCGCGTCGGACAGATTTCCTACAAGCCGGAGGCGGGCGACGCCGACAAGGTGCTCGAGGCCGCGATCGACGCCGGCGCCGACGACGTGCAGAGCGGGCCGGAAGGCCACCTCATCACGACGTCGTTCGCCGATCTCGGCGAGGTCGCCAAGAAGCTCGAAGCGTCGCTCGGCGAGGCCGAGACCGTGAAGTCGGTCTGGCGGCCGCAGACGACGACCACGCTCGACGAGGACAAGGCGGCGGCGATGATGAAGCTCATCGGCATCCTCGAGGAGGACGACGATGTGCAGGAAGTCTACGCCAACTTCGAGATCCCCGACGCGGTAATGGCGAAGCTGACCGCCTAGCCCGGCGGCTGCGTCGCCTGCAGCGCTTTCAGGTTGATCTTCATGCCGCCCGGCATTTCGATATCGCCCGGCTGCATGCCGGCCGGGCATGCGCCGACCCACGACACGTTCTGCTTCATCTCGGAATGCTTCGGCATCTGGGGCGGGCCACCCGTGACGTCGTTCACCGCATCGACGGTGTAGGCGGACTGGAAGTCGCCGGTGACGATAGCGTGCGTCTGAGTCTGCATCCCCCCAAACGTGCATTTCGCGTCGATCGTAATCGTGCCGCCGTCCTGACTTTGCTTGACGCTGGAGCAATCCTCGCCGGCCTTGGCGAAGCTGCTCTGCATCATTGCCTTGTCGGTCGAGGAGTCGACGCACTGCTGCGTCGTGATGGTGTGGCCGCCGATCTGCATGACGATCTGCCACTCGCCGCTCTTGCGGGCGGGGAGGTTGATCTCGTCGGCGGCCGCCGGGAAGGCGATCGCCGCGGCCAGCAATGCCAGCGCAATTGATTCAATCTTCATCGACACATCCTCCGTGGCCCCGTCCAGGCATCCCACTGTGGCGAGGATGACCGTTTGGCGCTACGGCTGCAGTGATGTCCGTCACGATTCGCATTCTCGGCATCGACCCGGGTCTTCGGCGCACCGGTTGGGGCGTCGTCGCCGTGACCGGCAACTCTTTGGCCTTCGTGGCTTCCGGGACGGTGACTGCACCGCTTGACGGCGATCTCGCGAGCCGGCTCGCGACGCTTTATCGCGGCCTCAGCGACATCGTCGCCGCGTGGCAGCCCCAGGAGGCGGCGGTCGAGCAAACGTTCGTCAATCGCGACGCTACCTCGACCCTGAAGCTCGGGCAGGCGCGCGGCATCGCGCTGGTGGTGCCGTCACTCGCCGGGCTTGCGGTTGCCGAATACGCGCCGAACGCCGTGAAGAAGGCGGTGGTCGGCGCTGGGCACGCCGAGAAGGTGCAGATCCGCGCGATGGTGCGCGTGCTCCTGCCGAAGGCCGAGTTCGACACGGACGACAGTGCGGACGCGCTCGCGGTTGCCATCTGCCACGCCCATCATCGTCAGTGGGCGCAGACGCTGGCGCGGGCTGTGTAGTCAGAAGGCGTACAATTCCGCGTCCGGGTCGGCACGGCCCGATAGCGCCGCGCCGACGATGTCGGCAGCGATGCGGCTGTAGGTGATGCCGTTGCCACCGAAGCCGAGGACTGCCCACACCCTGTTGTATCCCGGCACTTTGCCAATCAGCGGCAGGCCGGTTTCGGTCGTGCCGAACGAGCCGGCCCAGGCGTAGGCCGGCGTCGTGTCGAGATCCGGAAACAGCCGTCCGAGTTTTCGCGCGATCGTCGCCGTCTTCCGCGCGATCATGCCGTCGCGCTTCTCCTCGTCGGCGAAGTCCTCGTCGGCGCCGCCGCAGATCACCCGTCCGTCCGGCGTCGTGCGGGCATAGAGGTAAGGCTCCGAAGCCTCCCAGATCATCGGCTCGCCGGGCCAGAGCTTGCGCGGCTGGGGTCG
>JBEHXS010000076.1:0-11935 GCA_048498575.1 Pseudomonadota bacterium
TTCCCTGTCGTGGACAGGGGTGCGCCCATCGCCCACAGTTGGCGCGATGAGGATCGCACGATGAGTCGGCTCGCAGGCGAGGTGGGTTTCGTCCACCTCCACGTTCATTCTGCCTTTTCGCTGTTGGAAGGCGCGCTGCCGATCAAGCGGCTGGCGGAGCTTGCGGCTGCGGACAGCATGCCGGCGCTCGGCATCGCCGATACCGGCAACCTGTTCGGCACGCTCGAGTTTGCCGACAAGATGGCCGAGAAGGGCATCCAGCCCATCGTCGGCTGCCAGGTCGCCGTCGATTTCGGCGATGGGGCGGAGGATGGCCGGGGAGGGCGCGCGCTGCCGCTGTCCGACGTGGTGCTGATCGCGGCCAGCGAGGCCGGCTACTGGAACCTCGTGCGGCTGGTGTCGGACTCCTACATGCGGACCGATGTGACCGCCCGCGCCCATGTTCAAGTCGGAGCGCTGGCGGAGCGGGCCGACGGCATCATTGCGCTGACCGGAGGGCCGAGCGGGCCGGTGGACCGGGCCATCGCGGCCGGGCAGCTATCGCTCGCGACCGCGCGGCTGGAGCGCGTGGCGGCTATCTTCGGCGACCGGCTCTACGTGGAGGTCCAACGCCATGGCACCGCGAACGAGGAGGCCGTGCTGCCGCAGCTCGTGGCGCTGGCCTATGAGCGCGGGCTGCCGCTGGTCGCGACCAACGAGCCCTTCTTCCCGAGGCGCGACGACTACGAGGCGCACGACGCGCTCATCGCCATCGCCGAGGGTTCCGTCATCGCCGATGGCAATCGCCGCCGGCTGACCGAGGAGCACTATTTCAAGTCGCGTGCAGAAATGGCTGCGCTGTTCGCCGATCTGCCCGAAGCGATCGAGAACACCATCGAAATCGCCATGCGCTCCGCCTGGTGGCCGCGGGCGCGGAAGCCGATCCTGCCGCGATTTGCAGGCGCCGGTGCCGATGCGGCGGAGGGGGAGAAAGCCGAGGCGGCTTTGCTGCGCGAGATGGCCGCGAACGGCTTGACGAAGCGGCTTGCGGCGCACGGCATGGCGCCCGGCCTCAGCGAGGAAGATTACCGCAAGCGCCTGGAATACGAGCTCGGCGTCATCGAGCGCATGAAATATCCGGGCTACTTCCTGATCGTCGCCGATTTCATCCAGTGGGCGAAGGCGCAAGGCATCCCGGTCGGCCCGGGCCGCGGCTCCGGCGCCGGGTCGGTGGTGGCGTGGTCGCTCACCATCACCGACCTTGATCCGCTGCGTTTCAACCTGATCTTCGAGCGCTTCCTCAATCCGGATCGCGTGTCGATGCCGGATTTCGACGTCGACTTCTGCCAGAACCGGCGCGACGAAGTGATCCGCTACGTGCAGGAGAAATACGGCACCGACCAGGTGGCGCAGATCATCACCTTCGGGACGCTGCAGGCGCGCGCCGTGCTCCGCGATGTCGGCCGCGTGCTCCAGATGCCCTACGGGCAGGTCGACCGTCTGGCGAAGATGGTGCCGCAGAACCCGGCCAATCCCGTGTCGCTGTCCAAGGCGATTGCGGACGAGCCGCAGTTGCAGACGGCGCGCGACGGCGACGAGCAGGTGCGCCGCCTGCTCGATATCGCGCAGAGGCTCGAGGGTCTGTACCGCCACGCCTCCACCCATGCCGCTGGCATTGTCATCGGCGACCGGCCGCTCGACCAGCTCGTGCCGCTCTATCGCGATCCGCGGTCGGGCATGAAGGTCACCCAGTTCAACATGAAGTGGGTGGAGCAGGCCGGGCTGGTGAAGTTCGACTTCCTCGGCCTGAAGACGCTGACGGTGCTGGACGAGGCGCTGCGGCTGGTGCGCCAGCGCGGCATCGAGGTCGACCTGTCGCGGATCCCGCTGGACGACGTCAGCAGTTACGAGCCGCTGGCGCGCGGCGATACGGTCGGCGTGTTCCAGGTTGAAAGTGCGGGCATGCGGCGTGCCGTCATCGACATGCGCCCGGACCGCTTCGAGGACCTGATCGCGCTGGTCGCGCTCTACCGGCCGGGCCCGATGGCGAATATCCCGACCTACTGCCTGCGCAAGCACGGCAAGGAGCGGGTCGAATATGCCCACCCGCTGCTCGAGCCGATCCTGAAGGAAACGTTCGGCATCATCACCTACCAGGAGCAGGTGCAGCAGATCGCCCGCGACATGGCGGGCTACACGCTTGCCGAAGCCGATCTGCTCCGCCGCGCCATGGGCAAGAAAATCCGCTCCGAGATGGCGGCGCAGCGCGACCGTTTCCTGAGCGGCGCCACCGAGCGCGGCATCGACAGCGGTGTTGCCAGCGAGATCTTCGACGCCTGCGCGAAATTTGCCGAGTACGGTTTCAACAAGTCTCATTCCGCGCCGTACGCGCTGATCACGTACCAGACCGCCTACATGAAGGCGAACTACCCGGTCGAGTTCATGGCGGCGTCGATGACGCTGGAGACCGGCAACACCGACAAGATCGCCGAGTTCCGACGCGAGGCCATCCGCCTCGGCATCCCCGTCGAGCCGCCGTCGGTCAATCGCTCGGGCATCAAGTTCGACGTCGCCGATGGGCACATCTTCTACGCGCTTGCTGCGATCAAGGGCGTCGGCGCGCAGGCGATCGAGCACCTGGTCGCGGTACGCGGCGAGCGCCCGTTCCGCGACCTTGCCGACTTCGGCCGGCGCATCAATCCGAAGATCATCAACAAGCGCACGCTGGAAAGCCTGATCGCGGCCGGCGCGCTGGACGAGCTCGAGCCCGACCGGGCGCGGCTGATGGCAGGGGTGGAGCGCATCCTCGGTGCCGCGGCGCGCATCCAGGAAAACACCGCGGTCGGGCAGGGCGACATGTTCGGCGCGGTCGAGGAGCGGCAGCCGCTGCTGCTCCCCGTGGTCGATCCCTGGCTACCCGCGGAAAAGCTCCAGCGCGAGCATGACGCCGTCGGCTTCTATCTTTCGGCGCACCCGCTGGACGAATATCGCGCCGTGCTCGCCAAGATGCGCGTGCAGACGTGGGCGGAGTTTGCCCAGTCGGTTCACGCCGGTTCGTCGGCCGGCCGACTGGCGGCCACCGTCACGGCGCGGCAGGAGCGGCGGACGCGCACCGGCAACAAGATGGCGATCGTCCAGCTTTCGGATTCGACCGGGTCGTTCGAGGCGGTGGCGTTCGCGGAGGAGCTGGCCAAGTTCCGCGACCTCCTCGAAACCGGCAACTCCGTCGTCGTCATCGTTGCGGCGGAGGAGCGGCCGGAGGGCATCAACGTCCGCATCCAGTCGGCGGAGTCTCTCGACAAGGTGATGGCCAGCCTGAAGCAGATCCGCGTCTTCGTGCGCGACGAGGCGCCGTTGCCCAGCGTCCAGAAGCAGCTCGGCACGCGCGGCGAGGGCGAAGTCAGCCTCATCCTGATGCGAGACAACCGCGAGGTGGAGATGCGCCTGCCGGGGCGTTACTCGGTGACGCCGCAGATCGCGAGCGCGCTGCGCGCTGTGCGCGGCGTCGTGCAGGTCGATCTCGTCTGACATCGTTCGGTCACAGGACTGTTGTTTGACCGCCCTTGAGCCTTGTCTACTGTTCGTTGCTTGTCTGTGGAGGAACGTCCGATGGCCTCGGTACTCAATCCGTATCTCAGCTTCTCGAACAATGCCCGCCAGGCGATGGAGTTCTACAAGTCGGTGTTCGGCGGCGAGCTGAACATCACCAATTTCGGCCAGGGCGGCATGCCGCATGATCCCGCCGAGAGCAGCAAGGTGATGCACGCGCAGCTGCGTTCGGCGAACGGCTTCGTGTTGATGGCCTCGGACACGCCGGCGTCGATGGGTTCGCCGCGCGGCAACGGGCAGATTTCGCTCAGCGGCAACGACGAGGCGGAACTGACCGGCTACTGGAACAAGCTCAGCGATGGCGCCGCCGTGATGATGCCGCTCGCCAAGGCGCCGTGGGGCGACAGCTTCGGCATGCTCACCGACAAGTTCGGCGTGCCGTGGATGGTCAACATCTCCGGGCGCGCCTGACGCGGCCGGATTTGGTCCGCTTCTCCATCCTTGCGTTCTTCGCGCTGGTTTCGGTGGCGAGCACCGCGGTCGCGGATCCATATCGTCTCGCGCCGTACAAGGACGATCTGTTCCAGTATCCGGCCGTCAGTCAGACGAAGGATGACGGGGCCTATGTCGTCGTCGCCTACGACAAGCAGCGCGACCTTTACCAGCGTGACCAGATTCCCGAGCGGCAGGTGCGCGGCAACTACGTCAGCTACGTTTCGAAGTCGGTGGTCTCGTTCCAGGCCGGCAGCGAGACGCTGAAGGCGATCGGCGCCGGCAAGGTCGGTGGCGGCGCGCAGGCCGTCGTCATCTACATCCACGGGCAGGGCGGCTCGCGGCTCCAGGGCGCCGACGACGACATGTTCGGTGGCAACTTCAATCGCGTCATGGCGCTGATGGCGCGGAACGACGGTGCCTACCTGTCGCCGGACTTCACCGACATGGGCCCCACCGGCGCGGCCGAGATCAGGGCGCTGGTTCTGGATCAGGCCGCGAAGTCGCCCGGTGCCGCGATATTCCTGGCGTGCGGATCGCAGGGCGGGGCGATCTGCTGGGAGCTGCTCGCCGAGGCCGATGCGGCGCCGCACCTCGCCGGGGTGCTGCTCCTGGGCTCCGGCCACGACGACGCCTTCCTCAAGTCGCCGGTGCTGAAACCAAAGGCCCGGCACATCCCGATCTATCTCGGCCACGGCACCGCCGATCCGATCTTCCCGTACGCCGACGAGGTTGCCTTCTATGAAAAGGTCCGCAAGGCCTCGCCGGGCTATCCGATCCGCATTGCCCTGTTCGATACCGGCGTTCACGGAACCCCGATCCGGATGACGGACTGGCGGCTTACCCTGAACTGGATGCTGGAAGCTGACGGCCGCTAAGCCCGGCCGGCGCGGCCCGGCTTGCTTTCCGCGGGGTCGGCCCGTATATAGCCGCCATCTCACACGCGGGATTTGGCTCAATCGCCGAGGCTAGAGGCTGAGGCGAGCGATCCTTCCGGTGCCCGATAAGGGCTTCATTCCCGCGGCGGTCATAACCGGTCAAGGAGCACGGTAGTCATGGCACTGCCCGATTTTTCTATGCGCCAGCTTTTGGAAGCAGGCGTTCACTTCGGCCACCAGAAACATCGCTGGAACCCGAAAATGGCGCCGTACATCTACGGCGTCCGCAACAACATTCACATCATCGACCTCGCGCAGACCGTGCCGATGCTGCATCGCGCCCTGCAGGCGGTGAGCGATGCTGTCGCCGGCGGCGGCCGCGTGCTGTTCGTTGGCACCAAGCGCCAGGCGGCGGAGCCGCTGATGACCGCGGCCAAGCGCAGCGCCCAGTACTACGTGAACGCGCGCTGGCTCGGCGGCATGCTCACCAACTGGAAGACGATCTCGAAGTCGATCCAGCGGCTGCGCGAGCTCGAGACGCTGCTTTCCGGCGAGGCTCAGGGCCTCACCAAGAAGGAAGTGCTCACGCTGACGCGTGAGAAGGACAAGCTCGAGAAGGCGCTCGGCGGCATCAAGGACATGGGCGGCGTGCCCAACCTCTTGTTCGTGATCGACACCAACAAGGAGAAGATCGCGATCGAGGAGGCGAACCGCCTCGGCATTCCGGTCGCGGCGATCATCGATTCCAACTGCGATCCGGACAACATCACGTTCCCGATCCCCGGCAATGACGATGCCGGCCGCGCCATCACCCTCTACTGCGACCTGATCGCGAAGGCCGCGATCGACGGCATCGGCCGGGCGCAGGGCGAAGCGGGTATCGACATTGGCGCGGCGGAAGAAGTTCGCGAGCCGGCCATTCTTGAAGCCACGACCGGCGATGCCGATATGTCGGATGCCGAGAAGGTCGAGACGAAGGCTGGGCCGGAACGGGCCCGCAGCCGGCGTGCATCTGCTCCGGTCCTGCCGTTGTTCACGGCGCCGGCGGGCAAGCCCGACGACCTCAAGAAGATCGAGGGCGTCGGCCCGACGCTGGAGCGCAAGCTCAATGCGCTCGGCCTCACGCGCTACGACCAGATCGCGGCCCTGACCGACGAAGAAGTCGCCAAGGTCGACGATGCCCTTAACTACAAGGGCCGCGTCTCCCGCGACGACTGGGTCGGCCAGGCACGGACGCTCGCCGCCGTCTAGGGCGCGGGCGCCAACTCGAGACAAGGACGATTCGCATGGCGATTTCAGCGACCATGGTGAAGGACCTGCGCGAAAAGACCGGCGCGGGGATGATGGATTGCAAGGCGGCCCTCACCGAGACCAACGGCGACGTCGAGGCGGCGATCGACTGGCTGCGCGCCAAGGGTCTGTCGCGCGCGGCCAAGAAGGCCGGGCGCGTCGCGGCCGAGGGTCTGGTCGCCGTGGCGGCCCAGGGCAGCCATGCGGTCATGATCGAGCTCAACTCGGAGACGGACTTCGTCGCCCGCAATCCTGAGTTCCAGGCACTGGCCACCAACATCGCCCAGGCGGCGCTCGCAACCAACGGCGCGCTTCCCGCCATTTTGGAGGCGAAGCTTGTCGGCGGCGCCAAGGTCGCGGATGCGATCCAGGCGGCCATAGCAACCATCGGCGAGAACATCTCGCTCCGCCGCGCCGCCTCGCTCAAGGTCGGGCAGGGCGCCGTCGCGACTTACGTCCACAGTGCGATCGCGCCGGGCCTCGGCAAGATCGGCGTGATCGTCGGGCTGGAGTCGACCGGCAACGTCGAGAAGCTCGGCCAGATCGGCAAGCAGATCGCGATGCACGTTGCGGCTGCAGGGCCGCTCGCCGTCCGCACGGCCGAACTCGACCCCGCAGTGGTCAACCGCGAGCGGGCTGTGTTCGCCGAGCAGGCGCGCGAATCGGGCAAGCCCGAGGCGATCATCGAGAAGATGGTCGAGGGCCGTCTCCGCAAGTACTACGAGGAGGTCGTTCTCCTCTCCCAGGCGTTTGTCGTGGACACCGACAAGACCGTTGAACAGGCGGTCAAGGAAGCCGAGACGGCCGCGGGCGCGCCGATCAAGGTGACGGAGTTCATCTGCTTCCGGCTGGGCGAGGGCGTCGAGAAGGGCGAGAGCGACTTTGCTGCGGAAGTGGCCGCGGCGGCCGGCACCCCGCCGACCACTCCCAAGCATTGAAACCGAGGTCCCCGGCCGTGACACCGCCGGGGCCTTCGTGTATCGGAAGGTCGTTTCCCAGCACGAGTCGGACCGATGAAAGCGCCGCTACGCTACAAGAGGGTCCTCCTCAAGGTTTCGGGCGAAGCGCTCCTCGGTAACCAGACCTTCGGCATCGACGATGCCGTGCTGACCCGCATCGCCGGCGAGATCGCCGAAGGGGCGCGTCTCGGCGTCAAGATTGGCGTCGTCACGGGCGGCGGCAACATCTACCGCGGCATGAGCATCCAGAAGGCGGGCGGCAACCGTGTCGCCGGCGACCAGATGGGCATGCTCGCCACCGTCCTGAACTCCATTGCACTGCAGCAGAAGCTCGGCGCGCTCGGCATCCCGACGCGCATTTTCTCGGCCCTGGCTATGCCGGCCATCTGCGAGACGTTCAACCAGCGCAACGCCGAGGCCGCCTTTGAATCGGGCGACGTCGTGCTGTTTGCGGCCGGCACCGGCAACCCATTCGTAACCACGGATTCAGGTGCGGCGCTGCGCGCGGCGGAGATGGGCTGCGACGCCCTGTTCAAGGGCACCCAGGTGGACGGCGTCTATTCCGCCGACCCGAAAAAGGACAAGAACGCCAAGCGTTACGAGACGCTCACCTACGACAGCGTGGTGAAGCAGGGGCTCCAGGTCATGGACGTCGGCGCGGTGGCTCTCGCCCGCGATAACGGCATCCCGCTGGTGGTATTTTCCATCCTGCAGCCTGGCGCTTTCGTTGATATCCTTAAGGGCAAGGGCCGGGCGACCATCGTATCCGCCACCTGATTGCGGCTGGCGGCGATGCCTTGGATAAGTCCAGAAAGCTCATAAGTATTTGATTCATCGGCAGGGGAAACAATGGATATCGGCGAACTGAAACGGCGCATGCAGGGTGCCGTCGCGGCATTACGCACCGAGCTTTCGGGTCTGCGTACCGGCCGAGCCTCGTCGAGCCTGCTGGAGCCGATCCATGTCGATGCCTACGGGTCGTCCATGCCCCTGAACCAGGTCGGCTCGGTCAGCGTGCCGGAGCCGCGCATGCTGTCGGTGCAGGTGTGGGATCGCGCGCTGGTCAGCGCCGTCGATCGCGCCATCCGCGAAGCGAACCTCGGCCTGAACCCGATCATGGACGGGACGCTGCTGCGCATCCCGATCCCGGATCTCACGGCCGACCGCCGCCAGGAGCTGGTCAAGGTCGCCCACAAGTATGCCGAACAGGCGCGGGTCGCCGTGCGCCACATCCGCCGCGACGGTCACGATCTTCTCAAGAAAGAAGCCAAGAATGGCGTCAGCGAAGACCAGCAGCGCAAGCTGACCGACCAGATTCAGAAAATGACCGACGACACGATCTCCGAGATCGACGCGATCCTTGCCACCAAGGAAAGCGAAATCACGCAGGTCTGACCGCAGCGAGCCGATAACCACATGGCTGTTCTGGCCGATCCAAAGGCGATGGAAGCGACAGGCGGCACTGCCGCCTTGCCGCGTCATGTCGCCATCATCATGGACGGCAACGGCCGCTGGGCGAAGGCGCGCGGGTTGCCGCGCAGCGAAGGCCATCGCCGCGGCGTCGAAGCCGTCCGCCAGACAGTGCGCGCGGCGATCGAGCTTGGCGTCCGCCACCTCACGTTGTTCTCGTTCTCCTCGGAAAACTGGTCGCGGCCGATCGAGGAGGTCGATTTCCTGTTCGGTCTGTTCCGTCGTTACATCCAGCGCGACGTCGCCGAACTGCATGCCACGGGAGTGCGCATCACGGTGATCGGCAAGCGCGAGGGGCTGCCGGTCGACATCCTCACGATGATCGAGGAGGCCGAGGCACTCACCGCCGGCAATCGCGCGCTTGAGCTCATCTTCGCCTTCAACTATGGCGCCCGCGACGAGATTACCCGCGCCGTCCGCAAGCTTGCCGACGAGGTCGCGGCAGGGCGTCTCGAACCCTCCCGCATCGACCAGTCGATGATCAGCGAGGCACTCGACACTGGCCGCTTCCCGGACCCGGATCTGGTCATCCGGACCAGCGGCGAGCAGCGGCTGAGCAACTTCCTCCTGTGGCAGTCGGCCTATGCCGAATTCGTCTTCGTACCCATGTTCTGGCCGGATTTCGGCCGCGAGCCGTTGCGCGCGGCCATAGCCGAATTCAGCGGCCGCTCACGCCGTTACGGCGGACGAGGCTCATGACCGCCGCGGCAGCCGGCGAAGGACGGCCCCGGCGGCCTTTCGACATCGGTGAGCTCGCCCTTCGCGTATTGTCCGCCGCCGTCCTCGCCGCCCTTGCCCTCGCCGGCGCATTTGTCGGCGGCTGGGCGGCCGCCGTCGTGCTCATCGTCGTCGCCTCGGTGTTTCACTTCGAGTGGAGCACGCTGACCGAGCGCTCGTTCTGGCCCGGCATCGTATTCACGCTGACCATGGCCGCCGCGATCGTGCTGATCGCGGCCGGCGACACCTGGATAGGCCTCACGGTGGTCGGAGCCGGCGTCGTCGTTGCCGCAGCGACCCTCAACGCATGGCGGCCCGTCGGTCTTGTCTACGCCGCCATGCTCGGCATCGGTCTGATGCTGTTGCGGCTCCCGCAACTGGGATTGCCGGCGGTGCTCGTCGTGCTGGCGGTCGTGTGGGCAACCGACACCGGTGCGTTCTTCACCGGCCGCGCCATCGGTGGCCCGAAGCTGCTGCCGCTGGTCTCACCCAAGAAGACGTGGGCCGGTGCGATCGGCGGTCTGGTCTTTGGCATTGTCGTCGGCGTCGTCGTGGCTCTGCTCGCGCGCGTCCGCCTCAGCGTGCTGCTCGTGATCGTCTGCGCGCTGCTCTCGGTCGCCTCGCAACTCGGCGACCTGTTCGAATCCTGGGTGAAGCGCCAGTTCGGAGCCAAGGACGCCAGCAACCTGGTGCCTGGCCACGGCGGCCTGATGGACCGCGTCGATGGGCTTGCCGTTGCCTCGGGGGTCGCTCTCGTCGTGGGCTGGCTGCATGGTGGCGCTGACCTCGCTGCCGGGCTGCTGCTTTGGTGAACGTGGCGACTGCCGCTTTACGCGAGGGCGTCACCGCTGCCCCACGGCGGATCAGCATCCTCGGGGCCACCGGCTCGATCGGAACCAGCACACTCTCCGTCCTCGAGCAGCGGCGCGGCGCGTTCATCGTCGAGGCAGTGACGGCCAACTCCAACGCCGCAAAGCTGGCCGCCGTTGCCCGGCAAACCGGGGCGCGGGTTGCCGCGATAGCCGATGCCTCAGCCTACGGTGATCTGAAGGAGGCACTCGCCGGCAGCGGCATCCTCGCCACGGCCGGGCCGGACGCCGTCATTGAGGCGGCGGGCCGGCCGGCCGATCTCGTCGTCGCGGCAATCGTCGGCGCGGCCGGGCTCGCGCCAACGATGGCCGCGGTCAAGGCGGGAGCGACCGTCGCGCTCGCCAACAAGGAATGCCTGGTCTCGGCCGGCGATCTCTTCATGGCCGCCGCCAGACGCAACGGCGTTCCCGTGCTACCCGTAGATTCCGAGCACAACGCGATCTTCCAGATCATCGAGCATCGCGACGCCAAGGCGGTGGAGCGGATCATCGTGACCGCCTCGGGTGGGCCGTTCCGCCAGTGGACGACGGAGCAGATGGCCGCGGCGAAGCCGGCCGATGCACTCCGCCATCCGACATGGTCGATGGGCCCCAAGATCACGATCGATTCCGCTACGCTGATGAACAAGGGCCTCGAGCTGATCGAAGCTCATCACTTGTTCGGTCAGCCGGGCGAACGGCTTGGCGTGCTGGTCCATCCGCAATCGATCGTGCACGGTCTGGTCGCCATGCGCGACGGCTACCTGCTCGCGGCGCTGTCCGCCCCAGACATGCGGACGCCTATCGCCAACTGTCTGGCGTGGCCCGCAAGCGGGGACACCGCCGCGCGCTCGCTCGATCTCGCGGCAATTGCCCGGCTCGAATTCGAAGAGCCGGACAACGCCCGCTTCCCAGCCTTGAATCTCGCCCGCGCGGCTCTGGACGCCGGCGGTTGGGCGACCAATATGTTGAGCGCAGCCAATGAGATAGCGGTCGCAGCATTCCTCGAGGGCAGGGTCGGTTTCCTTGAAATAGCCCGAATAGTCGAGGACACGTTAGGGCGTGCGGCGGCAGGCCAGCAGCGCGCGCCGGCGACGGTTGAGGAAGCACTGACACTGGACGGGCAGGCGCGGCGCATTGCGTCGGACCTCGTGACACAATATTCGCGGCGGCACTGAGGAAAGCGGACCCAATGGTAGTTGCCAGTTGGCTTGGCGGTATCGGCTCGACAGCGGCGGGCTACGTGCTGCCGTTCCTCTTCGTGCTCACCATGGTGGTCTTCTTCCACGAGCTCGGACACTTCCTCGTCGCGCGCTGGTGCGGTGTTGCGATCAAGACTTTCTCGATCGGCTTCGGGCCGGAGCTGATTGGGTTCAACGACCGGAAGGGCACACGCTGGCGCATCTCGCTGGTGCCGCTCGGCGGCTATGTGCGCTTCCTCGGCGACGAGAGCGAGGTCAGCACCGTCGACCGCGATGCGCTCGCCGCGATGACCCCCGAGGAACGCTCGCGCACGTTTGCCGGCAAGAGCGTGGCCGCCCGGGCGGCTATCGTGGCGGCGGGTCCGATCGCCAACTTCATCCTGGCGATTGTCATCTTCACCGCCATCTTCGGCATCATGGGTCGCCAGAGCGTCACCGCCAAGGTCGACACAGTGGTCGCCGGCAGCGCGGCGGAGAAGGCCGGCTTCCAGTCGGGCGACATGGTCATCTCGATCGACGGCACGCCGGTGAAGACGTTCGGCGACCTTCAG
>JBEHXS010000077.1:0-11820 GCA_048498575.1 Pseudomonadota bacterium
AGCAGGTCGGGCAGCGTGTAGGGCAGCGAGTTCACGCCCGGCGGCATGACGAACGCGACGCGGCTCGGCATCGCCATGCGCGCCTGCGCGGCGTTGGGAGGGGTCGGTGCGGGCTCGCTACCGGACGGCCCGCTATACGGACTGCCGTCGCTCGCCGGCATCGTCGCGGCCTCGTGCGATGTCACCTGCTGGAAAGCCTGGTCGGCGATCGCCTGCGGCTGGTGATAGACGATGAGCACCGATGGGCGGCCACTGTCGACGCGCAGCATCATGGTCGCCGGGTCGGCGTCGAACTTCAGGTTCTCCAGCTCGACGTCGAGATAGATGAAGTCCTGCGGGCGGATGACGCGAAAATGCAGGCGCCGCCGCGTGTTCGGAATGACGAATTCCTGGTCGGGGTCAGGCACCGGCAGCGGTTTCGGCGGCAGCAGGATCGCGCCGAGGCCGTGCCCGGTCGTCGCCGACCAGCCGGCCGCGGCCGCAAACAGCTTTACGATCGTGCGACGCGTTGCCTCGATGCGGCCGAGTGGCGAGTTGTCCGGGGGCGGCGCTGCGCGGTCAGCCATCGGAGCACCCGCCGCGGTCGCGCCCGCTCGCGACACGCGCAGCAAGCCCCGCAGGCCAGGCTCCCATGGCTGCTGCGACTACGATCGCCACACCGCGAACGTCGCCCATACGAACGACCGCCCCGTTTCGAGGGCGCCTCCCGCCAGAACCGCGACTGCGAAGTTCAGGCCGGCCCCGTACTCCGGCATTCCGCATGGCCGGGGAACGTCGATGCTTGCACCGCCGGCGCGGCTTAACAAGTGCCCCGCGTCACAAGCCGGCGCATTCCGTGCGCCACCCGCGAGTTCAGCACCGGGCCGTCACAGTTTGATGAAAACTCGCGGCCAGCGACCGCGTCCGGGCACGCGCTTGATCTGCCTCAACCTTCCGCAACAGCGAAACAGTCACTCTCCCGTCATTCGCGGGCGCGCATGGACTCTGTTATCGTTCCAGAGTGCATGCCGAGGAGGCGATCTTCCATGACGGAAAACGATCGGCAGGTTGTCCTGTCGCGCGACGGCCTCGAGGCACTGGTCGGTGCGCTCCGCGCCGGTGGCTACACGGTGTGCGGCCCGACGGTTCGCGATCAGGCGATCGTCTATGACGAGATCGACGATATCGGCGATCTGCCGGCGGGCTGGACCGACGAACAGGATGGCGGCCACTACCGCCTGAAGCGGCGCGACGACGACGCGCTGTTCGGCTACGCCGTCGGCCCGCATTCGTGGAAGAAATACCTGCATCCGCCGCGCCGCCCGCTGTGGCGCGCCACGCAAGGGGAGAACGGCCTCGCCATCGTCGCCGAGCCCGAGCCGACTACCCGCTATGCCTTCATCGGCGTGCGCGCCTGCGAGCTTGCCGCGATCGCCGTGCAGGATCGCGTCCTCATCGACGGCACCTATCCCGACGGCCACTACAAGGCGCTCCGCGAAGGCGCCTTCATCGTCGCGGTTAACTGCGGCGAGGCCGGCGGCACCTGCTTCTGCGTATCCATGGACACGGGCCCGAAAGCGCGCGCCGGCTACGATCTGGCGCTGACCGAAATCGTCACCGACGCCGGCCGCGGCTATCTCGCCGAGGCGGGCAGTGACGATGGCGCCGCCATCCTCGCGCTCCTCCCCGGCCGCGCGTCGCGCGACGCCGATCACGCCGCAGCGGATGCCGCGGTCGCCAACGCCGCCGCCCACATGGGCCGCAAGATGGACGACTTAAAAGGCGTGCGCGACCTGCTGCTCGCCAACCTCGAGCATCCGCGCTGGGACGATGTCGCGGCGCGCTGCCTGAGCTGCGGCAACTGCACGATGGCCTGCCCGACGTGCTTCTGCACGACGAGCGAAGACGACAGCGATCTCGCTGGCGTCGAGGCTGGCCACAGCCAGCGCTGGGATTCCTGCTTCACCCTCGACTTTTCCTACATCCACGGCGGCAGTGTCCGCGCCTCGCCGAAAGCGCGCTACCGGCAGTGGATGACGCACAAGCTCGCGACTTGGTGGGACCAGTTCGGCACCTCGGGCTGCGTCGGCTGCGGCCGCTGCATCACCTGGTGCCCGGTCGGCATCGACATCACGGAAGAGGTGCGCGCCATCGCCACGACACCGGGAGCGACCTCATGATCAGCGGCATGGATGCGATCATCCGCGAGCATCGCTTCTTTGCCGGCCTCGACGAGGACACGATCCAGCTGCTTGCCGGTTGCGCGCGCAATGTCGTCTTCAAGCCCGGCCAGTATCTGTTCCGGATCGGCGAAAGCGCCAACGAGTTCTATCTCATCCGCCAGGGGCGCGTAGCGCTCGATGTCGTGACGCCCGGCCATTCCGCGATCACGTTCCAGACGGTGGGTGAGGGCGAGATCGTCGGCGTCTCGTGGCTGCTCCCGCCCTACAAGTGGATGCACGATGCGCGCGCCGTCGATCAGGTGCGGGCGATCGGCATGGACGCTGCCTGCTTGCGCGGCAAGTGCGACGCCGATCACGACCTCGGCTACGAAATGATGCGCCGTTTCCTGCCGGTGCTGGTCAGCCGGCTGCAGGCGACGCGCCTCCAGCTCCTCGACGTCTACGGGAAGTCCGCCTGATGCTGGCGCGCGTCCCGGACGATCCCATGGTGCCGCAGGTCGCGCGCGTCGTGGCGTCGCGTCGCGAGCTTGGCGATGTCTGGACGCTCGACATCGATACCGGCCCGCACGGCTTCCCGTTCCTGCCCGGCCAGTTCAACATGCTTTATGCCTTCGGCGTCGGCGAAGCCGCGATTTCGATCAGCGGCGATCCCGGCAACGCCGAGCGTCTCGTCCACACCATCCGCTCGGTCGGCATGGTGTCCGATGCGCTGGCGCGCCTCAACGTCGGCGATAGCGTCGGGGTACGCGGTCCGTTCGGCGGCGGCTGGCCGGTTGCGGCCGCGGAAGGCTTCGACGTCGTCATCGTCGCCGGCGGCCTTGGCCTCGCGCCGCTACGGCCCTCGCTTTACCAGCTTCTCGCCAACCGGGAGCGCTACGGCCGCATCGTATTGCTTTGCGGCGCGCGCAGCCCGACCGACATCCTCTATCGCCACGAGCTCGAGGCGTGGCGCACGCGCCTCGATCTCGACATCGACGTCAGCGTCGATCACGCCTCGCCGGAATGGCACGGCAACGTCGGTGTGGTGACGACACTGATGCCGCGTGCCGGGTTCGATCCGGCGCACACCGTCGCCATGATCTGCGGGCCGGAGATCATGATGCGCTTCTCGGCGATCGAGCTCGAGAATCGCGGCGTCGAGCCGGAGCGCATCTACCTGTCGATGGAGCGCAACATGAAGTGCGCCATCGGCCGCTGCGGCCATTGCCAGTTCTCGTCCGATTTCGTCTGCAAGGACGGGCCGGTCGCCACCTGGGCGCATCTGCGCCGCCTCATGTCGCTGAAGGAGATCTGAGGTGGTGGCAAAACCGAAGCTCGCGGTATGGAAATTCGCCTCCTGTGACGGCTGCCAGCTGTCGCTGCTCGATTGCGAGGACGAGTTGCTCGCCGTCGCCGGCGCGGTCGAAATCGCCTACTTCGTCGAGGCGACGCGCGCCGTGGTCGAGGGGCCGTACGACCTGTCGCTGGTCGAGGGTTCGATCACCACGGAGCACGATGCCGAGCGCATCCGCGAGGTGCGGCGGCAGTCGAAGGCGCTCATCACCATCGGCGCCTGCGCCACCGCCGGCGGCATCCAGGCGCTGCGCAACTTCGGCGATGTCGCGGCGTTCACTTCCGCCGTTTACGCCCATCCGGAATATATCGCCACGCTCGGCACTTCGACGCCGATCGCGGCCCACGTCCCGGTCGATTTCGAGCTCCGCGGCTGCCCCATCAACAAGCACCAGCTGGTCGAGGTGCTGTCGGCGTTTCTCGCCCGTCGCAAGCCGGTGACGCCGGCGCACAGCGTCTGCGTCGAGTGCAAGCTCAAGGGCAATGTCTGCGTCATGGTCGCCCACGGCACGCCCTGCCTCGGTCCGGTGACGCACGCCGGCTGCGGCGCGCTCTGCCCGTCCTATGATCGCGGCTGCTACGGCTGCTACGGGCCGATGGAATCGCCGAACACGCGCTCGCTCACCGCCGGCCTGGCGGCGGTCGGCATGGACGAAACTGCCCTCAACCGCGTCTACCGCACCTTCAATGTCGCGGCGCCGGAATTCCTCGAGGAGTCCAAGCGCCATGGTCACTAAGACCATCAAGGTCGATTACCTGGCGCGGGTGGAAGGCGAGGGCGCGCTCAACGTCGTCATCCGCGACGGCAAGGTGCGCGAGGCGGAACTCCGCATCTTCGAGCCGCCGCGCTTCTTCGAGGCGTTCCTGCGCGGCCGCGCCTATAGCGAGGCGCCGGACATCACCGCCCGCATCTGCGGCATCTGTCCTGTCGCCTACCAGATGAGCGCCGTCCACGCGATGGAGGACGCGCTCGGCATCAAGGTCGAGGGCCAGCTCCGCGAGCTTCGTCGCCTGCTCTACTGCGGCGAGTGGATCGAGAGCCACGCGCTCCACATCTACATGCTGCACGCGCCCGATTTCCTTGGCTACGAAGGCGCCATCGAAATGGCGCGCGACCACGCCGACATCGTCAAGCGCGGTCTCGCGATGAAGAAAGCCGGCAACGCGCTGATGAGCCTGGTCGGTGGGCGCGAGGTCCATCCTATCAATGTCCGCGTCGGCGGGTTCTACAAGGCGCCGTCGAGGCGCGACATGCGCGCCGCGCTCGACAGCATGAAGCAGGCGCGCGACATGGCGCTCGAAACCGTGCATTGGGTGTCGCGCTTCGACTTTCCCGACCGCACGCGCGACTACGAGTTCGTCTCGCTCAGCCATCCGGACGAATATCCGCTGAACGGCGGCCGCATCGTCTCCAATCGCGGCCTCAACATTCCTGCCCGCGAATACGACGATCATTTCGTCGAGAGCCATGTCGCCCATTCGACCGCGTTGCATTCGCATCTTCGCGAGCGCGGCGCCTATCTCGTCGGGCCGCTCGCCCGCTTCGCCCTCAACTTCGACAAGCTGTCGCCGTTGGCGCGTGAGGCGGCCGCGAACGCCGGGCTGAGCTCGCCCTGCACCAATCCCTACCAGAGCATCGTCGTGCGCGCCGTTGAGGTCGTCTACGCCTGCGACGAAGCCATCCGCATCATCGAGGAATATCGCGAGCCCGACCGGCCGTTCGTGCCGGCCGAGGTCCATGCCGGCACCGGGTACGCCGCCACCGAGGCGCCGCGCGGCATGCTCTACCATCGCTATCGCATCGCCGACGATGGCGCGATCATCGATGCCCAGATCGTGCCGCCAACCTCCCAGAACCAGCCCAGCATCGAGGAAGACCTGCGCCTCCTCATCGAGGGCTGGATCGACCTGCCGGAAGACGAGCTCCGCCATCGCTGCGAGCAGACCGTGCGCAACTACGATCCGTGCATCTCCTGCTCGACGCATTTCCTCGATCTGCGGATCGATCGGGGCTAGCCGCCCATGCGCACCCGCGTCATCGGCATCGGCCACCCGGATCGCGGCGACGATGCCGTCGGCCGCGTCGTTGCGGCGAGGCTCGCCGGCGTGCCGGGCGTCGAGGTGATCGAGACGGACGGCGAGGCGGCCAAGCTCATCGATCTGATGGAGGGCGCCGACGATGTCATCCTGATCGATGCCGCACTCTCCGGCGCCACGCCCGGCGCAGTCACCCGCCTCGATGCCGCCGCCAACGCCATCCCGCAGCCGATGTTTGCGGCTTCGTCGCACGCCGTCGGCCTCGCCGAGTCGATCGAGCTGGCGCGGGTGCTTGGCCGCCTGCCGCCGCGCTGCATTGTCTACGCCGTCGAGGCGGCGAGTTTCACGCTCGGAGCGGGTCTATCGCCCGCGGTGGCCGCGGCCGTCGACCGGGTCGTTGCCGCCCTCCTCGCTGAGGTAACCGCAGGGGCAGCCGCCGATGCATGACCGTGCGGTGATGACCGATCTGATGCGTCACATCCTGCAGGCCGCGGCGGCCGAGCGCGCGCGGGCGGTCACCGCCGTCGCCGTCCGCCTCGGCGCCCTCAGCCACATGACGCCCGATCACTTCCGCGAGCACTTCGAGGAAGCCGCCGCCGGCACCATCGCGGCCGGTGCGGCAGTCACCGCGACGGTATCGACTGACATTTACGATCCGCAGGCGATGGGTGTACTTCTCGAAGGCATTGAGGTGGAAGCGTGACCGCTTTCCTCGACGCCGCGCCGGCGCGCGAGCGCGTCCGCATCGCCGTTGGCGGCACCGTGCAGGGCGTCGGCTTCCGGCCGTTCGTCTGGCGCACGGCGGTGGCGCTCGGTCTTGCCGGCTCGGTCGCCAACAATCCCGATGGCGTGGTTATCGAGGCGGAGGGCGAGGGCGCCGCGATCGCGGCGTTCGTGCGCGCGCTCCGCGCCGAGGCGCCGGTCAACGCGCGGATCGCGCGCTTCGAGGTGGCGAGGAGGGCGGTGCGGGGCGAGAGCGGGTTTGCCATCGTCGAGAGCATCGCGACGGGCGAGCGGCGGGCTGCCGTTCTGCCGGATCTCGCGCCCTGTCCGGACTGCCTGTCCGAGATCTTCGATCCGGCGAGCCGGCGCTACCGCTACCCCTTCACGAACTGCACGCATTGCGGGCCGCGCTACTCGATCATCCGCGACCTGCCCTACGATCGTCAGCGCACCACGATGGCGGGCTTCCCGCTCTGTCCGGCCTGCCGTGCGGAATACGAGGATCCGGGCGATCGCCGTTTCCACGCCGAGGCCGTCGCATGCCCGCAATGCGGCCCGGCGCTTGGGTTTTGGGACGATTCGGGGCGGCCGCTCGCCCACGGCGATGCCGCCCTCCGCGCCGCGGCATCTGCTGTCCGGAACGGCCGGATCCTTGCCCTCAAGGGCGTCGGCGGCTTCCAGCTCTTGGTCGATGCGCGGAACGAAGCCGCGGTTGCGCGGCTACGCCAGCGAAAGCGCCGTCCGGACAAGCCGTTCGCGGTGATGTTCCCGTCGCTGGCGTCGCTTGCGGCCCATGCCGAAGTGTCGTCCGGCGAGTCCGCGCTGCTGTCCGGAAGCGCGCGGCCCATCGTGCTTCTCCGCGCGCGTGGCGCTCGTTTGGCGGAATCCGTCGCTCCGGACAGCGACCGGATAGGGGCGATGCTGCCGCATTCTCCGCTGCATCACCTGCTGATTTCCGACCTCGATTTCCCGGTCGTGGCGACCAGCGGCAACCTGTCGGACGAACCGATCGTCACCGACGAGAACGAGGCGCTCGCCCGCCTTGGCGCGGTCGCGGATTGCTACCTCGTGCACGACCGGCCGATTGCGCGGCCGCTCGACGATTCGGTGGTGCGCGTCATTGCCGGCAGGCCGACGGTCCTGCGACGGGCGCGCGGCTACGCCCCGGCGCCGATCGAAGCCGGCCTCCAGCCCGGCATCCTGGCGCTCGGCGGCCACCTCAAGGCGGCGGTGGCACTCACCACCGACAGTGGCACGGTCCTCAGCCAGCACCTCGGCGATCTCGACACGCCGCGAGCACGTGATGCCTATGACGCTGTCATCGCTGACCTGACGCGGCTCTACCGCGTCCAGCCGCGCGTCGTCGTGCGCGACCTTCACCCCGACTATTATTCGTCGCGCGTTGCCGCCGCGCAGTCGGCGCCGGTCGTCGCGGTCCAGCACCATGTCGCGCATGTGGCTGCCGTCATGGCCGAGCACAGCTTCGCGGCACCGGTACTCGGCGTGGCGTGGGATGGCACCGGCGACGGCGGTGACGGCACGATCTGGGGCGGCGAATTCATCCGCATCACCGGGCGCGGCTTCGAGCGCGTCGCGCATCTCCTGCCTTTCCGCCTGCCGGGCGGCGAGGCGGCGGTGCGCGAGCCGCGGCGCTCGGCGCTCGGCGTGCTCCACGCCACCTTCGGCGAGGCGGCCTTCGCGATGGACGATCTCGCGCCGGTCGCGTCATTCACGCCGACGGAACGGCGCCTCATCGCCGCGATGCTCGATGCCGGCACCGGGGCGCCGGCGACCACCAGCGCCGGGCGCCTGTTCGATGCCGTTGCCGCGCTGCTCGGGCTCTGCCAGCGCGCCTCCTACGAGGCGCAGGCGGCGTCGGCGCTGGAAGCGTGCGCCAACCGGGCGGGTGCCACGGCCTATGCCTGCGCCATCGCTGAAGGCACGCCGCTCGTTCTCGACTGGCGGCCCATCGTGACGGCGATGGTCGGCGACATCCGGGACGGCGTCGGTGCGCCCGAAATCGCCGCCGCATTTCACACGGCGCTGGGCGAAGTCATCGCCGCGATCGCGCGACGCTTTCCCGAAGACGCCATCGTGCTCGGCGGCGGCTGTTTCCAGAACGCGCGGCTGGTGGAAGAATCGGAAGCCGCGCTCGTCGCCGTGGGCAAGCGCGTCTTCCGGGCGGAGGCCATCCCGCCGAACGACGGCGGGCTCGCTCTCGGCCAGGCGTGGTGGGCGGCCAGGATGGAGTCCCTCTGATGTGCCTCGCCATTCCCGGCCTCGTCCTGTCGACGTCCGGCGACAATCTTATGCGCACGGCGCGCGTCGATTTCGGCGGCGTCGTCAAGGAGATCAACCTGGCCTACACGCCCGAGGCGCAAATCGGCGACTACGTGCTGGTCCATGTCGGTTTTGCCCTCACCGTGATCGACGCGGCTGAGGCCGAGAAGGTGTTCGAGCACCTCGAGCGCATCGGCGAGATCGAGGCCGAGCTCGCGGCAGGGCGGACGCCATGAAATACCGCGAGGAATACCGCGATCCCGCCGCGGCGCGCCGCTTTGCCGATGCCATCCAGCGCATGGTCACGCGGCCGTGGAAGATCATGGAGGTGTGCGGCGGCCAGACGCACGCCATCGTGCGCTATGGCATCGACCAGCTTCTGCCGCCCGAGGTCGAGCTGATCCACGGACCGGGCTGCCCGGTCTGCGTCACGCCGGTCGAATACATCGACAAGGCGATCGAGATTGCGCGCCGGCCCGGCACCATCTTCTGTTCCTTCGGCGACATGCTGCGCGTGCCGGGCAGCGAGACGGACCTGCTCGCCGCCAAAGCCGGCGGCGCCGACGTCCGTGTCGTCTATTCGCCGCTCGATGCCGTCGAGATCGCGCGCCGCCATCCGGACCGCGAGGTCATCTTCTTCGCGGTCGGTTTCGAGACGACCGCCCCGGCCAACGCCATGGCGGCGTGGCGGGCGAAGCGCGACGGAATCGGCAACTTCTCGCTCCTCGTCTCGCATGTGCTGGTGCCGCCGGCGATGACGGCGATCCTCGGCGGCCCGACCAACCGCATCCAGGGCTTCCTTGCCGCCGGCCACGTCTGCACGGTCATGGGCTTCGAGGAATACTTTCCGATCGCGAGCCGCTACCACGTGCCGATCGTCGTCACCGGCTTCGAGCCGCTCGATATCCTCGAGGGCGTCCATATGTGCGTCAGCCAGCTCGAGGAAGGGCGCGGCGAGGTCGAGAATCAATACGCCCGCTCGGTGAAACGCGAGGGCAACCGCCCGGCGCAGGAGATCATGCAGGCGGTGTTCCGCGTCGTGCCGCGGCGCTGGCGCGGCATCGGCGAGATCGCCGAGAGCGGGCTTGGCCTCAGCGACGCTTACCGCGCCTTCGACGCGGAGGAGCGCTTCGGCCGCGTCTCGACCGGCGCCGAGATCGCCAGCGAGTGCATCAGCGGCCTCGTGCTCTGCGGCGAGAAGAAGCCCTACCAGTGCCCGGCCTTTGGCACGCGCTGCACGCCCGAGCATCCGCTCGGCGTCACCATGGTTTCGTCCGAGGGCGCCTGCGCCGCCTACTACCGCTATCGCGGCGTCACCGCGGCGGAAGCGGCCGAGTGATGGCCGACGATTTCGCGCTGTCCTGCCCGGTGCCGCTGCCCGGCGACGAGACCATAAAGCTCGCGCACGGCGGGGGTGGCCGCGCCGGCGAGCGGCTGCTCGATACGATCTTCCGCCCGGCCTTTGCCGACGCCGAGCTCGAGGCCCGCCACGATGGCGCGCGCCTCGACCTGCAGCCGCCGCTCGCCTTCACCACCGACAGCTACGTCGTGCGCCCGCTGGTCTTCCCCGGCGGCGACATCGGCACGCTCGCCGTCAACGGCACGGTCAACGACCTGGCCATGTGCGGCGCCCGGCCCGCCTTCGTCAGCGCGGCCTTCATTCTGGAGGAGGGGCTGGACACCGCGTTGCTGGCGCGCGTCGTCACCTCCATGGCCGTGGCCGCGCGCGCAGCCGGCGTCCGCGTCGTTACCGGCGATCTCAAGGTCGTCGATCGCGGCAAGGCGGACGGCATGTTCATCACCACCGCGGGCGTCGGCAGCATCGTCGCGTCAGCGCCGGTCGCCCCATCGCAGGTCCGCCCCGGCGACGCCGTGATCCTGTCCGGCGACATCGGCCGCCATGGCATGGCGGTGATGGCGGCGCGCGACAGCCTGGGCTTCGAGTCGGAAATCGTCAGCGATTGCGCCCCGCTCGCGGCGCCCGTACTGGCGCTGATCGAGGCCGGGATCGCCGTCCATTGCCTGCGCGACCTGACCCGTGGCGGGCTTGCCTCGGCGCTGGTCGAGATCGCGGAAACGGCGGAACTCGCCATCCGCATCGAGGACACCGCCATTCCGGTGCGCGACGACGTCACCGCGGCCTGCGAGATTCTGGGCCTCGACCCGCTGCACGTCGCGAACGAGGGACGCTTCGTCGCGTTCGTCCCGGCGGACGATACGGAGCGCGCGCTCGTGGTCCTCCGCGATCATCCGGTGAGCCAGGGTGCCGTCGTCATCGGCCGCGTGGTCGAAGACCGGCCGGGCCGGGTCACGGCCCGGGGGCTGCTTGGCGCCACGCGCGTCGTCGACATGCTGAGCGGCGAGCAGCTGCCGCGCATCTGCTAGGCGCGACCGCTCAGCGGTGCCTGCCGTATTCCTGGAGGATGCGGATGTAGTTGGCGCGCTCGAAGGACTGCGGGTCGCTCACCCGGCTCTGGTTGAGCAGGCCGCGCATCTCGCCGACGGAATTGAAGCCGCGCGCGTTCAGCCACGCCTCCAGCCCGTGCAGCAGCGTCTCGACATATTCGACGCCGTTGCGGAGCAGCGCCGACGTCGTCATCACGACGTCCGCCCCGACCAGCAGGTACTTGACCACGTCGTCGGCGGTGCTGACGCCGGTGGTCGCGGCGAGCGAGGCCTTCACCTTGCCGGAGAGCACAGCGAGCCAGAGCAGCGGCAGGCGGATTTCATTCGGCCGGCTGAGCTCGAGGTTGGTCAGCGTCTCCAGCCGGACGAGGTCGATGTCGGGCTGGTAGAAGCGGTTGAAGAGGACGAGCCCGCGCGCCCCGGCATCGGCGAGCGAGATCGCAAGATTGCCGGGCGAACTGAAATAGGGGCTGAGCTTCACCGCCACCGGGATCTTCACCGCCGACGACACGGCGCGCACGATGTCGCGATAGCGCGCTTCCACCGCGCTGCCGCTCAGCGAGAGATCGGCGGGGATGAAATAGATGTTGAGCTCGAGCGCGTCGGCGCCGGCCGTTTCGATCTGCAGCGCGTAGTTCAGCCAGGCGTCGTTGGTGATGCCGTTCAGGCTCGCGATCACCGGGATGTCGACGGCGGTGCGGGCACGGCGGATGAGGTCGAGGTAGGCGTCGGGTCCGACGCCGTATTCCGCCTGCTTGGGGAAATAGCTCAGCGCCTCCGGGAAGCTTTCCCCGGTGCCGTCGACCAGCGCCGCCCGCCGCGCTTCGTCGGCGGTGATCTGCTCCTCGAACAGGGAGGGCAAAACGACGGCGCCGGCGCC
>JBEHXS010000078.1:0-11812 GCA_048498575.1 Pseudomonadota bacterium
GTCGGCTGGGTGAAGTAGCGCGAGTTGATGCCCGTGTTCATGTAGATCTGGTCGACATGGGCGAACTGCGGATAGACGGCACGGGCGCGCTGGCGCACTTCCTCCTGCGTTATCCGGTTGTCGGGGAGCGCCGTCGCGATCGCCGCTATCTCGATATCCAGTGCCGAGGCGCGACCCAGTCGGCTCGCGGTCCGTTCGACCGTGTCCAGCATAATAGATTCCCCACTAGCGTTGCCCCGGTCAGGGCATAATGACGACGAAAGATGCTCCCGTCACCCCACCGCCGTGTGAACATGCGACTTGACAAGGCGACGCCCGCCGCGAGCCTCGGTTTATGACGCTCGGCTGGGCGCACGTTGTCATCGCCCTGGTGGCGCTGCAGCGCCTGTCCGAGGTCGTTTACGACCGCCGCAACACCCGGACGCTCCTCGCCCGCGGCGGGCGCGAGGCCGGCGCCGGCCACTATCCGGTGATGGTGCTGCTGCACACGGCGTGGCTGGTTGCCATGGCGGTGCTGGTGCAACCCAACCCGCCGCTCCGCCTCGGATGGCTCGCGCTGTTTGCGCTCTGCCAGGTGCTGCGCGTCTGGTGCGTCGTTTCGCTCGGGCCTTACTGGACGACGCGGATCATCGTTCTCGACGGCGCTCGGCCCGTCACGCGCGGGCCGTATCGCTATCTCCGCCACCCGAACTACCTGATCGTCGCCTTCGAGGTGCCGGCGCTGCCGCTCGCCCTCTCGCTGCCGTGGGTGGCGCTCGTCTTCGGTGTCCTCAACCTCCTCCTGCTGGCGCATCGCGTCAGGGTGGAGAACGCGGCGCGGGCGACCCTCACTGCACACAATATCGGCAGTGCTGCCTAAGTCTTGAGCGGACTGTCATGAAGGCGCAATCTTCCCGGGCGGTGATTCGCAAGGAGGCAACGCATGACAGCGAAGACAGCAGCGATCGTGCTTGGAATAATCCTCGTGCTGTTCGGGTTGCTTGGCTTCGTCAATAATCCCGAGTTGGGTGTGTTTGCGGCCAGTACCGGCAACGACGTCGTTCACATCGTCGCCGGAATCATTCTTCTCGCCGGGGCGTTCACCAGCCTCGGCAGTGGCATGGCGCTCAAGATCATCGGCGTCATCTACGCCATCGTCGCCATCATCGGATTCTTCATGGTTGGCGCCGACGGCCTGTTGCTCGGCTTCCTTACCGTGAACGACGCCGACAAGTGGCTGCATGTGGTGATCGCCATCGTCATTCTGGCGGCCGGCTTCGGCCTTCCCGACGACGAGGCGAGAGCCGCGAGAATGTAGCTTCACGCGGTTCGCCATCGTTCGACGCCGCGGAGGTCTCCTCCGCGGCGGTCCTTTTTTCGGGCCGTCACATACTGGCGAGCATGCCGCCGTCGACGTAGATCACCTGGCCGTTGACGTAGCTCGAGGCATCGGAGGCGAGGAAGATCGCCGCGCCCTTCAGTTCGTCGATCTCGCCCCAGCGGCCGGCCGGCGTGCGCTTTTCCAGCCACGAGACAAAAGCGGCATCCTCATAGAGGGCGCGATTGAGCTCGGTCTTGAAGTAGCCCGGCCCGATGCCATTCACGTTGAGGCCGCGCGGCGCCCATTCCACGCACATCGCCTGGGTCAGCATCTTCACGGCGCCCTTGGCGGTCGTGTACGGGCCGATGGAGTTGCGGGCGAGCACGCTGGTCAGCGAGCAGGTATTGACGATGTGGCCCTTGCCGCGCTCGATCATGCGGCGCGCGACGGCGCGGCCGACGATGAACACCTGGTCAAGATCGGCGGCCATGACTTCGCGCCACGTGGCGAGCGGGAAGTCGATCAGCGGCCCGCGCCGCTGGATGCCGGCATTGTTGAAGAGAACCGCGACCGGACCGATGTCGCGCTCGATCTTCGCCACCGCCTCGGTGACGGCAGCTTCGTCGGTCACGTCGAACGGCGCCGTGTGGACCTTGGCGCCGGTGGCGGAGAGGCGCGCGCGGGCCTCGTCGAGTTCCTTCGGGTTGCGCGAGTTCAGCACGACCTCGGCCCCCGCGGACGCAATTCCCTCGGCAATGGCGTAACCGATGCCCTTGCTCGATCCGGTGACAAGGGCGATGCGACCGGAGAGGTCGAACAGACGAAGGCTCATGGGGGATATCACTCGCTGGGAAAGGGCTTGCCGCGTGGCGGCCGACGGTTAGGGTCGCGCTTTCCGAATACACCATCCCAAGCGGAGCGACGAGAAATGGCCTACCTGCCCGCCGAAAAACGCTACGAGAAGATGCCATACCGGCGGACCGGCAGGAGCGGGCTGAAGCTGCCGCCGATCTCGCTCGGCCTGTGGCACAATTTCGGCCACGCCTCGCGTGCCGATACGGCCCGCGCCATGTGCCGGCGGGCGTTCGACCTCGGCATCACGCACTTCGACCTCGCCAATAATTACGGTCCGCCGCCGGGTTCGGCGGAGGCGCTGTTCGGCGATATTCTCCGCGAAGACTTCCGCCTTTACCGCGACGAACTCGTCATCTCCACCAAGGCCGGCTACGGCATGTGGCCGGGGCCGTACGGCGAGTGGGGCAGCCGCAAGTATCTCACGGCGAGCCTCGACCAGAGCCTGAAGCGCATGGGGCTCGACTACGTCGACATCTTCTATTCGCACCGCTTCGATCCCGACACGCCGCTCGAAGAGACGATGGGCGCGCTCGATGCCGCGGTGCGCGCCGGCAAGGCGCTCTACGTCGGCGTCTCGTCCTATTCCTCGCAGCGTACGCACGAGGCGCAGGCCATCCTGAAGCGGCTGGGCACGCCGGCGATCATCCACCAGCCGAGCTACTCCATCGTCAACCGCTGGACCGAGGAAGACCGGCTGCTCGATGCGCTCGATGAAGAGGGCATGGGCTGCATCGCCTTCTCGCCGCTGGCGCAGGGCCTGCTCACCGACAAGTACCTGAAGGGCGTTCCGGCCGACAGCCGGGCAGGGCGCGGCGCCGATTCCTGGCAGCAGGGATTCCTTAGCGACAAGAACATGGCGTGCGTCAGGGCGCTGAACGAACTGGCGACAAAGCGCGGGCAGACGCTGGCCCAGATGGCGATCGCCTGGGTGCTGCGCGACCCGCGCATGACGTCGGCGCTGATCGGCGCCTCGCACGTCGGGCAGATCGAGGATGCGGTGGGGGCACTCGACCATCTCGCCTTCACCGAAGCCGAGCTCGACGAGATCGATACGCGCGCGGCGGACGCCGGCGTGAATATCTGGCGGCGGTCCAGCACCGCGTAGCGGTTCAGATCGTGCCGGCGCCGGCGGGCGCCGGCAGGGCTCCCGGTGGCGGTGGCTCAGCTTGGCCCATGCCGGCTATTTCCCATCCGCCTTCCCAGATCATCGAGACCGCCACCCAGGCGATGAGGGCGAGGCCGAAGTAGGCGATCCAGAAGAAGCGGTGGAGCAGTTTGGCGATCAGCGTCGCGGCGGCGCCCATGAGCGCGACGGAGAGGCCGAGCCCGACGATCAGCACCGCCAGGTGCTCGCGCGCCGCGCCGGCCACGGCGAGCACGTTGTCCAGCGACATCGAGACATCGGCAACGACGATCTGCAGAAAGGCGCGGCGCAGATCCTTCGGGGGTGCCTTGGCCTTGCCGTTCGCCTCCGCCCCGTCGGCGTGCCGCTGGCCCCAGATTTCGCGGGCAAGCTTCCAGACTACCCAGAGCAGGATGATCCCGCCGGCGAGCGTCAGGCCGATGACGGCGAGAAGCTGCGTGGCGAAAAGCGCGAAGACGATGCGGAGCACCGCGGCCGAGGCGATGCCCAGCACGATGGCCTTGCGGCGAACGTGCGGATCCTCGAGGCCGGCGGCGGCCAGGCCGACGACCACGGCATTATCGCCGGCGAGCACGAGGTCGATGAAGACGACGGTCAAAAAGGCGGTCAGCTCGGAATAGAGCCCCGTCATGGCTGCAGGATTCCCCGGATTGTGAGCGCCCGTCGCCGCTTACTTGGGGGTCGGCGCATCCTTATCCAAGACCCCCTCGGTCTTGAGGTCGCTCCACAGCGAGGCGGGTATCTTCACCTGCCACCATTCCACGATCTGGTTCAGCTCGCCGGCCGAGCGCGGCCCCGGAATGATGCTGGCGACGACGTCATTGCCCAGCGGAAACTGAAGCGCCGCCGCGGGCATGGGCACGCCGTGGGCATCGCAGACCCTGGCGATGCGCTTGACGCGCGCGACGACGTCGGCAGGTGCGGTGTCGTAGTCGAAGGTCGAGCCGCCGACGAGAATGCCGGAGTTGAACGGGCCGCCGATGACGATCGAGGCGCCATGCTTCTGCACGGCGGGCAGCACGTCGTGCACCGGTCCCTGCTCGAGCAGGGTGTAGCGGCCGGCGAGCAGGAAGATGTCCCACTTGCCGTGCTGCAGGGCCTCGCCGATCGGCTGGGCGTCGTTGACGCCAAGCCCGATGCCCTTAATGTCGCCGGCGGAGCGCAGCTGGTCGAGGGCGCGGTAGCCGCTCTCCATCGCCGTGCGGAAATATTTGGCCTGCGTCTCCTTCGATCCGCCGTGCGACCAGACGTCGAGATCGTGGACGTAGAGGATGTCGATGCGGTCGATGCCGAGCCGCTGCAGGCTATCCTCGTAGGAGCGCATGACGCCATCGTAGCTGTAGTCGAACCGCGCCTCGAAGGGCAGGGGATCGCGCCACTTGTCGCGGGCGTCCTGCGGGCGCTTGCGCGGCGACAGTACGCGGCCGACCTTGCTCGACAGCACCCAGTCCTTGCGGCCGCGCAGCTCGTCGCCCATCAGATGCTCGGAGCGGCCGTAACCATAGAACGGCGAGGTGTCGAAGTAGCGGATGCCGCGGTCGTAGGCGTCGACCACGATCAGCCGGGCGGCGGCGTCGGTGACCGGCTCGATGTTGCCGGCGAGCGTTGCGCCGCCAAGGCCGAGCGTAGTGACGTTGAGCGATGTCGTGCCAACCCGACGCGTAGCGAAACTCATCTTCTCCTCCACCTCTTCGCTCGTGATACAGGACGGCGGCGAAATTGAGTAGCCGGCGCGGCGATTGACAGGCGTGGCGGCGCACCGCAGCCTGCCGCGTTACCAGCATTTTGGGCCTCGGGGCGGGGATCATCGTGCGCACGCATCGTTCCGCAGCGGCCGCCATCATGGCGGTCTTCTTCCTGCAGGCGTTCGCCGGGAGCGGCGTCTTTGCACGCCTGGCCGAGATCCAGGTGAGCATGCATGCCTCCGCCGCGGAGCTCGGTCTGGCGCTTCTCGGCGGCGATGTCGGCACGTTCCTCTCGCTGCCGTTCGCCGGGCGGCTGGTCGAGCGCGTCGGCACGCGGCTGACCCTCCTCGTCGGCATCCCGATCATCGCGCTGTGCGGCGGCCTGTCGGCGCTCGCCTGGCGCCCGGAGGTGTTCTTCGTCGTCGCCATCCTTGCCGGCGCGAGCTTCATGCTCACCAACGTCGCGATGAACGTCGAGGCCGACCGCGTCGAAGCCGCCCTCGGCCGGCGCATCCTCAACCGCTGCCACGGGGTGTGGAGTCTCGGTTTCGTCTCCTCGTCGCTGGTCGCGACCGCCGCAACGGCCGTTGGCATCTCGCCGGCCGTCCATCTGCTCGCCGTGGTGCCTGTCGCGATCGTGGCGACCGGCATCGTCATGCTGCCGTTCGCCGAATCGCCGCCACGCCCGCAGGCCGGCACGCCGCAGCGGCGCTTTGCGCTTCCCAGCCGCGCGACGCTCCTGCTCATCGCCTTCATGCTGTCGTCGATCTGGCTGGAAGCGGGCTCGCGCACCTGGTCGGTGATCTTCACCCGCGACGTCTTTCATCCGGCCGAATGGATCGCGACGCTGACGCTGCCGGTCGCGATCGGCGGCGCGGTCGTCGGGCGCCTGTTCGCCGACCGCTGGATCGAGCGGTTCGGCCCGGTGCCGGTAGCGGCGGCGCTGTCGGCGGTGTCGTTCGTCGGGCTCGTGCTTCTCGTGCTCGGCCTGTCCGTTCCACTCACCTATGTCGGGTTCGCCCTCATCGGGATCGGCGTGTCGTCGTCCTTCCCCCAGGCGGTTTCCGCCGCCGCGCGGCTCGGCGACCGGCCGGCCTCGGAGAACGTCGCGGCGCTCGCGCTCGCCCAGGCGGTCGTCCTCGTATTGACGCCGCCGGTCATGGGTTTCTCGGCCTCGGCGTGGGGTATCCGGGCTTCCTTCGGTCTGATTCTGCCGCTGCCGATCGTCGCCGTCCTGCTGGCGCGCAACCTCGGTGAACGGCGGAAATCTGCCGATCCCTGAGCCTGCGGCTTGCTGGCGGGCCGATTCGGGGTAACATCGCGGCTCATGCGGGGACGGGCGCAAACGAGTCGCTCGCCCCAGCTGGGGGAGTTGATGACCGCGCTGCACGCGCCTCGCAAGGGGCCCGCAGTTGTTGTCCGCGGCCGACGCGGACCGTTTGTCATCGCTGGCGGGAACGCAGGGGACGGCGTTCCGCAGGCGGCTGCATCCTTCACCCTCTTTGCAACGCCATCACGACAACGGCGCGCCGCGGCTCATCACGGCCGGCGCGGGCATACGCGTGCTTTACGAGTACCGCTGGGCAGGACGCACTCCGCGGCGGGCAACGTCAGTGCACATCCGCGCCTTCCGCCGGCGACGGGGTCAAACAGGAGCGACGCATGAGCAACGTGGAATCGTCGTACACAGATGCCGACAAAAAGGAGGACATGAAGGTTCTCCACGGCATGGGCTATGCCCAGGAGCTTGAGCGGCGCCTGTCGCGCTTCTCGAACTTCGCCGTTTCATTCTCGATCATCTGCATCCTGTCGGGCGGCATCAACTCGCTGGCGCAAGGCACTTCCGGCGCCGGCGGCATCTCGATCGGCATCGGCTGGCTGGTCGGCTGCTTCGTCTCGCTCACCTTTGCGGTGGCGATGTCGCAGATCTCGTCGGCCTATCCGACGGCGGGCGGCCTCTATCACTGGGGCTCCATCCTCGGCAACCGCGGCACCGGCTGGGTGACGGCGTGGCTCAACCTGCTCGGGCTGGTGACGGTGCTCGGCGCCATCAACGTTGGCACGTGGACCTTCTTCGAGGGCGCTTTCCCGTGGCTCGGCGTGCCGAACAACATCTGGACGCAGACGATCTTCCTGATCGTCATCACCGGCGCCCAGGCGATCATCAATCACCGCGGCATCAAGCTTACGGCCCAGCTCACCGACTTCTCCGGCTACCTGATCTTCGGCGGCGCCATCCTGATCGCCGTCGTCTGCGTCATTGCCGCGCTAGTCGCGGGCCAGGGGCTGGATTTCGGCCGCCTGTTCACCTTCCACAACTATTCGGGTGACGCCGGTGGCGGGGTGTGGCCGCAGGTTTCCGACTGGTGGGTGTTTGCCCTAGGCCTGTTGCTGCCGATCTACACGATCACCGGCTACGACGCCTCGGCTCACACATCGGAGGAGACCATCAAGGCGGCGCATTCGGTGCCGCGCGCCATGGTCATGTCGGTCATCTGGTCGGCGATCTTCGGCTACCTGTTCCTCGCTGCCTTCGTCCTGATGATCCCGAACATGGACGATGCGGCCAAACAGGGCTGGAACGTGTTCTTCTGGGCGTTCGACGAGCGGGTCAATCCGGTCGTCAAGGAGATCGTCTACCTGGTCGTGTTCGTCGCCCAGCTGCTCTGCGGCCTGGCGACCGTCACTTCGGCCTCGCGCATGATCTTCGCGTTCTCGCGCGACGGCGGCCTGCCAGGTTCGGCCGCCCTGGCCAAGGTCAGTCCGACCTACCGCACGCCGGTGGCGGCGATCTGGACGGCGGCAACGCTCGCGGTGCTGTTCGTCACGGGTTCGTCGCTGGTCTCGGTGGCGGGCACCTCGGCCTACACCATCGTCGTGTCGTGCACGGTCATCTTCCTGTTCCTGTCGTTCACCTTCCCGATCGTGCTGGGCGCGCTCGCCTGGGGCTCGCCGAAGTGGGACAAGATGGGACCGTGGAATCTCGGGCGCGGCGTCTTCATGCTGTTCGTCGTGCTCTCGGTCCTGTCGATGATCCTGATCTTCGTCATCGGCATCCAGCCGCCGAACCAGTGGGCGCTCTACATCACGGTCGGCTTCTTCATCCTGACGGCGATCGTGTGGTTCGCCTTCGAGCAGCGCCGCTTCAAGGGCCCGCCGATGGGCGAGATCATCGCGGCGCGGCAGGCGGCCATCGCCGAGGCCGAAAAGGCGGTCGGCGAGCACTGAGCCTCGCCGAACCGATTGGTTTGCGCAGAAAGCCGCGCGGGGACATAAAACCCCGCGCGGATCGTTTGACGGCTAAAGGTTGAGGGTACCCATGGCGGGAATGCTGACGTTCAAGGAATTGCAGGCGGCGGTGGCGGCAAAGGAAATCGACACCGTCATTGTCGCGTTCACCGACATGCAGGGCCGCCTCGTCGGCAAGCGCATGCAGGCGGAATACTTTCTGGACAGCGCCCACGAAGAGACGCACGGCTGCGACTACCTGCTTGCCAACGACATCGACATGGAGCCGGTGCCCGGCTACGCCGCCGCCAACTGGGAAAAGGGCTACGGCGATTTCGTCATGAAGCCCGACCTCGGCACGCTGCGCCGCGTGCCGTGGCTGCCGGGCTCGGCGCTGGTGCTCGCCGACATCCTCGACCATCACCACTACGAGGACGTGCTGCATTCCCCGCGCGCCATGCTGAAGTCGCAGGTGGCGCGGCTCACCAAGGCGAAGATGAGCGCCTTCTTCGCCTCCGAGCTCGAGTTCTACCTGTTCGACGAGACCTACGAGAGCGCCGCCGACAAGCTCTACGCCAACCTGAAGACCGCCGGCCGCTACATCGAGGACTACCACATCCTGCAGACCGCCAAGGAAGAGGGCGTCATGCGCGCCATCCGCCTCGGGCTGGAAGGCGCCGGCATCCCGGTTGAAAATTCGAAGGGCGAGTGGGGGCCGGGCCAGGAGGAGATCAACGTCCGCTACGCCGACGCGCTGACGATGGCCGATCGCCACGTCATCCTGAAGAACGCGGTGAAGGAAATCGCGCTGCTCCAGGGCAAGGCCGTCACCTTCATGGCGAAGTGGCGCTTCGACCTCGCCGGCTCGTCCAGCCATATCCACAATTCGCTGTGGGACGCGGCCGGCAAGAAGACGCTGTTCCAGGACGACAAGTCCGAGCACGGCATGTCGAAGCTCATGGAGCACTACGTCGCCGGCCAGCTCAACTACGCCCGCGAGATCACCTGGTTCCTGGCGCCGTACGTCAATTCGTACAAGCGCTTCCAGGCCGGCACCTTCGCGCCGACCAAGGCGATCTGGTCGGAGGACAACCGCACCGCCGGCTTCCGCCTGTGCGGCGCCCATTCCAAGGCGATCCGCATCGAGTGCCGCATCGGCGGCGCCGACCTCAATCCGTATCTCGCCTACGCGGCGTTGATCGCCGCCGGGCTCGCCGGCATCGAGGAGAAGCTCGAGCTCGAGGCGCCCTATGTCGGCGACGCCTACCAGGGTAAGCGGCTCCGCGAGGTGCCGAAGACGCTCCGCGAAGCGACCGTGCTCATGGACAAGTCGAAGATGCTGCGCGCCGCCTTTGGCGATGCCGTCATCGACCACTATGTCCACACGGCGGAATGGGAGCAGTTCGAGTACGACCGCCGGGTCACCGACTGGGAGCTGAAGCGCGGCTTCGAGCGGTATTGACCGCCGCCGCGAGTTGCGTACGAGTGCGGCCCCATGAACGCCACCCTTCGCATTATCTCCCCGGTCGATAATTCGGTTTATGCCGAGCGGCCGCTGGCCGACGACAAGACCGTGCACCAGACGCTGGAGCGGGCGCAAAAGGCGCAGCTTCACTGGCGCGAGGTGCCGGTCGAGGATCGCGCCCGCATCGGCACGGCCTTCGTCGACGCCATGGTTGCCGACAAGGCGCGGGTCGCCGAGCTGCTCGCCTGGCAGATGGGGCGGCCGATCCGCTACGGCGCCGGCGAGGTGCGCGGGTTCGAGGAGCGGGCGCGGTACATGATCGCGGTCGCGCCGGCGATGCTCGCCGATATCGACGTCGGCCCGAAGGAAGGCTTCACGCGCTTCATCCGCCGCGAGCCGCTCGGCGTCGTGCTCAATCTGCCGGCGTGGAATTTTCCGTACATGACGGCGCTGAACGCGGTGCTGCCGGCGATCCTGGCGGGCAACACCGTGGTGATGAAGCACTCCTCGCAGACGGCGCTGGTCGCTGAGCACTTCGCCGATTGCTTCGCCAAGGCGCATCTGCCGAAGGACGTCTTCCAGGTGCTCCACATGTCGCACGAGGCAACCCATAAGGCGATCTCGTCCGGGCTGGTCGATCAGGTCGGCTTCACCGGCTCGACCGCGGGCGGGCGCATGGTGATGGCATCCGTAGCCGCGGCGCCGAATTTCCCGGCCACCTGCCTCGAACTCGGCGGCAAGGACCCGGCCTACATCCGCCCGGACGCCGATATCGCCTTTGCGGCAGAGAACGTCGTCGACGGCGGCTACTTCAATTCCGGCCAGTCGTGCTGCGCGGTCGAGCGCATCTACGTCCACGAGATGGTCTACGACCGCTTCGTCGAGGCGGCCGTGGCGGTGATCGATTCCTACAAGCTGGGGTCGCCCACCGACGAGACGACGACGCTTGGCCCGGTCGTCCGCGCCAAGGCGGCCGACGCCGTGCGCGCGCAGGTCGCCGCTGCAATCCGCGCCGGCGCGACGCCGCTCATCGACGAGACGCGCTTCGCCGCGGCGAAAGTGGGCACCCCCTACATGGCGCCGCAGCTGCTCGCCGGCGTCGATCACTCCATGGCGATCATGATGGAAGAGACCTTCGGTCCGGCGCACGGCATCATGAAGGTGTCGTCGGATACCGAGGCGGTCCGCCTGATGAACGATTCGCCCTATGGCCTCACCGCCTCGATCTGGACTGCCGACGAGGACGCCGCCAAGGACATCGGCGACAAGATCCAGACCGGCACCGTCTACATGAACCGCGCCGATTATCTCGACCCGGCGCTGGCTTGGGTCGGCGTCAAGGAATCCGGCCGCGGCGTCACGCTTTCCAAGGTCGGCTACGAGCACCTGACGCGGCCGAAGAGCTTCCACCTCAGGACCAAGACATCATGATCGACCAGTATCCCTCGCTCGTCGCCAACTGGTCCTATCCGACCGCCGTCCGCTTCGGCCCGGGGCGTATCCAGGAGCTGCCGCAGGCGCTCGCCGCCGCCGGCATCAAGCGGCCGCTGTTCGTCACCGACCCCGGCCTCGTCAGCCTGCCGATCACCCAGAAGGCGCTCGACATCCTGAACAAGGCGAAGATTCCGGTCGCCGTGTTTTCCAAGGTCGACGGCAACCCGACTCTGCAAAATCTCAACGACGGTATCGCCGTCTACAAGACGGGCGGCCACGATGGCGTCATCGCTTTCGGCGGCGGCTCGGGCATGGACATCGGCAAGCTCATCGCCTTCCAGCACGCGCAGACGCGGCCGGTGTTCGATTTCGAGGATCGCGAGGACTGGTGGACGCGCGCCAATGCCGACGCCATCGCGCCGATCGTCGCCGTGCCGACCACTGCCGGCACCGGCTCGGAGGTCGGACGTGCGGCCGTGGTCACCGATCCGTCCGACCACACCAAGAAGATCATCTTCCATCCCAAGATTTTGCCGCGCGTCGTCATCGCCGATCCGGAGCTGACGCTCGACCTGCCGGCCAAGATCACCGCCTGGACGGGGATGGACGCGCTGGCGCATTGCCTGGAATCCTACTGCTCGCCGTTCTTCCATCCGCTCGGTGAGGGCATCGCGCTCGAGGGCTTGCGCCTGTGCAAGGAG
>JBEHXS010000079.1:0-11699 GCA_048498575.1 Pseudomonadota bacterium
GACCAGGTTGGACTTGCCGCAGCCGTTCGGACCGACGACGCCGGTAAGGCCCGGCTCGATCAGAAGCTCCGTCGGCTCGACGAAGGACTTGAAGCCGAGAACGCGCAGACGAGTGAATTTCAAGCGGCAGGCCCTTTCGGTGCGCGAAACGGCCGCCGCTTGTCGTTCAGCGCCGGCCTAGCTGGTGAATGCCGCAGCGAGCTGGTCGATGGTCTGTTCACCGGTGAGCTTCTTCCCGTTGACGAAAAACGTCGGGGTAGAGCCCACGCCGAACAGCTTCTCGGCCCGATCCTGCACCCAGTTCACTCCGTCCAGAAGCTGCTGATTCGTCAAGCAGGCATTGAACGAGTCCTCGGTGAACCCGGCCTGTTTCACCAGATTGAGCAGCGCCGTCTTGGGGTCATCGACGAACGCCCACTGATCCTGGTGGTCGAACATCAGGTCGACGAGCGGGAAGAAACGCTCCTTCGGGGCGCAGCGAGCGACAATGATGGCAGCGCGCGCCAACGTGTCGAGCGGGAACTCGCGGAAGATGAAGTAGACCTTGCCGGTGTCGATGTATTGCGACTTCAGCGTCGGGTAGACGTCGGTGTGGAAGCGCTGGCAGTGCGTGCAGGTCATCGACGCGTATTCGATCATCACGTTCGGCGCCTTCGGATCGCCGAGCGCCATGTCGCCGAGCGGCCCGGCCTGCATCAGGTCGCTGGACGCGGCGCTGGCCGGCGCATCGCTCGCCGCCTGCTGGGTGGCGGCCGTAGTCGAGGATGTGGCGGTCGAGGTGGTGGCGGTAGTTGCAGTCGCGTCGAGCGACACGTTGTTCTGGCGCGAGACCAGCCAGTAGATCGCGGCGGCGGCAATCACCACCACGACGGCGACGCCGATGAGAATTTGTCGGGAATTGAACTTCACGGAGGGATCCTCGTCTATTTCAAACCGTCGCCGCGGTCGGGTTCAGATTCTGCCGCAAGTCGCGGGTTGTGGACAGTCAAATATGGCGCTTGTTGGCCGGGAGAGGCGGCTCCCTCGCGCCGGCGATGACGTTGCGGCCGAGCTCCTCCAGCGACGTCCTGAGCGGGCCGGCGGGGAGTCCGTCGATGGTTTCGCGGAGACGCGCTTCGTCGCTGCCGCTGAGTTCGGGGCGCGGTGGGAGAGCGGGCCGGGTCGCGGCACGCACGGGCGCCTGAAGGATGCGGAGATGACCGACGGCGGCGTAGCCGAGGAACGCATTGACCCGTTCGAGGATCTGGCCGGCTTCGTGCTGGACCAGAATGGCGCGGGGGCCGTCGACCCGCAGGACGAGCAGCGCCGGTGCGCCTTCCATTTCCTCGCCCTTTGGCCAGACGATGCGTTCCGGACGGGTACAATCGGCGTAACGTGCGCCGACGATCTCGGGCCAGGCGGCGAGAAGCTCGGTCGCCGCGAATCCACGCTGGCGCGTCACCGGGTCGATGACGCGACCGACGAGTTCGCTCAGCATCTGGGCGCGGCGTTGCCGCGGCGGCTGTGTCGAGTCGGCCATGGGCGAGTTCTGGCACGGCGGCCCGTGCCGGGGAAGGGCGCCGCCGATCACGGTCGCGCGAATTGTGCTGTGCGGAAAGAGCGAAAAGATGCGATCAGACAATGGCTTAGCAAGTGTCCGCCAATTCTTGACACTGTCTGGACCCACAACTATTGTGCGCGCGCTTTCGTTGGGGTTGGGCGGATTCCTGAGCGTTTTCATCCTCTCGGACGGAGCTTGGCGGGATGAGTGAGCGCGACGGCGATCACCCCGATCCTGCCAGCCGGCGATCTGCCGACGATGGCGCGCTCTCCGATAGATTGCGTGATCTCGAACGGCGGCTTGACGAAAGCCACGCGGCGCGTAAGTCGAGTGCGCCGCGGCCGGACCCGCAGAAGACCAGGCAAGGGTATGCCCTGGCGTTGCGGCTCGGGGCCGATTTCGTTGCCGGCATAGTTGTCGGTGCTGCGATCGGGTGGGGCGTCGACCGGCTGTTCGGCACGTCGCCGTGGGGCCTGATCGTCTTCCTGCTCTTGGGATTCGTCGCCGGAATCCTGAGCGTAATGCGGACGGCGGGACTGGTTCAGCCGGGTCCGCCTGGGCCGGACGACCTGTTTGGTGGGAAACGATAGGGACGCGACTTGTACAATCCGATCCACCAGTTCCAGATCTCGACGATCATCCCGATTCACATCGGCGGCCTCGACTTCTCCTTCACCAATTCCGCCCTGTTCATGGTGCTGACGGTGCTGGGCGCCGCCGCGTTCCTGCTGATCCCGACGCGCAGCCGCGCCGTGGTGCCGGGCCGCTGGCAATCGGCGACCGAACTCACCTACGAATTCGTCGAGAACACGCTCCGCGAATCGGCCGGCAGCGAGGGGATGAAGTTCTTCCCGCTGGTGTTCTCGCTGTTCCTGTTCATCCTGGTGGCGAACCTGTGGGGAATGTTCCCCTACTTCTTCACCGTCACCTCGCACATCATCGTCACCGCAGCGCTGGCGGTCACCGTCATCCTGACCGTGATCATCTACGGCCTGTGGCGGAACAAGCTGCACTTCTTCAAGCTGTTCGTGCCGAGCGGCGTGCCGAAGGTGATCCTGCCGTTCATCGTGCTGATCGAGGTGCTCTCGTTCATCTCGCGGCCGATCAGCCTTTCGATCCGCCTGTTCGCCAACATGCTCGCCGGCCACATCACGCTGAAGGTGTTCGCGGGCTTCGTGACGCTGCTCGGTTCGGCGGGCTTCCTCGGCGTGCTCGGCGCCATCCTGCCGCTGCTTGGCACGGTCGCCCTGACGGCGCTGGAGTTCCTAGTCGCGGCCTTGCAGGCGTACGTCTTCGCGATCCTCACCAGCCTTTATCTCAACGACGCCATTCACCCCGGTCACTAATCGCTTCACTCAGGAGAAGGAAATGGATCCAGCAGCAGCAAAGTTTCTCGGTGCGGGTATCGCCTGCATCGGCATGGGCACCGCAGGCATCGGCCTCGGCCACATCTTCGGCAACTACCTCGCCGGCGCCATCCGCAACCCGGCAGCCGCCGACGGCCAATTCGGCCGCCTGATCTTCGGCTTCGCGGTTACCGAAGCGCTGGGCATCTTCTCGCTGCTCGTCGCGCTGATCCTGCTGTTCACCTGATCCACGCGGGGCAAGGTGGGAACGCGATGACCGGGCTGATGCTTCTTGCGCAGGCAGACACGACGGCGGCCGCTCCGGCCGCTGCCGGCACGGTTGCGCCGGCGCCTGAGGCAAAGGAGCCGTTCCCACCGTTCAATTCCGAGACGTTTGCCTCGCAGCTGCTGTGGCTGGCGATCACCTTCATCGCCCTCTACGTGCTGCTGCAGCGGGTCGCCATTCCGCGCATCGGCGGGATACTCAAGGACCGCGCCGACCGGATTGCCGGCGACCTCGAGCGGGCCCAGCAGGCCAAGGCTGAATCGGAGGCGGCGGTTGCCGGCTACGAGAAGGCGCTGGCGACCGCGCGGGCCAATGCCAACGCCATCGCCGAAAAGGCGCGCAACGAATCGAAGGTGGCAACCGACGCCGAGCGCACCGCGACGGAGAGCGAGCTCAACAAGAAGATCGCGGCCTCCGAAGACGGCATCCGCGCAATCAAGCAGCGCGCGCTCGCCGAGGTGAACTCGATCGCCAGCGACACGGCGGCGGCGATCGTCAAGGCGCTGACCGGCGGCGACGTCGCCAAGGCCGACGCCGACTCGGCCGTCACCGACGCGATGAAGGCGGGAGCCTGAGATGACCTTCGACGCGCCGTTCTGGGCCCTCGTCTCGCTCATCCTGTTCTTCGCCGTCGTCATCTACATGAAGGTGCCGCGGCAGATCACCGGCAGCCTCGACAACCGCGCCGCCGCGATCCGCAAGGAACTGGACGAGGCCAAGAAGCTGCGCGCCGAAGCGGAGGCGTTGCTCGCCGAATACAAGCAGAAGGCGGCCTCCGCCGAAGCCGAGGCCGGCCAGATCATCGAGCAGGCGAAACGCGAGGCCGTCGCGCTCGCCGGCGAGGCGCGCAAGCGCACCGAGGAATACGTCGCCTCGCGCACCAAGCTCGCCGAGGAAAAGATCGCCCAGGCCGAGACCCAGGCGATCCAGGAAGTGCGCGCCCTTTCCGCCGACGTCGCGGTGGCGGCGGCCGAGAAGCTGCTCGCCGTGCGCGTCAAGGGCGCCGAAGGCGAGGCCCTGATCGCCAAGTCGATCGGCGACGTCCGCGCCAAGTTGAACTGATCAGATTTCCAGCGCGAGCTGCTGTTCGCGCACCGGGGCGAAGCTCTGCCGGTGGTGCGGGCAGGGCCCGTGCTCACGCAGCGCATCGAAATGCTCCGGCGTCGAGTAGCCCATGTGGCGCTCGAAGCCGTAGCCCGGAAAGGCTCGGCCGACATTGGCCATGAGGCGGTCGCGCGTCACCTTGGCGATGATCGAGGCCGCCGCGATCGACACCGACAGGCCGTCGCCGCCGATGACCGTCTCGCCGGTGCAGGCGAGATCGGGCGGCAGCATGTTGCCGTCGATGAGGACGTAGTCTGGCCGGCAGGAGAGGCCGGCGATGGCGCGGCTCATCGCCCAGAGCGAGGCGCGCAGGATGTTCATGCGGTCGATGCGCGCCCGGCTTGCCACGGCGATCGACACGATGCCCTTGGCCATGATCTGGTCGAACAGCGCCTCGCGCTGGAGGGCGGTGAGGCGCTTGGAATCGTTGAGCCCGTCCGGAAATCCACGCTGGAAGACGACCGCCGCCGTGACCACCGGCCCGGCGAGCGGGCCGCGGCCGGCCTCGTCGACGCCGGCGACGATCCTGGCACCGCGCCGCTTCGCCCGCTTCTCGTAGCGATCGGTGGGCGGCGCAAGCGGCTCGGCGCGTTCCGCGGGCTGGACTGATTCGGCTTCGCCTTCCATGCCGCCAAGCGTGGCGGCTTCGCCGCGCCGCCGCAAGCATCAAAGCGGCGGCGCGCGCTTATGCGGCGGCCTTGTTCCCGAAAAGGTCGAGCTGGTCGCCGGCCATCGCCGGCGGCGTGAACAGGTCGGTGCGCAGGCGGCGCTTCTCGGCGTTCAGCCCAAGCCGCTTGGCCGCCATCTCGAAACGCCGCCCGATCTGCCAGGCGTAGGGCCCGCTGCCGCGCATGCGCTCGCCCCACTGCGAATCGTATTCCTTGCCGCCGCGCATGGAGCGGATGATCGACATGACATGTTCGGCACGGTCGGGATACTCGCGCGCGAGGAACTCCTTGAACACATCGCGGACTTCGAGCGGCAGACGGAGCAGCACGTAGCCGGCCTCCTTGACGCCGGCCGAGGCGGCGACCTCGAGGATCTTCTCCATCTCCGGCTCGTTCAGTGCCGGTATCACCGGCGCGACCATGACGGTCGTCGGCACGCCGCTGGCGGAAAGGAGGCGGAGCGCCTCGATGCGGCGGTCGGGGGTCGCCGCGCGCGGCTCCATGGCGCGCGCCAGCTTGCGGTCGAGGGTGGTCACCGAGAGGGCGACCTTGGCCAGGCCACGCGACGCCATGCGCGAGAGAATGTCGATGTCGCGCGTGACCAGCGCCGATTTCGTCACGATGCCGACCGGGTGATTGGTGGCGTCGAGCACCTCGAGGATCTCGCGCATGATGCGGTAGCGCCGCTCGATCGGCTGGTAGGGATCGGTGTTGGTGCCGATCGCGATCGTCTTCACTTCGTAGCCGGGACGCGCCAGCTCCTTCTCGAGCAGCTTCGCGGCGCCGGGCTTGGCGAACAGCTTGGTCTCGAAATCGATTGCCGGCGAAAGGCCCATGTAGGCGTGCGTCGGCCGTGCGAAGCAGTAGGTGCAGCCGTGCTCGCAGCCGCGATAGGGATTGATCGACCGGTCGAAGGAAATGTCGGGAGACTCGTTCCGCGTGATGATCTTGCGCGGCGTTTCCTCGGTCACCGTCGTCTCGAACGGCGGCAGGACGTCGAGCGACCCCCAGCCATCGTCGATCGCGTGCCGCGACACGGGTTCGAAGCGGCCGCTGCGGTTGCTTTCGGCGCCGCGCCCGCGAATGCGGTCCGGGTCGATCCACACGCCGATGTTCTCGTCGGCCGGCTTTGCCTGGCCAAATCCGGTGATTCTGTTGCCATGTGCGCTCATGAATAAATTCCTAGCAGCTCGACGAGAACAAATCAAGAACATATCCCCGGCCCAATTGTTCCCTTCGCAATGCCGGAGGAGGGGCTTATGTAGGAACGACATGATCACTGCGATCATCGAGACCCGCGACGATGAGGTCGGCCTGGCGCACACGCTGGCCGCGCTCGTGCCGGCCGCTACCGAGGGCGTGGTGCGCGAGGTCGTGGTGATCGACTACGGCTCCGCCGACGGAACCCTGAAGGTAGCCGACGTCGCGGGCTGCACGATCATCGAGGCGGCGAGCTTCGACGGCGACGCACGCCAGCACGCCGCCGAGGCAGCACGCGGCGACTGGCTGTTGCTGCTGTCGCCGACGGCGGTCCTGAGTAGCGGATGGCAGGGCGCTGCGATGGCGTTCATCGACCGCGCCCTGATCGCCGGCCGCGCCCGCTCAAGCCTCGCGGTCATTCGTCACGGAGCGGTCGTCGCCGGCTGGCGGGCGCGACTGATGCGGCTGCTTTCGCTGGGCGACGGCCGCCTGGTCGCCAAGGCGGCCTATCTCGCGGCTAGCCCTTCTTCGCAGCCTTCTTCCGCAGCTTCCCTCGCTTCAGGTGCTCGTCGAGGCGCGGCATGATCTCGACGAAGTTGCAGGGCTCCTGGCGGTAGTCGAACTGCTTGACGAGGATGCCGTCCCAGGCGTCCTTGCACGCCCCCGTCGAGCCCGGCAGCACGAACACGAACTTGCCTTTGGCGAGACCGGCGGTGGCGCGCGACTGGACTGTGGCGGTGCCGATCTTCTCGTAGCTGATGCGGTGAAACACCGCCGCGAAGCCGTCCATCCGCTTTTCAAACAGCGGCTCGATGGCATCCGGAGTCACGTCGCGGCCGGTGAAGCCGGTGCCGCCGGTCGTGATGATGACGTCGACGTCCTTGTCCTTAAGCCACTTCTTGACCTGCTTGCGGATCTTGTCGGCGTCGTCGGTGACGAGAGCGCGGCCGGCGAGGATATGGCCGGCACCCTTGATGCGCTCGGTCAGCGTGGCGCCGGATTTGTCGTCCGCCAGGGTTCGGGTATCCGAGACGGCCAGTACGGCAAAATGCACGGGGACGAAGGGTTTGGGAGAGGGAAGGTCGCTCATGACCGCACTTTACGAGGGATTGCGCCGCGAGGCGAGATCACGACGCCACGGTGGTCGCTGCGGTCACGAACCACGAAGGTTTGGCCTGCCGCACCCGAGCCGCGCCGCGTTCCGCCGCCTCGCGTGTCAGGAAAATGCCGTACCCGGCGGCGCCCGAGCCCGACATGCGCGCAAACAGGCACTCCGGATCGCGCCCGATGACCCGCGCCGCCGAGCCCGCGAGCTTGCTCACGGCCTCGGCCGGCTCGCTGAGGTCGTTGCGGCTTTGGCGAAGCCAGAAGACCACCTCGTAGACCGTGTTGAACTTAGCCGGCAGCGGCGGCAGCCCCGACCGATCGGCCCGCGCCAGCTTCGCGAATACCTCGGTGGTGCGGACGGCGACCGGCGGCTGCGCGATGACGAGCGACAGGGCGGGCAGTCCGGACGCCGGAGTAACGTCGCCACCGATCCCGCGCGCAATGAGCGGCCGGGAGACCAGACACATCGGCACATCGGCCCCGAGGCCAAGCGCGAGCGCCTTCATGCGCGCGTCGTCGAGCTTCAGCTTCCACTCGCGCGCGAGCAGTCTGAGCGCGGCAGCGGCATCGGCTGAGCCGCCGCCAAGTCCTGCGGCGACGGGGATGCGCTTGGTGAGGGTGAGACTGAGCGCCGACGCCGATCTGGCGAGACGCGCCAGCTCGCCAGCCGCACGGATCACGAGGTTGCTGCCGGCCGGCGTGCCCTCGCTCAGCATTCCGGCGTATGGGCCGCGAAGCGCGAGATGCATGCGCTGGTCGGTGGAAGGGCTGACCGTGATCGTGTCGGCGAAGTCGGCGAACGTCACCAGCGTTTCAAGCTGGTGGTAGCCGTCGGGCCGGCGCCCAAGCACATGCAGCGCGAGATTGATCTTCGCCGGTGCCTGCTCCGTGTTCGGCGACGCACCTACGGAGTCTTCCACGGCGCGCGTCAGTTCGTCCGTCATGGCCTGCCAGCCATTCTCGTCGGTCCGGTGACGCGTTTAGTTCGCACTGCCGGCGGGCGGCAACGCCAATTGCATTCCAGGGTAAATGGCGTCGGGATTCGCGATGCTGTGCCGATTCGCCTGATAGAGCCGATAGTAAAGCTTCGGATCGCCGAGCAGACGCTGCGCGATCGACCACAGGCTGTCGCCGGCATTGACCGTAACCGTCGTTGGCGCGGGCGAAGCCGCCGCGGCGGCCACTTGCGGTCCGCCGGCGGGGGCCGGGGGCGTGGCGGTGCCGTCGTAGCCGTGCTCGAGCTTGGCCAGGATGCGCGGCAGGTCGGACTTGTCGGGATGGTAGTCGCGCGCATGCGTCCATTGGAAATAGGCCTCGCGCTTGCGGCCGACCGCCCAGTACACGTCGCCGAGATGGTCGTTGACGACGGGATCGCCGCCGGCCTGCTCGACCGCGCTCTCGAGCTCGGTCACGGCATCGGCGTCGTTGCCCATGCGGTGATAGGCCCATCCCAGGCTGTCGATGATCAGGCCGTCGTTGGGCTGCAGCGATACCGCCTTCTTGATCATGGTCAGCGCCTGATCGAGATTTTCGTTCCGGTCGACCCACGAATAGCCGAGGTAATTGAGCACGTCGGCCTGGTCCGGGCTGAGGGCGAGCGATTGCTTGAGGTCAGCCTCCGCCGGCGGCCACTGGTTGAGCCCGCTGTAGGCAATGGCGCGGTCGAAGTAGATGCCCCACCCGGCGACTGCGGGATCCTTCACGGCCGCGATCCCGCGCGAATAGGCGGCGACAGCTTCGGGCAGGCGCTTGGCGGCGCGATAGATGTCGCCGAGCTCGGTCACCGCATCGATATCGGTCGGATCGGCGTCGACGACGCGCGTCACCAGCTTGGCGCCGGCGTCGATCTGGCCGAGGCGGGCGAGGCAGGTTCCCGCTTCCAGGTCGGCATCGCGCCGCACCGTCGCCGTGACCGGCACCTGCTCGTAGAGCTTGAGCGCCTCGTCGCAGCGCCCGACGCTCTGGAAGACATCGCCGGTGGCGAGCGTGGCCGTGTAGTCGTTCACCGCGACATAGGTCGAGAGGCGCAGGTACGCGGCGGGCAATTCCGGCCCGTCGTCGGTGCCGATGACGAGACCGAGATCGAACAGCGTCTCCGCGACCCCGGCGGCGGCCGTGGTCAGCGCGGGCGACAACGCGGTGCCGTCCTTCAGGTCGGCAAGCAGGTAGCGCAGCGCCGGCGCGTGGGGATTCTCACCGCCGATCGCGGTGAGCGCCCGGATGCCTTCGTCGGGCTGGCCCACGCGTCCCATGATCCGGGCGTAGGCGATGACGATGCCGCGCACTTTTCCGTCGGCCGCATAGGCCCGCTTGATCGGCGCGACGGCGTCGGCTGTGCGGCCGGCAGCGTCCAGTATCAGCGCCGTCTGGTAATCCTTGAAGATACCGTACCAGTCGGGGCCGGTCAGGGCGGCAATGGTCTTCACCGCGTCGTCGACCTTGCCGTCGCCGTACTGCATCCAGGCGCGAAACAGCCCGACGGTTATCGTGCCCAGCTCGCTCGGCGCGATCTTGTCGAGCTCGGAGCCGGCGACGTCGGGATGCCCGGCCTTGAACGCCTGCACCGCCAGGACGAGGCGAGCCGGAACGTCGTCGTCGGTCAGTGCGATCAGTTGCTTCGCGAGGGCGAACGATCCCTCCATGTCGCCTTTGGCGAGCGTCAGTAGCAGCAACCGCTCCGTCAGCACGTCATTGTCGGGCTCGAACTTCAGCGCACTGCGATAGAAAAGGATGGCCGAGTTGAGATCGCGCTGCTGGTCGGCGTTGCGGCCGGCGAGGTAGCTGCCGGCGAACGTCTCGTCGCCACCGGTGTTCTTGCTGATCGCGGCGTCAGCGCCTGTAGCCGCCGCGACCAGGACGGCAGCGGCGAAAATCTGACTCAGTCGATTGAATATGCGCATGGGCCCACCGAGCTTGCGGGGAAGGTCGTCGCCGTGACGCTGGAAGGCGGCACGATGGCTGGTTTGGGCGGCTTCCGCAAGTCTGGGCTGCGACGTCAGGCGCCTAGCTGACGCGGGCGATGCAGAAATCGACCGCGTCGAGCAGCGCCGACTTCAGCGGCGTGTCCGGGAAGGGGGCCAGCGCGTCGCGGGCGACAGCGCCAAAGTGCCGCGCCCGTTCCACGGTGTCCTCGATCGCGCCGTGACCGCGCATCAGGCGGACGGCCTTCTCGAGATCGCCGTCGGCGATGTTCCCGTCCTCGAGCGCGCGCCGCCAGAAGGTGCGGTCGGCATCGGTGCCACGGCGATAGGACAGCACCACCGGCAGCGTGATCTTGCCCTCGCGGAAATCGTCGCCGACGCGCTTGCCGAGATCGGACGAGGCGCCGCCGTAATCGAGGGCATCATCGACGAGCTGGAAGGCAAGGCCGAGATTGGTGCCGTAGGAGCGGAACGCCGCCCGCTCCGGCCGGCCGCGGCCGGCGAGCACCGGCCCGACTTCGGCGGCGGCGGAAAACAGTGCCGCGGTCTTTGCCGAGATGACCGCGAGGTATTCGTCTTCGGTGGTTGCGGTGTTCTTGGCGGCGCCGAGCTGCATCACCTCGCCCTCGGCGATGACCGACGCGGCGTTGGACAGGATGTCGAGCGCATCGAGCGATCCGACCTCGACCATGATCTTGAACGCCTGGCCGAGAAGGAAATCGCCGACCAGCACGCTCGCCTGGTTGCCCCATACCTTGCGGGCGGCGGCCTTGCCGCGCCGCAGGTCGCTTTCGTCGACGACGTCGTCGTGGAGCAGCGTTGCCGTGTGCATGAATTCGACGCTGGCGGCGAGGCGGACGTGCCCGTTGCCCTCGTAGCCGCACATGCCGGCGGCCGCGATGGTAAGCATAGGACGCAGCCGCTTGCCGCCGGAATCGATCAGGTGGCGGGCGATTTCCGGGATGAGCTCGACGCTGGAGCCGGCGCGGTCGAGGATAATCTCGTTGACCTGGCCCATGGCGTCGTGCGTCAAACGAACCAGAGGTTCGATGCTGGCGCCGGCGCGGCGCTTGGCCTCATCAAGGGGTACGACTACGCCCACGAAGACAACCTCCGGCTCAGCGGGACCTTGCTGGCCCTAAGTTTAGGGATACGCGGCCAGCGGAACAAGAGAAGTCCCGGTGCGGCCACGCCGTAGGAACTGTACAGTAACCATCGAAAATCAAAGGTGGCCGCCCATGGAAGAGCTGCTTCGCACGAATGACCTGGTGTTGATCTCCTTCGTCGACGCGCTGCTCCGCGAGGCGGGCATCGACGTCTGGGTCGCCGACCAGAACATGAGCATCATCGAAGGGTCACTGGGTGTCCTCCAGCGCCGCGTGATGGTGCCGGCGGACCGGCTCGACCAGGCGCGCCGCCTCATGCGCGAGGCCGGCGTCGGCGCCGAGCTTGCCACGCCCAAGCCGGCGCGATGACGACGGCGCTGGCGGGACGCACCGTCGACGCCTTTCTCGGCGGCCGGATGGA
>JBEHXS010000080.1:0-11615 GCA_048498575.1 Pseudomonadota bacterium
CTATTTCCGCTGCCTCAACCTCGACGACGAGCCGGAGTTCCCGGCAACGTCGGCTTACTCCGGCGCATCGGTCGAGGATCTCGACGGCGGCGCCAGCGGGCCCTTCCAGGACATCGCCGAGGGCGACACCGACACAAATGACGACGCCGACGTCACCACCACCACCGGTGCGATCGCGAAAGCCGCTCCCGCCACGCCGCCAGCCGACGCTGCCTATGCTTCGGGCGCGAAACTCAAGACGACCGGGCTGATCGCCTGGTCGCCGGCGTGGCTGTCATGGTGCCAGTCGCACTTCCCGCACTCGTTCGACACCAAGACGGGATTCGTCGTGCCGGTAGGCGAGCCGAAGCGGTTCTGCGGCGCCTGACGGCGACTAGCCGGGCAGCGTGTAGGCCGTCTTCACCGTGGTGAAGAACTCCTGTGCATAGTGCCCCTGCTCGCGCGGACCGTAGCTCGAGCCTTTCCGGCCGCCGAAGGCGACGTGGTAATCGACGCCCGCCGTCGGCAGGTTGACCATCACCATCCCCGTCTCGGAGTTGCGCTTGAAGTGGGTCGCGTACTTCAGGCTGGTGGTGACGATGCCCGAGCAGAGGCCGAACGGCGTGTCGTTCGCCACGGCCAGCGCCTCGTCATAATCCTTGACGCGGATGACGCTGGCGACAGGCCCGAACACCTCCTCGCGATTGATGCGCATGGCCGGCGTGGTGTCCGTGAACAGCGCCGGCTCGAGATAGAAGCCGGGCGTCGACCGCTTCAGCCGCTCGCCGCCAAAGGCCAGCCTGGCGCCCTCGTCCTTGGCGATCTTGATGTAGTCCTCGTCCTGCTTGAGCTGGCCGGGATCGACGACCGGCCCGATGTGCGTGCCGTCCTTGACGGCGTCGTCCACCACCAGGCCCTTCAGCCGCTCGGTCAGCGCGGCCACGAACTTGTCGTGGATGCCGGCGGTGACGATGAGCCGCGACGAGGCGGTGCAGCGCTGGCCGGTCGAGAAGTAAGAGCCGTTCGCCGCGACCTCGACCGCCGTCTTGAGATCGGCGTCATCCACGACCACCAGCGGATTCTTGCCGCCCATCTCGAGCTGGAACTTGCGCAGGTGCTTGACCGAGGCGTCCGCCACCCGGCGCCCGGTGCCCACCGAGCCGGTGAAGGTGATCGCATTGATGTCGGGCGAATCGAGAATCGCCTGGCCGACGACCGAGCCCTTGCCCATGACCAGGTTGAGCACACCCTTGGGCAGGCCGGCGCGCTGCAGGATATCGACGATCACCCACGAGCAGCCCGGCACCAGATCCGCCGGCTTGAAAACGATCGTGTTGCCGTGACAGAGCGCCGGCGCGATCTTCCATGCCGGAATGGCGATCGGAAAATTCCACGGCGTGATGATGCCGACGACACCGACCGCCTCGCGCGTCATCGCGACTTCGATACCGGGGCGCACCGAGGGCAGCGTCTCGCCCGAAAGGCGGAGTGCTTCGCCGGCGAAGAAATCGAAAATCTGCGCCGCGCGAATCGTCTCGTTGATCCCCTCGGGCAGAGTCTTGCCCTCTTCCCGCGACAGGAGCCGGCCGATCTCGTCCTTGCGCCGCAGGATCTCGTCGGCGGTCGCCTTCAGAATGTCGTGGCGCTGCTGGATGCCGGAGCGCGACCATGCCGGGAAGGCCGCCTTGGCCGCTGCAATCGCCCGTTGCACGTCGTCGGCGCCGGCGCGCGCATAGAGGCCGACGACGTCCTCGGTGTTGGACGGATTGATGTTGGGGATGCCCTCCCCTTCCACCCATTCGCCGGCGATGAAGTTGCGATGCAGTTCGGTCATGGAATTTGCCTGGAAATTGCGGTGGGGATCGATGGCGCGGGACACCCGGCCGGTCAAGCACAAATAGGGCGCCTCACAGCGCCCGCACAGCCACCTTCTCGGCCTTCGCCACCTTCAGCGGATTTATCAGCGGCAGGCCGAACTGCGGCGCGGATATTTCGAAGACGTCGCCGGGTTCGGTCCTGATGCCGGCGGCAACCGACAGGGTCGCGGTACCGAAGGTGTGGACGTGTATGTCACCCGGCCGCCGGAACCACGGATACTTGAAGTGGTGCGCCTCAAGGTTCGCGATGGAGTGGCTCATGTTGGATTCGCCGGTGAGGAACGGCTGGTCGAAGATCAGCTCCTTGCCGCGGCGGATACGCGATGTGCCGCGGATGTCCTTCGGTGCTCCACCCAGCAATAGCTCCGGGCCGAACGAACACGGGCGCAGCTTGGAATGCGCGAGCAGTAGGTAGTTTTGCCGCTCCGTGATGTGGTCGGAGAATTCGTTGAGCAGCGCAAAGCCGAGACGAAACGGCGTCCCGTCCTTGCCGATGACGTAGATGCCGGCGATTTCCGGTTCCTCCGCACCGTCGAGCGCGAAGGCGGGCGATACCAGCGGCTTGCCGGGCGCCACCACGAAACTGCCGTCGCCCTTGTAGAACCATTCCGGCTGCACGCCGACCTTTCCCTTCGGCGGCTTGCCGCCTTCGAGACCGGCGCGGAACATCTTCATCGAATCCGTCAGCTCGGCTTCGCTCGTATCTGATAACTTTATATGCATCGCGTCGCGCGACTGGGCCGAGCCGAGGTGCGACAGACCGGTGCCGGTGACGAACAGGTGCGCGGGGTCGGGGTGATCGACCGGGGTCAGCACACGGCCGGCCTTGTAGAGGGCTGCCGGATCGGCGTCGCCCGCGCTTCCAGCGGCTTCCGCCAGTTTGGCGAGGGTGGTTTTCTGGCGGATAGCCGCCAGCGCAAGCTCATAGACGGTGCGATAGCGGCGGACGTACCAGGATCCACGCTTGTCTGTCGCGATGATGCGACGCCCCTTCTGGCCGCCCACCTGCATCAGCCGCATGCCCATTCCTCCCATATAAGTTTGCTCGAAAATAACAGTCGCGTTGCGCGGCTGCGTGGTGACAGAAAATCGCACGAAGTGCTACAGGGAAGCGGCCGCAAATTGATCAGAAAGCTAAGAAGCGGCAGCGCGTACTCGGGAAGGCAGCAAGGCCATGGCGAAGAAGGACAAGTCCACGCTCCGTTCGAAGGCGTGGTTCGACAATCCGGAGAACCCCGGGATGACGGCGCTCTACCTCGAGCGCTACCTCAACTATGGCCTCACCCGCGACGAGCTGCAGTCCGGCAAGCCGATCATCGGCATCGCGCAAACCGGCTCGGACCTGTCACCGTGCAACCGCCATCACCTGGAGCTCGCCAAGCGCGTGCGTGAGGGGATCCGCTCTGCCGGCGGGCTGGCGATGGAGTTCCCGGTCCACCCCATTCAGGAAACCGGCAAGCGCCCGACCGCGGCACTTGACCGCAACCTCGCCTACCTCGGTCTGGTCGAGGTGCTCTACGGCTACCCCCTGGACGGCGTCGTGCTGACGACCGGCTGCGACAAGACCACCCCCGCCTGCATCATGGCGGCGGCGACGGTTGACATTCCGGCGATCGTGCTTTCCGGCGGTCCGATGCTGAACGGCTGGTGGAAGGGCGAGCGCTCCGGTTCCGGCACGATCGTATGGAAGGCGCGCGAGCAGCTCGCCGCCGGCGAGATCGACTACAAGGAATTCATCGCCATCGTCGCCTCGTCGGCGCCGTCGGCCGGCCATTGCAACACCATGGGCACGGCGACGACGATGAACTCGCTCGCCGAGGCGCTCGGCATGAGCCTGCCCGGCTGTGCGGCGATCCCGGCGCCCTATCGTGAGCGCGGCCAGATCGCCTACGAGACCGGCGAGCGCATCGTCGACATGGTGTGGGAGGACCTGAAGCCTTCCGACATCCTGACGCGCAATGCCTTCGAGAACGCCATCGTCGTCAACAGCGCGATCGGCGGCTCGACCAATGCCCCGATCCACCTCAACGCGATTGCCCGCCATGTCGGCGTGAAGCTCGAGATCGAGGACTGGCAGACGGTGGGCCACCACGTTCCGCTGCTCGTCAACGTGCAGCCGGCCGGCAAGTATCTCGGCGAGGAATTCCACCGCGCCGGCGGCGTGCCGGCCGTAGTGACCGAACTCGACAGGCAGGGCCTGATCAAGGACGCGATCACCGTCAACGGCAAGACGCTCGCCGCGAATAGCCGCGGCAAGGAAAGCCAGGATCACGATGTCATCCGCCCCTACGGCGAGCCGCTGGTCGAGGATGCCGGCTTCATCGTGCTCAAGGGCAACCTGTTCGATTCGGCGATCATGAAGACCAGCGTCATCAGTCCCGAATTCCGCAACCGCTACCTCTCCAACCCGAAACAGCCGAACGCCTTCGAGGGCCATGCGGTCGTCTTCGAGGGGCCGGAGGATTACCACCACCGCATCGACGACCCGTCGCTGAAGATCGACGAGCACTCGATGCTGTTCATCCGCGGCACCGGCCCGATCGGTTATCCGGGCGGCGCCGAGGTCGTGAACATGCAGCCGCCGGCGGAGCTCATCAAACGCGGCATCCACGCCCTGCCCTGCATCGGCGACGGGCGGCAGTCGGGCACGTCGGGCTCGCCGTCGATCCTGAACGCCTCGCCCGAAGCGGCGGCCGGCGGCGGGCTCGCCATCGTCAGGACGGGCGATCCGATCCGCATCGACCTCAACACCGGCGAGGCGAACATCCTGTTGCCGGAAACCGAGCTCGCCAAGCGCCGGAGCGAGCTCAGCGCCCATGGCGGCTTCCCGATCCCGAAAAGCCAGACGCCGTGGCAGGAAATCCAGCGCGGCATCGTCGATCAGTTCTCCGAGGGCATGGTCCTGAAGCCGGCGATCAAATATCAGAAGGTCGCCAAGACGTACGGCATCCCGCGCGACAACCACTGAGGACGATGGGCAAGACAAACGCCGAGTGGCACGCGGCGCACCGGATGCCGACCAATGCGACGCTGGACCAGCGCGTTGCGTGGCACCTTCAACATGCCCAGCACTGCGGCTGCCGGCCGATCGCCGGGAAAATCCGCGAGGAGATGATGAAGCGCGGCATGAAGGTGCCGGTGTTCCGGGCTTAGGCGGCGCCCGCGCCACCTGTGCGCGCACATCCGAAATCCGCTAGACCAACGCGACACTACGCGGGCGGATGAGAGAAATGAGTCGGGCGCCGAGCACGGTAGCGGATGCCTTGTCGGACGGAAGTGCTGCCGTCACCGGCGCGGTTGCCGTCGCCATTTCCTCGGCCGCGCCGGAGTTCATCTGGCAGGGATTGCACCAGCTGTTTGGCCACTTCGGTTGGTCGAGCGTTGTTTCGACGATCCTTATCGCCGTCATCCTGGTGTTCTTTGTCGATCCGATCCTGGAGCGCGTGCGCCGCTGGTTGGGCGATGGACGGACCGGCGAGAGTGGCCGGCCGCGCCACCTGGCCGTCACCGCCACGATCAGCTTGCTGGTCGCCATGACGTCGGTCGGCCTGCACGACGCCATGAGCGCGTTCGCTGCGGGCGATGCTTCCGGTGACACCGCCGGCGTGTCGCGCGCCGTCACCGTCACGATTTCCTGGGGCGCGGTTCCGTTCGCCATCACCCTGGCCTGGCAAGCGGCTTCGCATCGCGCCCTCGCGATTCCGATCGGAATTATCGCGGCCGCCTCGTCCTTCATCGCCGGCTGGTATTTCGAATGGGGCGTCAACACCACGCTAACGACCGCCATCCCCTGTCTGATCATCCAGTTCTTCGGCTATCGCCACACGGGCAAGCCGGACACGCCCGCCGACTTGCTAACCTATGCGCCAACTCTGGCGGTGGCAGCGATCGCCTGGCTTGCGCTCACCGGCTTGTTCGACGGCGCCGTCAATTTCTTCCACGCGCCATGGCCTACCGTCTACGACACGCCGGATTATTTCCTGGACGCGCGCTTCTATCTCGGCTGGTTCCTCGGCCTCATCCTCGCCCACCGGCCGACGCCGCGGACGCAGGCCCTCAGCCCCTAGCCTTGGCCGGCGCCGCGCAACGCCGCTAGTGCGTGCGCAGCCACTCGCGGGCGGCGCGCTGCGCTTCGGCGATCGCCGTTGCGGTCATCTCGCGCGCCACTTCCTGCCGGTAGTTCGCCGCTTCCGCGACGCCCTTGGCCGAAGCGATGTTGAACCACATGTGTGCCGCAACCAGATCGGCATCCACTTCGCGTCCGGCCGAGTATGCGATGCCGAGATCGAAGAGATTCTCCGCCGTCGGTTGCCTCTCAGCCATCGAGGCGAGTTCCGCCCCACCCATGTCCAGTCTTGCCATGACACTTCCCCGTATCCCGTTTGTCGCGGACCGGCGGCTGTTTGCCCCACCGCTTCTGGCCCGATCGATGTGGGAAGGATGGCGGCCGCGGCTCAAGGGGCCGTTAAAAGTCGAAGCTAATTTTCTTCAAATGCGACGCTTACCTTTCGTTCAGACCTCGCCTCACAAACCATTGAAAATGCTTGGTTTTGGGCTTCCGCGCCGGCGCGCGGATTCATCCTTCCTTCAAGTCTCGGAAAGTTGCCGCTAACTGTGCGCGAAGGATGACCGCCTCTTGGCGATCCTCTGCCACAGAGGCTAGATGCGCTTCAGGACCGACCCTGGAGGCGACCCTTGAAGCCGATCCGCCTGCTGGCAGCACTGAGTGCGTTGATCGCGCTTGCCGCCTGCTACGTCACCGACAAGCCGCTGATCGGCGATGCCGACTCCGTCGCGCCCTACGCCAAGATGACGTTCCAGGGAAACGACGCCGGCGACTCGGTGTCCGAGTTCGTGCGCGACGGCCAGCACTACACCACCACCGACAATGACGGCACGCTGCTGACGCTGAACCTGAAGCCGGATGGCGACTACTACGTCGCGCAGCTCGGCGGCAGGGACGGCGACAAGGATCAGTACCTTTACGGCTACCTGAAGCTCGATCCGGCGAAGAAGACCGCGCTCGCCTATCGCACCTTCGGCACCAAGGACGACGTGCGCGACGGCCTCAGCGCCTGCAACGACGTCATCTGCATCGACAGCCTCGACGCCTACGTCGCGTACGCCCGCGAGGAGGCGGCGACCGGCAAGCCCGACACCACCTTCATCTTCACCGCCGAATAGTCCGCCGGCAGCTCACGCCGCCATCGCATCGACCGCCTTCGGCGCGGCCTTCGGGAACGGGCGGAACGTCAGCGCGATCAGGAACGCGCCGAGGCCCATCGCGAAGCACGTCAGGTAGAGCCCGCCGTAGCTGCCGGTGGTGTCGTAGAGCCAACCGCCGAGCAGCGGCCCCGTCGCCATGCCGAGACTGCCCGCCATCGACGTGCCGCCGATGATCGTACCCATCATGCGCAGCGGGAAATTCTCGCGCGCCAGCACCGCGTAGAGCGGCATGATCCCCGAGTAGATGAAACCGAACAGGCTGGCCGCCGCGTAGAACTCCGGCAGCGTGCTCGAGAAGAAATACCCCAGCGCGCCGAAAGCCTGGATCAAGAGACCCCATGCCAGCACGTTCTTGGCGCCGAGCCGGTCGGCGACCAGGCCGAAGCCGAGGCGACCGAACATCCCGGCGATGCCCTCGACGCTGTAAATGGTCGCGGCCATGACCGGCGCAATGCCGCACACGATGGCGTAGCTCACCGTGTGGAAAATCGGCCCGGAATGGGTGGCGCAGCAGAAGAAGTTGGTGAGCGCGAGAATGATGAACGGCGGCGACTGCAGCGCCTGCCGCACGGTCATGTCACTCCGGTCCATCTCCTCGGCCGGCGCTGATGAGACCGGCACGCCGGCGGGCACGACCTCCAGGGCGGGCGGACGCCGGAGGAGAAACGTCGTCGGGATGAGGATGACAGCGCCGATCGCCGCCAGCACCTGCATCGACAGCCGCCAGTCGTAGTGGCTGACCAGCCAGGCCGACAGCGGCGTCATGGTCACGGGTGCGATACCGACACCGACCGAGACCAGCGACACCGCGAGGCTGCGGTGCGTGCTGAACCAGCCGGTGACCGCGGCCATCAGCGGCGCGAAGAACGCCGCGACCGACACGCCGGCGGCGAGCCCGAACAGAAGCTGGAAGGCGATGAGCGAGGTTGCCCGGCTCGCGAAATACAGGCTGACGACCAGCAGCACCGAACCCGCGAATACGATGCGGCGCGGGCCGAACCGATCCGACAGCACGCCCCAGCCGAAGCCGGCGAACGCCATTGCCAGGAAGCCGATCGTCATCGCCCCCGAAATGCCGGTGCGCGACCAGCCGGTTTCCAGTGTCATCGGCACGAGGAAAATCGGCAGGGCGAAAAGGCAGCCCATGGCGACGCAGCCAAGCAGGCCGCCGGCAGCAACGATCACCCAGCGATAGGCGGAATCCGGCATCAGACGCTTCCTTCCCGTAACTTGCAGCGTGCCCCAGTTCGCACGCCGGCCCTAGTCGAACGTGGCTTGCCGAAATCGACACCCGCGTCGATACGGCATCAAATTCCGAGTTTCGCCTTCAGCAGCGCGTTGACCGCTTGCGGGTTGGCCTTGCCGCCGGAAGCCTTCATCACCTGGCCGACGAACCAGCCCAGCGCCGCCGGCTTCGCCTTCGCGTCCGCGACTTTGTCCGGGTTCGCGGCCATCACAGAATCGACGATCTTCTCGATCGCGCCGGTGTCCGTCACCTGCTTTAGCCCGCGCTGCTCGACAATCGTCGCTGGGTCGCCGCCTTCGCTCCACAGGATTTCGAAGACGTCCTTGGCCGTCTTGCCGGAGATGGTCTTCGCCGCGATGAGGCCAATGAGGCCGCCGAGCTGCGCCGCCGACACCGGCGCCTCGCCGATCGCCTTGTCTTCGCGGTTCAGGCGACCGGCGAGCTCGTTGATCACCCAGTTCGCCGTCAGCTTCGCGTCGCGGCCCTCGGCCGCGGCTTCGAAATACGCCGCCATGTCCTTGTCGGCCGTCAGCACCGAGGCGTCGTAGGGGCTGAGCCCAAGCGACGAGACGAACCGCGCCCGCTTGGCGTCCGGCAGCTCGGGCAGCCCTGCCGCGAGTTGATCAACCCACGCCGGATCGAGCTCCAGCGGCAGCAGGTCGGGGTCGGGGAAGTAGCGGTAGTCGTGCGCCTCTTCCTTGGAGCGCATCGAGCGTGTCTCGCCCTTGTCGGCGTCGAACAGCCGCGTCTCTTGGTCGATCGATCCGCCCTCCTCCAGGATGTCGATCTGCCGGCGCGCCTCGTGCTCGATCGCCAGGCCGACGAAGCGGATGGAGTTGACGTTCTTGATCTCGCAGCGCGTCCCGAGCGGCTCGCCCGGACGGCGCACCGACACGTTGACGTCGGCGCGCAGCGACCCCTTCTCCATGTCGCCGTCGCAGGTGCCGAGATAGCGCAGGATGGCGCGGAGCTTGGTCAGGTACGCCTTTCCCTCGTCGGCCGAGCGGATATCCGGCTTCGACACGATCTCCATCAGCGCCACGCCCGACCGGTTGAGATCGACGTAGGTCATCGTGGCATGCTGGTCGTGCAGCGACTTGCCGGCGTCCTGCTCGAGATGCAGCCGCTCGATGCCGACCGTGAAGGTTTCTCCGTTGGCATCGTCGACCGCGACTTCGCCTTCGCCCACCACCGGCTGCTGGTATTGCGAAATCTGGTAGCCCTGCGGCAGGTCCGGATAGAAGTAGTTCTTGCGGTCGAAGCGGCTCTTCAGGTTGATCTTCGCCTTGAGGCCAAGCCCGGTGCGCACGGCCTGCGCCACGCACTCACGGTTCAGCACCGGCAGCATGCCCGGCATCGCCGCATCGACCAGGCTGACATGCGCGTTCGGCGCGCCGCCGAAGGCGGTCGAGGCGCCGGAGAAAAGCTTGGCGTTGGAGGTGACCTGCGCGTGCACCTCCATGCCGACGATCACTTCCCAGTCGCCGGTGGCACCGCGGATCAGCTTCTTCGGATCGGCTACGCGTGCGTTCACGAATGCATCCCAAGCAGTGCGCCGGCGATCTCCGCCCATTCGTCGGTGACGCCAACACGCGAATGGGGCTTGCCCGCCCGGTCGTACCAGTAGCGGGCGTTGTCCTGATCGCCCTCGACGCGGTGGACGTGGGCATGAACCCAGGCAGCGTCCTTGCTGCCGTCGTCCTGGATCAGGCTGTGCGCCTTGTCATGCTCGCCCTTGCCGGCATGCCAGAGCGCGGTCAGCGCCTTGGAAAGCCCGGACGGCGGCTTTTCGGCGGTCAGGGACTGGCGGAATTCATCCAGCTGCATCGGGGTTCCTCCTGCCCCCCGGCAAGTAGCACAGCCTCACGCGTTCGTCAGGTGGGCAGTGAGAAAGCCGAGGGCGTCGGCACTCCAGATGTTAACGCCCTCATTGCCGAAAATAAGATGGCCGGGCGGGATTTTGTCCGGGTTCTGGCTGGGCGTGAACGCCGGGTAGATGGTCAGCTGCTGGGGAACCCCGTTCTTCTTCAGCACCGCGTCGCATGTCGTCACGGCTTCGGTCGTGGCGTCGTTCTCCGAGTCCATGAAATAGACCGGCACCTTCACCTTGCCGGCTGCGGTGGTGAGCGCCTGGCGCACGGTCGCGCTGCCCTTCCAGCTCAGCGCCCCACCCGCCTGGTCGATCGCGCACTTGAACGCGTCGCTCTTGCTCAACGCGAACATCGTGACGATGCCGCCGAACGACCAGCCCATGATGGCCATTCGCTTCTGGTCGATGAACGGCAACGTCCGCGCATACGCCAGCCCGGCGAGCACGTCGTCGGACTCGCCCTCCAGGCCCGCAACCGGATCGTGACCGCCGGCGGCGGTGCCGTCGGATCTTCCGTAGCCCCTGCGCTCCGGCACCAGCACCACATAGCCGGCCTGCCGCAGCAGGGCGCCGACGTAGCGGAACGGCACCTCCTGCTTCTCCTGTCCCGCACGGCTGCCATGGTTGTAGATGACGAAAGGGAATGGCCCGTCGCCGTCCGGCTTGTAGAGGTAGGCCTCGATGTTCAGCTTGCCGCTCTTGTAGAACAGCGTCTGGTAGCCAGCGTCGGCGACAGCCGGCAGCGCTGGCAAGCCGGCCCCGGCTGCGAGCATGGCAAGCAGCAGCTCCCGTCGGTTCATGACGACGCGCTCCCGGCTAGAGGGAATGGGCCTTGAAGAAATTCCACAGCGTCGGTGGTGGCGGCGGCACCTGATAGACGGTGTGGACGCCGCCGTTGACCTTGTAGAATTCGATCTCGGCGCCCTTGCACGACTGCCAGTCGGAAATGTCGATCGTGTTCTTCCTGGCACCGGGGATCTGCGACGTCACCGGCGCCGCCGCGCACCCGTCCAGCTGCTTGAAGAAATCGAGAAACTGACTCGTCCCGATTGACTGGAATGTGTGGTCGCGCACGTAGCCTCCGTTGTACGGCACATGGTCGTCGGCGGTGCCTTTCTCGATCAGGATCGGCAGCGGGCGGGACGGGCTGCAGCTCTGGCTGAGCGCCACCGGCATCCCGGACGAGATGATTGCCGTTGCCGCGATCGCGCCGGCGTCGTCGCAGATCATGCGCGTCTCCATGAAGCCGCCGTTGGAGAAACCGACGACATAGACGCGCTTCGGATCGACGATCCCCTGCTGCACATACTTTTCGATAAGGGCCTTGAGGAAGCCGAAGTCGTCCGGCGGGCCGCCAATCGAATTGTATCGGGCCACCTCGCCCGCCGGCGTCTGGCCCGGCCGCGCCCAGTTCCAC
>JBEHXS010000081.1:0-11546 GCA_048498575.1 Pseudomonadota bacterium
ACGAGCAGGCGCGGGCCGCGACCCTGGCCGAACAGGCGACCAGCCTGCACGACCTCATCTCGCGGATGGAGCAGGACAACGCCACGGCGGCAGCCGCCGCGGCGGCTGCCGCCAAAGCCACGGCCGAGGCCGAGCAGGCCCCGCCCAGCGGGCCGCCGCAATCCCTGGGGGATGCCGGCCGCCTGACGCCCAAGGTCGCCTTCGCCGACGCCAAGGGGCTGCTGCCGCTGCCCGTGAACGGCACGCAAATCAAGGCGTTCGGCGACGACGACGGGATCGGCGGCAAAACCGAGGGCATCTCGCTCGAAGTGCGGGCGGGCGCAGAAGTTTCTTCCCCCAGCGACGGCTGGGTGGTCTATTCCGGGCCGTTCAGAAGCTACGGCCAGCTATTGATCATCAACGCCGGCGATGGCTATCATGTGTTGCTGGCAGGCATGGAACGGATTGATGTTCAGCTTGGCCAGTTTGTGCTTGCCGGCGAGCCCGTGGCGGCGATGGCTTCGCAAAGGCTGGCCAGCGTAGGCCCCGTTAACTTGGGCGGCACACAGCCTGTGCTCTATATCGAATTTCGCAAGGACGGGGCACCGATTGACCCTGCTCCGTGGTGGGCGGCATCCAATGTGGAAAAGGTAGGCGGATGATTCGCAAGGTTTCTCTGGTTGTCGCCGGCATCGCCGTTGGCGCATTGGCGACCGTTGGCCTGACCGAGCCGCAATTGCTTTCGGGATCGCAAGCCAACGCGGCCAATTCTGACGCCTATCACGACCTCAATCTGTTCGGCGATGTCTTCGAACGGGTGCGCAGCGACTACGTCGAGGTGCCCGACGACAACAAGCTGGTCGAATCGGCGATCGACGGCATGCTGGCCGGGCTCGACCCGCACTCGAGCTACATGAATGCCAAGGACTACAAGGACATGCAGGTCCAGACGACCGGCAAGTTCGGCGGCCTCGGCATCCAGGTCATCATGGGCGACGACGGCATCATCAAGGTCATCACGCCGATGGACGGGACACCGGCGGCCAAGGCCGGCATTCTCGCCAACGACCAGATCATCGCCTTGGACGGCGACTCGCTCGACGGCGTCGCCCTCGAGCAGGCGGTCGATAAGATGCGCGGCGACATCGGCACGCCCATCACGCTGACCATCAAGCGCGCCGGGGTCGACAAGCCCTTCGACGTCAAGCTGGTTCGTGCCGAAATTACGGTCGACGCCGTCAGCGGCCGCGCCGAAGGCAACGTCATCTACGTCCGCATCGCCCAGTTCAGCGAGCAGGCGTTCGACGGCCTGAAGAGCCAGATCGACAAGTACACCCAGCAGATCGGCGCCGATAAGGTGCAGGGCATCATTGTCGACCTGCGCAACAACCCCGGCGGTCTGCTTGACCAGGCGGTTGCGGTCTCCGACGCCTTCCTCGACCAGGGCGAGATCGTCTCGACCCGCGGCCGCCGTGAGGACGAGACTCAGCGCTTCAACGCCCACCCGGGCGATATTGCCGACGGCAAGCCGCTGATCGTTCTGGTCAATGGCGGCTCCGCCTCGGCCTCCGAGATCGTCGCCGGTGCGCTCCAGGACCAGCGCCGCGCCACGATCCTCGGCTCGCGCTCGTTCGGCAAGGGCTCGGTGCAGACGATCATCCCGCTCGGCAACGACGGGGCGCTCCGCCTGACCACCGCCCGCTACTACACGCCGTCGGGCCGCTCGATCCAGGCCAAGGGCATCGAGCCCGACATCGAGGTCGTGCAGGAGCTGCCGCCGGATCTCGCCAAGCAGTTCGACGGCAACGTCGGCGGCGAATCGAGCCTCAAGGGCCACCTCGCCAACCCGAACGACCAGGCGGGTGCCCAGGATCAGTCGGGCTCGCTCGCCTACGTGCCGCCGGACCCGAAGGACGACAAGCAGCTCAACTACGCGCTCAACCTTCTGCGCGGCCTGCAGGTCAACGCCGCCTTCCCGCCGGACCCGAATCGGGCCATACCGAACTAGAGCGTAGGGCGCCGATTCGGCGCCCTACCTTCATTCGGCACCGGCGGACGAATGAAAGAAGAACTTGCCAGGCCGCTAGGCTTGAAGACGAGGCGGACGCCTTCGCCGAAGAACCGGCGAACGGCGGCCGTGGCGGCAGGCGTGGTGCTGATCGCAGCCGCCGGCGCTGCCGCCTGGTGGTTCATTCCCGGTGCGAAGGGCCCGACGGTAACCGCGGTCATCGCGCAACCGGCGAGGCCTGCGATAACCGCGCCCGACGAGACCGCATCGCTGCCGCCCCCCGGAGTGGGACTGACCGAGGTTCCCGCGCCCGCCGGCAATCTCAGCGACGTCGGCAGCGACAAGGTCACCATCACCGATCCCACGGTGCCACCGCCGCTGCAGCTTGCCTCGCTTCCCGACCAGGCGCTGGTCGAGACGAGTGACAAGGGACCGCTGCCGCGGGTTGGAGCCGACGGCCGGCGGCCGCTCGATGCCTACGCACGCCCCGCCGGCAGCGACCCCTCCAGCGGCGCGCGCATCGCGATCATCGTCGGCGGGCTTGGCCTCGACGCCGCCGGCACCAAACAGGCGATCGACCAACTGCCCGGAGCGGTAACCCTGGCCTTCGCGCCGTACGGCGACCACCTCGCCGCCGACACCGCCGCGGCGCGCCAGACCGGACACGAGCTGCTCCTCCAGATTCCCGAGGAGCCGTTCAACTATCCCAAGACCGATCCGGGACCCAACACGCTGACCACCGACGCCACACCCGCCGTGAACCAGGGGCGGCTGCGCTGGTTTCTCGGACGCATGACCAACTATGTCGGCGTGACCAACTACATGGGCGCTCGCTTCTCGGGCGAGCAGAACGCGCTCGCCCCGGTGATGCAGGAAGTCGCCGGGCGCGGGCTGCTCTACCTCGATGACGGTTCGTCGCTGCGCAGCACGGCGGCCAATATCGCCGGCACGGCGATGCCGTTCCTGCGCGCCGATCTTGTGCTTGACGCGGACCTCACCCCCGACGCCATCGACGCCAGCCTCAAGCAGCTGAGGGCGATCGCTCGCGAGCGCGGCTACGCCATCGCTACCGCCACTGCCTTCCCTGTGACCATCGACCGTGTTGCCGCGTTTGCTGCCGCCGCCGCCGCGAACGGTGTAAGTCTTGTCCCGGTGACCGCCCTCCTTCCGCCCCCGACATGACCAAGACCGTCGACATCGAACGACTGCCCTACCGGCCCTGCGTCGGCATCGCCCTGTTCAACGCCAAGGGGCTGGTGTGGATCGGCAACCGCTCCGACGAGCTGGCGGAAGGCGAAGGCAAGGGCCACTGGTGGCAGATGCCACAGGGCGGCCTCGACAAGGGCGAGGACCCATACAAGGCAGCGTTGCGCGAGCTCTACGAGGAGACCTCCGTGACGAACGTGCGCCTGCTCAAGGAGGCGCCGGGGTGGTTTACCTACGACCTGCCGCCGGAGCTGATCGGCCAGTCGTGGGGCGGCCGCTACCGCGGCCAGAAGCAGAAATGGTTCGCGCTGCGCTTCGAGGGCAAGGAGACGGAGATCGACGTGCTCCATCCCGGTGGCGGCAAGCACAAGGCGGAATTCTCGACCTGGCGCTGGGAGAAGCTGGCGAAGCTTCCGTCGCTGATCGTGCCCTTCAAGCGCAAGGTCTACGAGCAGGTGGTAGAGGCGTTCGCGCCGCTCGCCGACTGACGGGCTGATCCGGAGACGGAGGAAGCCGCCATGGCGGTCGTTCAGCGACTGACGAGGTCGCCGCAGGTCGAAGCTGCCCTCACCGCGATGCGCCAGGCGCTGTGGCCGGATGAAGATGCCGCAGAGATTGCTCGCGAGACACCGACGATTCTGGCGCGTGAAGATTACGCGGTGTTCGGCGCACGCGCCGGCGAGCGGCTGATCGGCATGATCGAGGTTGGCCAGCGCGACGTCGGCGAGGGCTGCACGACCTCGCCCGTCGGCTACATCGAGGCGCTATGGGTCGAGCCCGATTTCCGGCGCCAGGGGGTTGCCCGCGCGCTGGTTGAAGCCGCTATCGGCTGGGCCCGATCGCGCGGCTATCGCGAGCTCGCCTCCGACGCCGAACTCTCGAACACGATCTCGCACGCCATGCACGAGGCGATGGGCTTCAGCGAGACCGAGCGACTGGTGACGTTCCGGATGAGCCTCGACTAGAGGCGGAGGCAGCTCAGCCGCGGGCCAGCGCTGCCTGCACTTCCTTGAGCTGATAGAGGCGAAGCTGCGCCGCATCCTTCGCGGCGCCGTCCTTGGCGTCGGCAACGTCTTCCTCGGCGTTGCGGATGTCTTCCGCCAGCATCGCCGCATCGACCTCGTCCACCATGATCGCCTGCTCGGCGAGGATGGTGAGGCCGACGCCGTTCACGTCGGCGAAGCCGCCGCGCACGAAGATGCGGACATCGCCCTCGCCGCGCTTAACCTCGACCACGCCCGGCCGCATCGTCGACATGAACGGCGCGTGGCCCTTGAGCACCGTGAAGTAGCCCTCGCTGCCCGGGACGACGACCTGTTCGACCGCGCCCGAAAGCAACAGCCGCTCCGGCGAGACGAGTTCGAACTGGAACGGATCGGCCATGGCTCAAGCCTTGCTGACGCGTTTGGTGGCGTAGGCCGCGACGCCACCGATGACGGCGCCGATCACCGCGAAGATCAGGGTGCGCTCGGGGCGATTATCGAGCGGCGAGTTCGAGCTGACGTTGACGTTGATGCCGCCGTCTCCGGTGGTCACTGTCGTCGTGCTGCCGTTGCCGCTGTCTCCCCCCGCGGCCTGAATGTGCAGCGGGCCGACATCGACGGTTGACGGCGACGGCGCGGTGACCCAGCCGACGATGCCGCCGACGACCAGACCCGCAACCAGCAGGAGGGTGGTGACGTTCATCACGCCGCCTCGGCCGCGAGCTTCTTCGCCTTCTCGACCGCCGCCTCGATGGTGCCGACCATGTAGAAGGCCGGCTCCGGCAGGTGATCGTACTCGCCGGCGATCAGGCCCTTGAAGGCCTTGATCGTGTCTTCGAGCTGGACGAACACGCCGGGCGCGCCGGTGAAGACTTCTGCAACGTGGAACGGCTGCGACAGGAAGCGCTCGACCTTGCGGGCGCGCGCCACCGTGACCTTGTCGTCTTCCGACAGCTCGTCCATGCCCAGAATGGCGATGATGTCCTGGAGCTGCTTGTAGCGCTGCAGGATCTGCTGGACGCCACGGGCGACGTTGTAGTGCTCCTCGCCGACGATGCGCGGATCGAGCATGCGCGACGACGAGTCGAGCGGATCGACCGCCGGGTAGATGCCCTTCTCGGCAATCGAGCGGTTCAGCGTCGTGGTCGCGTCAAGGTGGGCGAACGAGGTCGCCGGGGCCGGGTCGGTGAGGTCGTCGGCCGGCACGTAGATGGCCTGCACCGAGGTGATCGACCCCTTGGTGGTGGTGGTGATGCGCTCCTGGAGCGTGCCCATATCGGTGGCCAGCGTCGGCTGGTAACCCACCGCCGACGGGATGCGCCCGAGCAGCGCCGACACTTCCGAGCCGGCTTGCGTGAAGCGGAAGATGTTGTCGACGAAGAACAGCACGTCCTGGCCCTGGTCGCGGAAGTATTCCGCCACCGTGAGGCCGGTGAGCGCGACGCGGGCGCGCGCGCCCGGCGGCTCGTTCATCTGGCCGAAGACCAGCGCGCACTTGGAGCCCGCCGCCGAGCCGTTGTGCTCGTGCGGGTCCTTGTTCACGCCGGACTCGATCATCTCGTGATAGAGGTCGTTGCCCTCGCGCGTGCGCTCGCCGACACCGGCGAACACCGAATAGCCGCCGTGCGCCTTGGCGATGTTGTTGATCAGTTCCTGGATGATGACGGTCTTGCCGACGCCGGCGCCGCCGAACAGGCCGATCTTGCCGCCACGGGCGTAGGGCGCCAGCAGATCCACCACCTTGATGCCGGTGACCAGGATCTGCGCCTGCGTCGACTGCTCGACGTAGCTCGGCGCCGGCTGGTGAATGGCGCGCCGCTGCTGCGTGCTGACCGGGCCGGCCTCGTCCACCGGCTCGCCGATGACGTTCATGATGCGCCCCAGCGTCTCCTCGCCGACCGGGACCGAGATCGGCTCGGCGGTGTCGGTGACTTCCTGGCCGCGCACCAGACCGTCGGTCGAGTCCATGGCGATCGTGCGCACCGTGTTCTCGCCGAGGTGCTGCGCCACCTCGAGGATCAGCCGGTTGCCGTGGTTGTTGGTTTCGAGCGCGTTCAGGATCGCCGGCAGGTGCTCACCGAACTGCACGTCGACGACGGCGCCGGTGACCTGCGTGATCCGGCCGGTGACGCCCTTGACGTTGGCTTTCGGACGGGTGGTGGCTTCAATGGCCATTGGCTTCTTCCTCTGTCGCTCCGGCTAGACGGCTTCTGCGCCGGAGATGATTTCGATCAGTTCTTTGGTGATCTGGGCCTGGCGCGAGCGGTTATAGACGATCGTGAGATCGCCGATCATGTCGCCGGCATTGCGCGTGGCATTGTCCATCGCGGTCATCGAGGCGCCCTGCTCGCCGGCGGCGTTCTCGAGCAGCGCCGAGAAGATCTGCACCGAGATGCTGCGCGGCAGGAGGTCGGCGAGGATGGTCTCCTCGTCCGGCTCGTATTCGTAAATGGCGTTGGCGGTCGCCGGAACGGCCGCGGTTTCCGTCGCCTCGATGGTCGCCGGAATGAGCTGCTTGGCGGTCGGCACCTGGCTGATGACCGAGCGGAAGCGCGCGAAATAGAGCGTGCAGACGTCGAACTGGTCCTCGCCGTACATGGCAAGCACCTTCTGCGCGATGCCATCGGCATCGGCGAAAGAAACCTGCTTCACCTCGCGGAGCTCGATGTGCTCGACGATCTGGCGCGCGAAATTCCGGCGCAGCATGTCGTAGCCCTTCTTGCCGATGCAGAAGAACTTCACGTCCTTGCCTTCCTGCATCAGGCGGAGCGCATGGTCGCGAGCGGCGCGCGAGATCGACGAGTTGAACGCACCGCAGAGGCCGCGGTCGGCGGTCGCGACGACGATGAGATGACGCGCATCGCTGCCCGTGCCGGCGAGGAGCCGCGGCGCGTCCGTGCGGCCGGCGAACGTGGCGGTGAGGCTGGCCAGTACCGACGCCATGCGCTGGGTGTAGGGCCGCGCCGCTTCCGCCGCCTCCTGCGCCCGCCGAAGCTTCGCCGCGGCGACAAGCTGCTTCGCCTTGGTGATCTTCTGCGTCGCCTTTACCGAGGCGATGCGATTGCGGAGGGTTTTGAGCGACGGCATCGGACTTTACGCGAACACCTTGGAGAAGGACTCGGCGGCGGTCCTGAGACCGGCGCGGATCGAGTCGGTGATCTCGCGCTTGTCGCGGATCTCGTCGAGAAGCTGCTTGTGCTCGGTGCGGAGCAGCGCGAGGTAGCCGATCTCGAACTCGCGCACCCGGGCAACCGGCAGGCGATCGAGATAGCCGTTCACGCCGGCAAAGATCACCGCGACCTGTTCCTCGACCTTGAGCGGCGCGAACTGGGGCTGCTTGAGGAGCTCGGTCAGGCGGGCGCCGCGGTTGAGCAGGCGCTGCGTCGCGGCATCGAGGTCGGACCCAAACTGCGCGAAGGCCGCCATTTCGCGGTACTGCGCGAGCTCGCCCTTGATCGTGCCGGCGACCTGCTTCATCGCCTTGATCTGCGCCGAGGAGCCGACGCGGCTGACCGAGATGCCGACGTTAACTGCCGGCCGGATGCCCTGATAGAACAGGTCGGTCTCGAGGAAGATCTGGCCGTCGGTAATCGAGATGACGTTGGTCGGGATGTAGGCCGACACGTCGTTGGCCTGCGTCTCGATGACCGGCAGCGCCGTCAGCGAGCCCGAGCCGTTGTCCTTGTTCAGCTTGGCAGCACGCTCGAGCAGGCGCGAGTGCAGGTAGAACACGTCGCCCGGGTAGGCTTCGCGGCCCGGCGGGCGGCGGAGCAGAAGCGACATCTGGCGGTAGGCGACGGCCTGCTTCGACAGATCGTCGTAGATGATGAGGGCGTGCATGCCGTTGTCGCGGAAGTATTCGCCCATCGTGCAGCCGGACATCGGCGCCAGGAACTGCATCGGCGCCGGATCGGACGCGGTGGCCGCGACGATGATCGTGTAGGGCAGCGCGCCGTTTTCCTCGAGCACCTTGACGAACTGCGCCACCGTCGAGCGCTTCTGGCCGATGGCGACATAGACGCAGTAGAGCTTGCGGCTCTCGTCACCGCTGTCGTTGATCGATTTCTGGTTGAGGATGGTGTCGAGTGCGATCGCCGTCTTGCCCGTCTGGCGGTCGCCGATGATGAGCTCGCGCTGGCCACGGCCGATCGGGATGAGTGCGTCGACGGCCTTGAGGCCGGTCTGCATCGGTTCGTGCACCGAGCGGCGCGGAATGATGCCCGGCGCCTTGACGTCGACGCGCTTGCGCTCGGTCGCCTGGATCGGACCCTTGCCGTCGATCGGATTGCCGAGGGCATCGACGACGCGGCCGAGCAGGCCCTTGCCGACCGGCACGTCAACGATCGAGCCGGTGCGCTTGACGGTGTCGCCTTCCTTGATGTCGCGGTCGTTGCCGAAGATCACGGTGCCGACGTTGTCGCCCTCGAGGTTGAGCGCCATGCCGCGGATGCCACCGGGGAACTCGACCATCTCGCCCGCCTGGACGTTGTCGAGGCCATAGACGCGAGCGATACCGTCGCCGACGCTGAGCACCTGACCGACTTCGGAGACTTCCGCCTCCTTGCCGAAATTCTTGATCTGCTCCTTGAGGATTGCAGAGATTTCCGCGGCCCGGATTTCCATCAGCCGACCTCTTTCATGGCGAGTTTGAGCGAATTGAGCTTGGTCTTCAGCGAACCGTCGATCATGCGGCTGCCGACCTTGACGATGAGCCCGCCGATCAACGACGGGTCGACGTGCGTGGCAAGCGTGATGTCCTTGCCGAGCGAAGCCTTGAGCGCCGCCTTGAGCTCGTCGAGGTGACGATCGGAAAGCGGCTCGGCGCTGGTCACCTCGGCCGCGACTTCGCCGCGCTGCTTGGCGGCCATGTGCTTGAAGGCAACGATCACGTCGGGAACGATGAACAGGCGGCGGTTGGTGGCCGCGACCTTGATGAAATTGGCGACCAGCCCGCCGATCGCATCTTTCTCGAGGAGCGCGGCAACGGCGCGTTCCTGCTCCTCGGAGGAGAATACCGGGCTCCGCACCAGCCGCTTGAGATCGGCGCTTTCCGCGATAAGGCCGGAGAAGCGGTCGAGATCGCCTTCCACCGCCGGAAGCGAATTGGTGTCCTGCGCCAGTTCGAACAGCGCATTGGCGTAGCGTTGGGCGACGCCTGAGTTTCTCGTCGTGTTGCCGGCCACCTGACCCCTAACCTGCGACATGCTGGGCCTCATCCCGCTGGAGGTCCGGCCCGACGTCGCAAGGCCCTGTATGGATTGGTTTTTTCAGGACAGCCAGCCGCGTGGCCAAGCCGCCCTGAAAGTTGGCCGTTCGCTTAGCATAGGGGCCTACCGCAGGGCAATATGGCGGACATTCCAAATACGCACGGACCTGCGGCCAAAACTAACGGCCCCGCCGCGGCGACCTGCCGTGCCGGAAGCGGCCGCGCCGGCTATTGCCTAGCCTCTCCCGGGGGGCTAGGCCGCCTTGGGCTTCGGCGTCGCCGACATGTCGCCGACGGCCTTCTGCCAGGAGGGACGCTGTTCCATGCGCGCGATCCAGCCGGCAACATGCGGCCGCTGGTCGAGCGAAATGCCCGCCGCCACGCGATGCACGAATGTCGTGGCGATGGCGAAATCAGCGACGCTGAGGGCGCCGGTGATCCACTCGCGCCCATCGGCAAGGCCGGTCTCGAATACGTCGAGGAACTGGTCGACGTTCTTCATTTCGGCGGCCACCACCGTCTCATCGGCCGGTCCACGGCCGAAAGCCGCCTTCTGCACGCGCTCGAAGGCGACGCGCTGCATGGCGGGACCGAGATGGATCGCCTGCCAGTAGGACCACTGGTCCACGGAGGCACGCTGGCGAAGATCCGCCGGATAGAGGTTCTTCGCCGGAAATTTGGTGGCGAGGTAAGCGTTGATCGCCCGCGATTCCCACAAGACGAGGTCGCCGTCGACCAGCACGGGCACCTTGCCGTTCGGGTTGAGCTTCAGGAATTCGGGCGTGCGGTTGCCGCCGGTTCGAAAATCGACGTCGACCTTCTCCACCTCGACGCCGAGTTCATAGACGACGGAACGGACGCGAAGCGCGTTGGGCGAAAGATTTCCATTGTAGAGTTTCATGCGTTCGGACGGCTCCCGTTAGCCTGGTGATCTATGGGCGGGAGCCGATTTGTCCAGCACCTGGCTGAGAGAAAGCCTGGCCGGCCTCAGCGAATGCTGGAGAACACCCGATGGACCACAGCAACTGACGTTCCCGGCCGACGCCCGGCACCACGATCCACGGACCGCGCGGCAGAATGAGCCGTTGGGCGAAGGCGCCCTCGATTCGCCGCTCGCAATCATGGAGGAATACGTGCGTCGCCTCATCCTGCAGGCGCGCTGTCCAGCAGATGGGGAGTGCCCGTCCGGGCTGATGGGGGCGCCATCCGGACGGTCCGTCGATCAGGATCACGTCCCACCGAACACCCGCCAGAAACGTCGGCAATAGGGCGCCCTTCGCCTGGGCTGCCTCCGGATCGGCCAGCGTGCCGGTGACCGTGGTCGAATAAGTGTAGCGCTGGACCTCGAGCTGCTGTGCTTCCGCCCGGGCCGCCCATTCCTCCGTGTCCTCGACGAACAGCGTGCGGCCGCCGGCGTTGAGGTCCGCCCACAGCGCGCTGTCATAGCCAGTGCCAAAGACCAGGAGGTTGCAGCCCGGCCCGCGGCTGGCGATCGCCCCCGCGATCACCTCAATCTGCACCGGGGTGATCTGGATGCGCGCATCGTAGCGCTTAGCCAGAACCGCCCTGAGGTTCGGTTGAGGATTGGACGGGCTGGCCACTACAGGAAACTCTGCGGGTCGATGTCGACTGAGATACGAAGATCGGCGCGCGGTTTGGGCGCCTGCGCCAGCCAGGCGCGCAGATAGGCCTGCATATTGGCCGAGCGCGGCGACTGGACGAGCAGCCGGAAGCGGTGGCGGCCGCGGATGACGGCAAGCGGCGCCTCCGCCGGACCGAGCACCAGGATCGCGGGATCGCGGGGCGCGGCCCGCGCCACGGCCGCGGCATAGGCCGAAGCCTCGCCGCGATTGAGCGCCGAGACGATGACCGCAGCGAGCCGGCCGAACGGTGGCAACTGTGCCGCCCGCCGCGCCTCGATCTCGCGGGCATAGAAGGCCTCGCGGTCGCCGGCAACGATGGCGCCGATGACCGGGTGGTCGGACGCATAGGTCTGTAGCATCGCGCGGCTGGCGCCGCTGACGCGGCCGGCGCGGCCGGTGACCTGCGACAGGAGCTGGAAGGTGCGCTCGGCAGCGCGAAGGTCGCCGTGCGCCAGGCCGAGATCGGCGTCGACCACGCCAACCAGCGAGAGCAGCGGAAAGTTGTGCCCCTTGGCGACGAG
>JBEHXS010000082.1:0-11480 GCA_048498575.1 Pseudomonadota bacterium
GCGGCATTCGTGATCTGCTTGGCGTAGACGAACAGGCCGACCATCGCGCCGCCGAGGAACCAGCCGCAGAGCAGGATCTCGAAGCGGTAGAAGGCCTGCGCGGGCAGCCACTGCACCGTCATCGCCAGCCCCTCGCGGGCGGCGGCCTTCACCGAACCGCGCGTCGGGCGGATGGCGCGGAAGCCGAAACCGAGGCGCGCGAGCGCCACCATCTGCAACGCCACCGCCGCGGCGAACCCGAACGAGAGTGCCGCGCCCAGCGTCAGCCCGGCCTGCAGTCCGGAAAGATGGACGGCGGCCGGCAACGTCAGCGCCGAGGCCAGATACGGCAGGGCAAGCGCGATGCCGCTGAGGCCGCTCCGCTGCAGTCCGTCCAGCAGTCCGGCGCCATTGAAACTCCAGACGAGGAATCCGGGGAGCACGGCCGCGACGTAGCCCAGCGCAAAGCCGTCGCGCTCGAAAATGGCGTAGATCAGCGCGATCGCGACCACTGCCGCCGCCGCACCGAGGCGCACCACCGTCACCGGCGCATAGGCCCGCCAGATCGCCACCCGCCGGTCGGCCTCCCCCGCCGTCGCCGCCACCTGCCGCGCCAGCGTGGTCAGCGCGTTGAGGTCGACGATCAGCATGCCGAGCATGGCGAAGGCGGAGAGCGCGCCGAACCGGCCGAGGAGCGCGAGCTGGCCGGTGTGCACGAGCCAGGTCTGCGCGAGGAACAGCGAGCCCTGGCCGACGCCAAAGCCCGCGACAAGCTGGACCACGTTGATGCTGCGCTGGAAGCGGCGCGGTGCATCGACCATGGGCGCAGCCAGCGCCGTGGCGTCGCTGCTCATGCCGGAACCTCGCTGTTCCAGCTGAGGCGAGCTATCCGTACGCGCCGCATCTCGCTCCGCCGTGGCTGCATCATGATCAGCGGAGGATCGCGTGTGCGTCGCTTCTCTCCGCTGTCAGCGTTGTCCGTAGGGCGGCGATCTTGCCAACGCGAACCTTGCGCTTCAATGAACTATGCCGGGAGCGTCCCTTCCTTCGAGGCAAGCAGTTAATCGATAGGATTGGCAAGAATTGCTTCGTATCCCGCGAGATGACGTCGCGCCGGCGCCCCTTGCCGGCCGGTTGCGCGCGCGCCAATGTGTTCGGACCCGAAACAATGTCCGCCCGGAACCCAACCGCAACCCACGATGCCGACCGAACTTCGTCCGAGTCAGGCCCTCCGCCTCTGGCATGATGTGGTGCTGGATCTGGTGCGGAGCGACGCGCACGACCTCAGCCTTCGGCAGATGACCGTTCTGCTCACGGTCTATCTCGAGCCGCCGCCGCATACCGTGCGGGGACTCGCCGAGAAACTCGGCGTCACCAAGCCGGTCATCACGCGGGCGCTCGACACCATGGGTCAGCTCGGCCTCGTCACACGCCGCCGCGACACGGCTGATCGTCGCAACGTGCTGGTCCAGCGCACTGTCGACGGGGCCCTCCTGGTCGAGCGGCTGGGCGACGTCATCCTCACGCGTTACCGCGACCTGCCCCTCTGACGAAATGCTAGACTGGCTGCCATGAGCGACCTCGATCCGCGCGTGCATGCGTTCCGGCCCGACCTCGCAGACGCGCGCCTGAAGGGCCGCGTGCAGGCCGACCGTTTCGGCGAGGGCGCTCCTCGTCTCGTGGTCGCCGGCAACGCGCCGCTCAAGGCGCGACCGGCACCCGATGCGCCGCTCGCCAGCGAAATCCTGCGCGGCGAAACGTTCACCGTCTTCGATGCGGGGCGCGAGGGCTGGTCGTGGGGCCAGCTCGCGACCGACGGCTACGTCGGCTACGTGCCCACCGATGCGCTCGGCGCCGCTACCGCGCCCATCACCCATCGCATCACGGCGCTTCGCGCCTTCGTCTATCCCGGTCCGGACATGAAGCTGCCGCCGCTGGGGGCGTTGCCGCTTTCGGCCCGCGTCGCGCTGGCCGGCGAGGCCACGACACGCGGCACGCGCTACGCTCTGCTCGCGGCATCCGAAGGCGCCATCGTGGCCAGCCAGGCGACGCCGATCGCCACGCCGCCGGAGCCCGATTTCGTTGCCGTCGCCGAGCGCTTCCTGAACGCGCCCTATCTCTGGGGCGGCCGCACCAGTCTCGGGCTGGACTGTTCCGCGCTGGTCCAGCTTGCGCTGGGCGAGGCCGGCGTTTCAGCGCCGCGCGATACCGACCTTCAGGAGCGGGCGCTGGGTCACGCCGTCGACGGCAGCATCGCCGCGCCTCTCCGCCGCGGCGATCTCGTCTTCTGGCGCGGCCACGTCGGCATCCTGATCGATGGCGAGTACATGCTTCACGCCAGCGGATCGCACACAATCGTCACGATCGAGGCGCTCACCGCGGCCGTCGATCGCATCGAGCGCGCCGGCGGGGGCCGTCCGTCCTCGGTGCGCCGGCTCTAGTAGCCGCGGTTCCGATCGACGACGTTCTGCAGCGGCTCGCCGCGCTCGAAGGCGGCGATCTGGCGAAGGATGCCGGGTGCCAGGACCGCCGGGGCACTGGCGCCGGCAACGTGTGGCGTAATCACGACGTTCGGTCGGCCCCACAGCGGGCTTTGCGGATCGAGCGGCTCGCGCTCGAACACGTCGAGGCTCGCACCGCCCAGGATGCCGGTCTCGAGTGCGGCAACAATGTCTGCCTCGACCTGCAGCCCGCCACGCCCGGCGTTGATGATTACCGGCGGACCGAGCTTCCCCTGGCGCGACAGCCGCTGGAACAGGGGCATGGAAAGAATGCCTCGCGTCTCCACGGTGAGCGGCAGGAGCGCGACCAGAATATCGGTGCGGCCAAGAAACGCGCCCAGCTCATGCGGGCCGGCGAACGAACGAACGCCGGGCAAATCGTGACGCCCGCGACTCCAGCCGGCGACATCGAAGCCCAGTCGGACCAGAATATCCGCAACGCTGCGGCCGAAGACGCCCATGCCCATGATGCCGACGCGCACGTCGTGTGCTGACGGCTGGGGCGGTATGCGCCACCGGCGTGCCGCCTGCTCGGCGTCGTACCAGCGTTGCCGGCGATGGTGCATCAGTACCTGCAGCACCACCCACTCGGTCATGCGCTGAGTCAGGTCGGGGTCGACAACGCGTACGATCGGCACATCGGGCAAATCTTTGCGACTGACGATCGCGTCGACGCCCGCGCCCAGCGAGAAGATGGCGCGAAGATTGGCCAGGCCTGCAAAAACTCCCGCCGGCGGATTCCAGAGAAGCGCATAGCCGATCTGACCGGGATCGCCAGTCTCCGGCCACAGGAACGCCGGCCGCGACGGATCGAGCGCACGGATCGGGGCCCGCCACGCTTCCTGGTTCCAGCCGGATGCGGCGATGAGGAGCGCGCGCGATCCACCCGCCGGCCTGTCGGCGGTCGCTGCCTGGTTTCTCGGCGCTGCCGGCACAACCGACTCCCCTTCTTTTCCCGCCATGGCCATGCGGCTTTCATCGAAAAGCAGTCCCGTCGTGTACAACCGATCCAGTGCGGAGCCGCGTTCAATCTGAGGCACCCGCCCCTCCACCGCAGAGTGCCAGAGGTGAAACGTCCGCGTATCGGGAGTTGCGAGACCGGCAACATCGAAGGCGGCACGGCCGAGAAGCGGCGCGTGCTTCCACAACAAAGGATAGTAGACCGAACGCGGCGCTGTCCGCCCGACAAGCCCGGTCTCGTGCAGGCAATAGGTCAGTGCCAACGGCCCCGTCGAGCCCCATGGCAGGTCGGCCACGCTCAACGTCTCGCCGGCCTGCTGGCGCGCGTTCAGCTTCTCGCGGGCGCCGGCTGCGATCCACGGCCAGGCTGGCGACGGCGCGTCGAACAGACCTATGAGGCGGGCAAGGAGCGGCGAGTCGGGCGGCAGTCCGAGGATCGCGTTGTTGACGCTGGTGTCGGTTTCCCAGCCGTAGATGTGAGCGTCGCCGACGGGAATCGGCCGAACGCAATACACGTCGCAATCGATCCAGATGCCGTTGCCGCGACGAAGAAGCTCGTAGCGAAACAGATTGGAAAACAGGGCCAGGCTGCCGCCGCTGTGATTGTAGCGGATGATGCGCGACGGCGGCAGGATCGCTGCGGCGTCCGCGATTTCGACGCCCGGGGGCACGGCGCCGACATCCTCGTAGACATGAAGCACGACGCGGTGGCCGTGGCGCACGAACGACAAAAGGCAGGCCATCTCCAGCGGACCCAGGCGACCGCCGAGCCACAGCGCATTGCACACCGGCAGGCCGGGAGCCGCCGTCGGGGCCGAACGTTCAGGTTCCGTCAAGAGACTCCCCCGCCCTCACGCACATCAACCGCACCCGCGACGCCCGGACGTGTCCCGCCTCGACGAAACGACAGCCGCTCGATGTGCCGTACACGCCCGAAGTACGGCGCACAATACCCGCCTTGCCACCGCTTGCGGGCGCAGCGCAATCGGCCGGTTGCGGCAGGTCAGGCACGCCGGTGATCGGCCTCGGAAGCCTCGATCAGCACGCCGGTGCTGAGCAGCCGGTCGATCGCCGAGCCCTTTTCCATGTGCTGGAGGTAGCGCTGGAGAATGTCGTTCCAGAGATGCACGGTCAGCGTCTTCTCGGTCAGCTGCGCGGCGAGGTTGCCGTTCGCGCGCAGAAGCAGGGAGCCGCGCGCCGCCGTCACCGGATAGAACACCGTCTGCGGCTCGGCATGTTTCGACAGGCCCGCCTTGGTCAGCAGATAGGTGAGCGCGAGCGGCCCGGTCGCCCCCCACGGCAGGTCGGCCGCCGTGAACGCGGCGCCGGAAGCGCGGCGGGCAGCGAACACCGTCCGGTCGGCGGCCTCCAGCCATGGCGGCACGGGCGAGCGCTCCGCAAAGATCGCGCTCAACTCGCGCAGCACGACGCAATCGCGCGGCAGTCCGAGGACGGCGTTGTTGATCCGCCGGGGAAGCTCGATCCCGAAGACATAGGGCGAGGACGGCCGTATGGGACGCACGCAATAGAGGTCGGTGTCGATCCAGATTCCATCCGTCGCCTGCAGCAGGCGATAGCGGAACATGTCGGAAAAGACCGCATAACTGCCGCGTTCGTAGTGGCGAAAGATGTGCTTGCGCGGGATGACCTTCGCGGCATCGGCGAGCGCGACGCCCGGCGGCGCGTCGCGCGGCGGGTCGTAGCAGAAAAGCACGACGCGGTGCCCCTGGCGCACGAAGGAGGCGAGACAGGCCGCGCCGATGCCGCCGAGATCGCCGCCGATCCAGAGCGCGTTGCAGACCGGCAGCGTCGTCGCCGGCGCGGCCGCGTCGCTCACTCGGCGACCACGCCTTCGGGAGCAGCGGCAATGTCGAAAGCGGCCGCCATCAGCGCGCGCGTGTAGTCGCTCTGCGGATGGGCGAACACCTCGGCCGCCGGACCGCCCTCCACGACCTTGCCGGCGCGCATCACCAGGATGTCGTTGGCGAGCGCCTTCACCACCTTCAAGTCGTGGCTGATGAAAAGATACGCGAGGTTGCGCCGCCGCTGCAGGTCGCGGAGCAGGTCGACGACCTGCGCCTGCACGCTCATGTCGAGCGCCGAGGTCGGCTCGTCGAGCATGACGAACTTCGGCTCCAGCACCATGGCGCGGGCGACGGCGATGCGCTGGCGCTGGCCGCCGGAGAATTCGTGCGGGTAGCGATGGCTGGTCGAGGGGTCGAGACCGACTTCGACGAGCGCCGCTGCGACGCGCTTCTCGCGCTCGGCAGCCGACATTTGCGGCTCATGCACCTTCAGCCCCTCGCCGACGATGTCGCCGACGGAAAGACGCGGGCTGAGCGAGCCGTACGGGTCCTGGAAGACGATCTGCATCTCGCGGCGGAGCGGCCGCATCTCCTTGAAGTTGCGGCCGGCGATCGAATTGCCGAGGAAAACGATCGGCCCCTCGGACGAGATCAGGCGCAGCAGCGCCAGCCCGAGCGTCGTCTTGCCAGAGCCGGATTCGCCGACGACGCCCAGCGTCTGGCCCTCGCGGACGGCGATATCGACGCCATCCACGGCCTTGATGTAGCCGACCGTCTTGCGCAGGAAACCACGGCGGATGGGGAACCAGACCTTGAGGTCCTTCGCCTCCATCACCAGTGGCGCCGACGGATCGGAGAGCGGCGGCGCGCCCTTCGGCTCGGCCGCCAGCAGGTGCTTCGTATAGGCATGCTCGGGCGCATCGAAGATGCGCTCGGTCGGCCCCTGCTCGACGATGTGGCCATCGGTCATGACGCAGACACGGTGCGCGACCTTGCGCACGATGCCGAGGTCGTGGGTGATGAACAGCAGCGCCATGCCGGTCGCCTTCTGCAGGTCGGCGAGCAGCTTCAGGATCTGCGCCTGCACGGTCACGTCGAGCGCCGTCGTCGGCTCGTCGGCGATGAACAGGTCGGGCTCGTTGGCGAGCGCCATCGCGATCATCACCCGCTGGCGCTGGCCGCCGGAAAGCTGGTGGGGAAAGGCGTCGAGGCGGTGCTCGGCGTCGCGGATGCCGACCTGCTGGAAAAGCTCGAGCGTGCGCGTGCGCGCTTCGCGCTCGTGCATGCCGCGATGCACCTTCAGCACCTCGCTCACCTGCCGCTCGATGGTGTGCAGCGGGTTCAGCGAGGTCATCGGCTCCTGGAAGACGATGGAGATGTCGTTGCCGCGCACGGCGCGGAGCTCGCGCTCCTTCACCTTCAGCAGGTCCCGCCCCTTGAACAGGATCTCGCCCGCCGGATGGAAGGCGGACGGCGGCAGCAGGCGGAGCACCGAAAGCGCCGTCACCGATTTGCCGGAGCCGGACTCGCCGACGAGCGCCAGCGTCTCACCCTTCCCGACGGTGAACGAGGCGCCCTCGACGGCGGTCGTTACGCCGTCCTCGCCGCGGAAGGCGACGCCGAGGTTGCGGACATCGAGAAGCGTCTCGGCCAAGGCGTCAGAGCCCCGTGCCGGAGCGTTCGCACTTGCCGCCGGCCTGCTTCAGCGCGGCGTCGAAATAGTCGAAGCAGCGGGCGTAGTCGCCGAGCTTCGACTGCCACAGCGTCACCACCGCCTGGCGGCCGTCCGGCCACGACATCGTCGACATGGCGAGAAACTTCCAGCCGTCGCGGGCAAGCGAGGCCGAGGTCGCGTCGGGGTCGAGACCCCAGACGCCGGCGCCGGCCTCGCCCGCCGTCTGGCGGTTCTCGGCGGCGGAGGCGGCCAGTGGCGCCAGCAGCAGCGCGAAGGCGAGGAGAGCGAGCTTCATGTGAACGTCTTTCGCGGATCGAGCGCGTCGCGCACGGCTTCGCCGATGAAGATGAGGAGCGACAGCATGATCGAGATCGAGAAGAAGCCGGTGAGGCCCAGCCACGGCGCGTGGATATTGTCCTTGCCCTGCGCGAGCAGCTCGCCCAGCGAGGGCGAGCCGACCGGCAGGCCGAAGCCCAGAAAGTCGAGCGAGGTCAGCGTCGAGATCGAGCCGTTGAGGATGAACGGCAGGAAGGTCAGCGTCGCCACCATCGCGTTCGGCAGCAGGTGGCGGAAGATGATCGTGCGGTCGGAGACGCCGAGCGCCCGCGCCGCGTTGATGTACTCGAAGTTGCGTCCGCGCAGGAACTCGGCGCGCACGACGCCGACCAGCGATACCCACGAGAACAAGAGCAGGATGCCGAGCAGCACCCAGAAGCTCGGCGCGATCACCGAGGAGACGATGAGCAGCAGGTAGAGCGCCGGGATCGACGTCCAGATCTCGATGAAGCGCTGGAAGCCGAGGTCGATCCAGCCGCCGAAGTAGCCCTGCACGGCGCCGGCGGCGACGCCGATGATCGACGAGATGATCGCCAGCGTCAGGCCGAACAGGACCGAGATGCGGAAGCCGTAGATCAGCCGCGCGACCACGTCCCTGCCCTGGTCGTCGGTGCCCAGCCAGTTCCAGTTGCCGATCGTGCAGTTCGGGTCGTTGACGCCCTGCGGGTAGTGCGCGCAGCGATCGGCGAGCGACATCATCCACCACGGCGCCGACGGCGCCGGCGTCGGGATCTCGTTGTTCACCGTCTGGTATGAATAGCGGATCGGCGGCCACACCATCCAGCCGTGCGACTGGATCTCGTCCTGGATGTACGGATCGCGATAGTCCGTGGTGGCGAGGAAGCCGCCGAACGTCGCTTCGGGATAGTCGATGACCGCCGGAAACAGCAACTCGCCCTTGTAGGAAACAAGAAGCGGCCGGTCGTTCGAGATGAGCTCGGCGAACAGCGTCAGGACGAAGACGACGAGGAAGATGACCAGCGACCAGTAGCCCCGCCGGTTGCGCTTGAAGTTGGACAGGCGGCGCTGGTTGATCGGCGACAGGGCGAAGCGCGTCTTCCTCGGCGGCGGCTGCGTCTCGCCGGGCTGCGGCTCGATGGTGTCGAAGCCCTGCCGTTCGAGATTGTCGGTGAGCTTGGCGTCCATGGGCGTCAAACCTCGCGCGTCTCGAAATCGATGCGCGGATCGATCCACATGTAGGTGAGGTCGGAGATCAGGTTCACCGCCAGGCCGACGAGCGAGAAGATGTAGAGGGTGGCGAATACCACCGGGTAGTCGCGGTTCAGCACCGACTCGAAGGAGAGCAGGCCGAGACCGTCGAGCGAGAAGATCGTCTCGATCAGCAGCGAGCCGGCGAAGAAAGAGCTGATGAAGGCGCCGGGAAAGCCCGAAATCACGATCAGCATGGCGTTGCGGAAGACGTGCCCGTACAGCACCTGGCGCTCGTTCAGGCCCTTGGCGCGCGCCGTCACCACGTACTGCTTGCGGATTTCGTCGAGGAAGGAATTCTTGGTGAGCAGCGTCGTCGTGGCGAAGGCCGAAAGCGCCATCGCCGTCAGCGGCAGCACGAGATGCCAGAAATAATCGGCGAGCGCCGCCGGGTCGGTGATCCACTGCCAGAACGGCATCTTCACGTATTGATCCGACCACAGGCCGCGCAGCGGGAAGATGTTCCAGAACGAGCCGCCGGCGAACAGGATGATGAGCAGGATCGCGAACAGGAAGCCCGGAATCGCATAGCCGACGACGATGACGCCGGACGTCCAGACATCGAAGCGCGAGCCGTCCTTCACCGCCTTGCGGATGCCCAGCGGAATCGAGATGGCATACGACAGCAGCGTCATCCACAGGCCGAGCGAGATCGAGACCGGCATCTTCTCGCGGATCAACTGGATGACGCTGATGTCGCGGAAATAACTCTCGCCGAAATCGAAGCGGGCGTAGTTCCAGAGCATCAGGCCGAAGCGCTCGAGCGGCGGCTTGTCGAAGCCGAACTGCTTCTCCAGTTGCGCGATGAACTCGGGATCGAGGCCCTGGGCGCCGCGATACTTCGAGGTGTTGGCGGTGCCCGCCTCGTTGTTGGTCGCGCTGGTCGCGGCGGTGCCGGCGAAATCGCCGCCGGTCGAACCGCTGATGCGCGAGGTCGGATCGACGTCCTGCCCCTGCAGCTGCGCGATGACGCGCTCGACCGGGCCGCCGGGCGCGAACTGCACCACCACGAAGCTGATCGCCATGATCCCGATCATCGTCGGGATGATGAGAAGGATGCGGCGGAGGACGTAAGCGCCCATCTACCCGTTACCCGCACACGCCGCAGAACCAGAATTCAACCCTCCGCTTGAGGGAGGGTCAAACCCGCGTAGCGGCTTTGGGGAGGAGTTATCGCCCGGGCAGCGAAGGTCGCACCCCCTCCTGAAATCGCCAACGCGATTTCGACCTCCCCTCAAGGGGGAGGTTGGCGTGCGGGTGTCATCGCGGGAGAAACTCGTCATCTCAGCCTGCATACCCGATCGCCGTGGCGCGGTCCTTGTCGAACCACCACGTCGTTTCCGGCGCGAAGTCGTAGTCGGGTTTGGCCGGCGGATGGCCGAAGATGTCCCAGTAGGCCAGCCGGTGATCGGCGAGATACCACGCCGGGATGATGTAGTGCCCGGCGCGCAGCACGCGGTCGACGGTGCGCGTCACCGCCTCGAGCTTGTCGCGGCTGTCCACCGTCGGCAGCAGCGCCAGCGCCGCGTCGATGGCGGGCTCCTTCACGCCGGCAAGGTTGTTGCTGCCCTGCTGGTCGGCAGCCTTGGAATCGTAGAACTGGATGAGCTCGGTCAGTGGCGTCGGCGAGAAATGGAAGGCGCCGAGCATAATGTCGAAATCGAAGGCTTCGACGCGCGACTGGTACTGCGCCGGATCGACCTGCCGCACGGTAGCCGAGATGCCGAGAGCCTTCAGGTTGTTGGCGAAGGGCGTCAGGAAGCGCGTGTAGACCTCGTCGCCGAGGCTGAGGAACTCGAGCTCGAACGGCGCGCCTTCGTTGTCGACGACCTCGCCGTTGACCTGGTCCCAGCCGGCGGCCGCCAGCAGGTCGGACGCCTGCTTGAGCACGGCGCGGTCGCGGCCCGAGCCGTCGGTCTTCGGCGGCACGTACGCATCGCCGAAGACGCTCGCCGGCAGCGACGAGCGGAATGGCGCCAGAAGCGCAAGTTCGCCCGGCGTCGGCGTTCCGCTCGCGGCATAGTCCGAGGGGCCGAAGAGCGAGGCCAGGCGCGTATAGGAGCCATAGAACAGGTTGGCGTTCGACCATTCGAAGTCGAAGCAGAGGCCGATCGCCTCGCGCGTCCGCGGGTCGGCGAACTTGGCGTGCCGCGTGTTGATGTAGAAGCCCTGCAGCGCCGGCCGCTTCTCGGTCGCGAACTCCGTCGTCTTCTTCACCTTGCCGGCGGTCAGCGCCGGAAAATCGTAGCCCGTCGCCCAGGTCAGCGCCGTGAATTCCTCGCGGAAGGTGATGTCGCCCTTCTTGAAGGCCTCGAACGCCGTCTGCCGCTCGGTGAAGAAATCGATGCGGATGGTCTCGAAGTTGGCGGTGCCGGCGTTCACCGGCAGGTCCTTGCCCCAGTAATCGGCGACGCGCTCGTATTCGATGTAGCGGCCGGCGGCGAGGTCGCCGACCTGGTAGGCGCCCGAGCCCAGCGGAATGTCGAGCGAGGACGAATCGAACGGGTGCGTCGAATAGAACGCCTTGGCGAAAATCGGCGTTTCGCCGGCGATGCCGAGGATGGTCTGCCGCGTCCGCGCATCCGACAGCGTCAGCGTCACCGTGTGCGCGTCCGGCGCCTCCACCTTGGTCATCGGCTTCAGGGATTCGGCCAAAGCCGGGTGGCCCTTGTCGCGCACCAGGGCGAGCGAGAAGGCGACATCGTCGGCGGTCAGCGGCGAGCCGTCATGGAAACGCGCCTCCGGCCTGAGGTGGAAAGTGTACGTCGCAAGATCGTCCGAGACGTCGACGCTTTCGGCCACCAGGCCGTAGATCGCGTCGGGCTCGTCCGCGGCCCGCGTCATCAGCGAATCGAAGGTCAGCTCCATGCGCGGCGGCGAGTCGCCGTTCAGCACGAAGGCGTTCAGCGTGTTGAAGGTCTGGACCGACTGGTTGGTCTGCCAGTTGGGCGGCGCGAAATTCATCCGCCCGCCCTTCGGCGCGTTCGGATCGAGATAGTCGAAGTGGGTGAAGCC
>JBEHXS010000083.1:0-11253 GCA_048498575.1 Pseudomonadota bacterium
ACGGAAGGGATGCTTCAGCATCTCCATTTCGGTGACGAGATCGGCGATCTCGATCAGCTCGTCGGCGGCGTTGCGCCCCGTGATGATGACGTGGACGTCCGCCGGCTTCTGGTCGCGGATGAAGGCGACGACCTTAGCGAGCGGCAGGTAATCGTAGCGGAGCACGATGTTGAGCTCGTCGAGCAGGACGACCTTGTGCTTCCCGGCGGCGATGATCTCCTTCGCCCGGTCCCACGCAGCGCGCGCCGCGGCAATGTCGCGCTGGCGGTCCTGCGTGTCCCAGGTGAAGCCCTCGCCCATCGTGTTGATCGAGACGAGGTCGCCGAATTTCTCCAGCGCGACGCGCTCGCCGGTCTGCCACTTGCCCTTGACGAACTGGACGATGGCAACCGGCATGCCGTGACCCAGCGCACGGAAGACCATGCCGAAAGCAGCGGTCGACTTGCCCTTGCCCTTGCCGGTGTGGACGATGACCAGACCCTTCTCGATGGTCTTGGTCGCGAGGATCTTGTCGCGCGCCGCCTTCTTCTTGCGCATCTTCTCGGCGTGGCGGGCGTCGAGCTCGGCTTCGTTCATGTCTTTCATTCGGCGGCTTCCCGGCGCTCGGCGATCAGCGCCGAGAGCGCATCATAGGTGCTGTTGCGGCGCGGCGCCCATAGGCCGCGATCGATCGCCTCGCGGAAACGCGCCGCCATCTCGCGGAGCGCCGGCGCGTTGTTTTCCGCGATGAAGGCGCGCACCGCGGCGTCATCGAGATAAGCGTCGAAAAGCTGGTCGAAATGATGGTCCTTCACAGCGTTGGTGGTAGCGGCGAAGGCGAACAGGTAATCGACCGTGGCGGCCATCTCGAAGGCGCCCTTGTAGCCATGGCGCATGACGCCGGCGATCCATTTCGGATTGGCGGCGCGGCCGCGCACGACCCGCGCGATCTCCTCGTCAAGCGAGCGGATCACCGGCTTCTCCGGCCGCGCGGTATCGCCGTGGTAGAGGCGCGGCGCGACGCCCTTCAGCGCCTCCACCGTGGACGCGAGCCCGCCCTGGAACTGGTAGTAGTCGTCGGAATCGAGGATGTCGTGCTCGCGGTTGTCCTGATTGTGCAGGACAGCGTCAGCGGCCTTGAGGCGGGCGGCAAACGCGGCGCGCGCCGCGGCACCTTCGCTGCCGCTGCCGTAGGCGAAGGCGCCCCACGCCAGGAAAGCATCGACCAGATCGGCGCGCTTATCCCACGCACCCGTGTCGATGAGCGCTTGCAGCCCGGCGCCGTAGGCTTCCGGGCGCGCGCCGAAGATGCGCGGACCGACGCCGTTGGCCGCGAGCGAATTGGCGGAGGAGTCCTCGGCCAACGCAGCGATCGCGCGCATGGCGGAATCGATGAGGTCGATCTGCGCCGGAAAGGCATCGCGGAACATGCCGGAGATCTTCAGCGTGACGTCGATGCGCGGCCGGCCGAGTTCCGCCAGCGACAGAACGCGGAAGCCGGTAACGCGGCCGGTGCCGGCTTCCCATACGGGCTCGGCGCCGATGAAGGCCATGACCTGCGCGATGTCGTCGCCGCCGGTCCGCATGTTAGACGTGCCCCATGCTGAGAGCGCGATCGAACGCGGCCATTCGCCCTCGTCCTGGAAGTACCGGAGTGCGACGGCATCGGCCGCCTTGCGGCCGAGCGCCCATGCGGCGGCCGTCGGCACGGCACGGACATCGACGGAATAGAAGTTGCGGCCGGTGGGCAGCACCTCGGGCCGGCCACGCGTCGGCGCACCGGAGGGACCGGGCGGGATGAAGCGGCCGTCGAGGCCGGTCAGCACGGCGGCGATCTCGGCGGCCCCGGAGGAATCGAGGGAAGGCGCGAGCGTATCGGCGATCCAGCCGAGGACAGTACCGGTGCGTGGGCCAACCGGCTGATTTACCTTGCCTTTCCCGCGGTGGCCGGAATCCAAGTCTTTCTTGGCGACGGCTACGCCGTCGCTGCTGGACCCCGGCCTTCGCCGGGGCGACGGCTGAGGGTGCTGCAAGGATGCGGCCAATTCTGCCGCCAACAGCTCGATGCGCTCGACCGTATCGCCGTTCGTGCGCCACGGCGCGTGCGATACCTCAGCAAGCGCGGTCGGGCGCGGGCCGCCCCAGGGGGCACCGGGATCGCCGTCGAGCGGATCGAAACCGAGGCCGAGGTCATCGGCGATGGCGCGGTGGAGCGACGCGTCCTCAGGGCGGCCGCCGGCGCGCGGCGAGCGCGCGATCGCGACCAGCGTGTCGGTACGCTGGCGATCTGTCGGCGACGCGCCGAGGATGTGGAGCCCGTCGCGGATCTGCATCTCCTTCAATTCGCAGAGATGCGCATCAATGGTGCGGAGCGCGTCCGGATCGTCGCGCGCGAGCCGGAGGTCCCTGTCGAGGCCGTGGCGCTCGGCGAGCGCGATGATTTCGCCGGCCAGATAGTCGCGCCGGCGTTTGTCGATGCCGGCGGCAAGATAATACTCGTCGATCAGCGTCTCGAGCTCGGCCAGCGGGCCGTAGGTCTCGGCGCGCGTCATCGGCGGCATCAGGTGATCGACGATGACGGCCGACGCACGCCGCTTGGCCTGGCTGCCCTCGCCCGGATCGTTGACGATGAACGGATAGATCAGCGGCACGGGGCCGAGCGCAACCTCCGGCCAGCACGACGCCGAAAGACCGAGCGCCTTGCCCGGCAGCCATTCGAGGTTGCCGTGCTTGCCGACGTGCACGATGGCGTCGGCGGCGAATTCGCGCCGAAGCCAGGCATAGAACGCGAGGTAGCCGTGCGGCGGCACAAGCGCCGGATCGTGGTAGGTCGCCTTGGGATCGATGGCGTAGCCGCGCTGCGGCTGGATGCCGACCACGACGTTGCCGAAACGATGCGCGGCGATGCGGAAGGCACTGACCACAAAGGACGGATCGGACTCAGGCGCGCCCCAACGTTCGGCGATGGCGGCGCGGGCGGATTCCGGAAGCGCGTCGAAGAAAGCGCGGTAAGCGGCAAGTGAAAGGCGCGCGCCATCACGTCCATCCGGCCCGGTGAGCAGCGCCATGAGATCGGCACCGGTGGATGGGAACCCGGCGAGCGCGTAGCCGGCGCCGGCCATCGCGGCGGCGATACGCGCGGCACTTTCAGGCGTGTCGAGGCCGACGCCGTTGGCGATGCGGCCGTCGCGGTCGGGATAGTTGGACAGGACAAGCGCGATGCGGCGCCGTGCAGGAGATTTCGCGCCGAGGTGCGCCCATGCCGCGACCTGCGCGGCGACGAAGCGGACGCGATCGCCATTCGGCGCGTAGGGCGCGCCTGCCGATGCATGCGCCTTGAAGGATATCGCGCGCGTCAGGATGCGCCCGTCCACCTCGGGCAGGACCACGTTCATGGTGAGGTCGCGCGGCAGGAGCCCGCGTGGACTCTCGCGCCACGCCGCCTCGGTCGAGCCGGCAAGCACGACCTGAAACACTGGCCGCCCCGGTTCATCCAGCACCGTTCCGGCGTGGGCCTCGCCGATGCGGGAGACGGCAAAGGCCGTGGTGTTGAGCACGACCGCGGGCGAGACGGCTGACAGGCTGTCGCGCAGGAACGCCTCCGACTCGCGATCCTTGAGGCTGGTGACGTAGATCGGCAGCGGCGCGAGCCCCTCGTCGCGCAGCGCGGCCGCGAGCGCCTCGATCGGGGCAGTCGAGGCGCCTTGCACGAGCGCGCGGTAGAAGACGACAGGCGCGACCGGCTTGCCGGCATTGTCGTGACGCCACGCCGCGAGATCGCCGACCTGCCACAGCCCGGCATGGGGCAGAACCGAGGCTTGCTGAGGGCGATCGGCGCGGCCGATCAGGTGATCGCAGAAGGCGAGCGCGCGGGCGGCGTTCTCCGCCCCGCCCTCGACCAGATAACGCCAGAGCTGGCGGCAATCTTCGGCGGCGACCGTGGCGTAAGCCTCGAGGCCGGCGTCCCATTTGTCTTCGCCCGGCATGACGGCGACCAGCGGTCCGCCGCTCCGCGCTTCCGCCCGCAGGCGCTCCAGCCCGTGCGGCCAGTAGCCGGCGCCGCCCATGGCCCGGACGACGACAAGGCGAGCGCGGGACACGGTCTTGTCGACGTAGAGATCGACGGACATCGGATGGGCAAGCTGACCGAGATTGGCGAAGCGGATGGTGGGTGCGCCGGCGGCGCGCGGCCGCGCCGCCTCGGCGAGCGCCGCGAGTTCGCTGTCCGCCGCCGAGAGAATAACGATATCGCCCGGCGGCTGCGCCAAATCGACGGCGGCATCGCCGTCGTCGATGCGCAGGGCCTCGCCGGCAAGGAGGTGCATTGCGTTTATCCGCCGAGGGCGCTCATCACCGCGGCACGGTCCATGCCGCGGAGCCCGATGACGACGAGGCCGCCGGTCGCCGCTTCGGGCGCAAACGAAACATCGACGCGCGGGCCTACCGCCTGGACGACCGCGGGCGCGGTCTTGCCGGACACGGCGATGCGACCCTTGACGCGGAGCACCCCCGGCACGGCGAGCGCCCGGGCGACGCGCGCTTTCACCTCGGCCAGCGAAGCCAGTGGCGGAACCGCCGCTACGAACGAATCGAAATCGTCGTGGTCGTGCTCCTCGCCTTCGAGCTCGTGATGGCTTTCGCGGCCGCGCATGTCGTCTTCGGCCGACGCCGCGATGCCGAACAGCACATCCGCCGGCGTGGCGCGCGCGTTGACCACGCTGGTGCCGGGGCGCGCTTCACGCCGCACGGTCGCCTCGGCCGAGGCCAGCGCCTCCGCCGTGACGAGATCAGCCTTGGTCATGACCACGAGATCGGCACAGCGGAGCTGGTCTTCGAACAGCTCCTCGATCGGATCGTCGTGGGCAATCGCCGGATCGGCGGCGAGCTGCGCCTTTGTCGCTTCGAGGTCGGGGGCGAAGCGGCCCTCCGAGACGGCCGCCGCATCGACCACGGTAACGACGCCATCGACGGTGACGCGATGCTTGACGTCCGGCCAGGCGAAAGCGCGGACCAGCGGCTGCGGCAGAGCGAGGCCCGACGTCTCGATGACGATGTGCTCGGGCGCGGGGTTGCGCTTCAGCAGCGCCTCGATCGTCGGCAGGAATTCGTCGGCGACCGTGCAGCAGATGCAGCCGTTGGTAAGTTCGACGATGTGATCCGGTCGACAATCGTCGTCGCATTCGGCGATGAGCGAGCCGTCGAAGCCCATGTCGCCGAATTCGTTGACGACGATGGCGATCCGCCGCCCCTTGGCACGCGCGATCAACTCGCGGATCAGCGTCGTCTTGCCGGCACCGAGAAAGCCGGTGACGATGGTCGCGGGTATGCGGGCCGGTGCGTTCATATCGTGACCTCGTGGAGCGTCTGCTCCGATTTCAAGACAAGCGGCAGGCCGGCCGCGACCAGCACGACGCGATCGGCGACTTCCGCGACGCGCTGGTTGACAAGCCCGAGCGCGTCGGCATAGCGCCGCGCCAGCACGTTGTCGGGAATGACGCCGAGACCGACCTCGCCGCTGACCAGCACGACGTCGCCGCGTGCCTCGCGGAGTGCCTCGACCAGCCGCGTCGTTTCCGCCTCGATGTCCCGCCCGGCGCCCATGAGATTGGACACCCAGATGGTCAGGCAATCGACGAGCACGTGGAATCCGTCGCCGGCCTCGTGAACGATGGCGCGTGGCAGATCGAGGGGCTCCTCGACGGTGCGCCAGCCGGAACCACGCCGGTTCTGGTGGCCGGCGATGCGTTGCGCCATCTCCTCGTCGCCGGCCGCAGCGGTAGCAACGTAGACGCGCGCGCCACCGCTGGCCGTGACAAGCTGTTCGGCGTAGCGGCTCTTGCCGGACCGCTGGCCGCCAAGCACCAGCACACGGCGGGAGGCGGCCACTATCGTGCCGCGAGGCTGCGTTCGGTGAGCCAGCCGAAGAGCACACCGAACGTCGCCCAGAGGATCGCCTGCGTACCGAGCGAGGCCAGCCGGAACTGCCACAGCGTTGCGGCCGGGAAGCCTTCCGGCACCTCGTTCACCGTAGGCAGGACCGCCATGCCGATCGCGACCACCACGACAAAGGCGGCGGCAGCGGCCAATGTCGCGTTCCATCCGCCCAGGCGCGGCAGGAGTTGCGCGCGCAGATAGGTCGCCGCCGCCGCCGCGAGGATGGATACGAGCAGCATCGCGAGGAATAGCTCGGTCCGGACCACGATCGTGTCGGGCTCGCCAACCGAAGGCGGATTGGCCGGATATTTGAGCTGCGGCACGACGACGATCGCCGCGTAGCCGATCAGGGCGATGATGGCAGCGAGTGCCCGCGGGCTGATACGACCGGCGCGCCCCCAGGCAAACGCGAACACCAGCGCGAAGATCCCGCCGAATGCAGCGCCGTATACGACTACGCCGGTGAACAGCCCGATGCTGGACTGTACGGGCCGGCTGACCAGTTCCATTTCCGGAGGCGGCGCCGGCTGCCCGGCGGCGAGCGCCGCCTTGGCCTCCGCGTCATGCATCGAATCTTCGAAGGCAATGGCGGTATCGACGTTGGGTTCGCCGAAGGTCTTGGCAAAGGCAAAGGCAAGCAAGCCGGCAACCAGCCCGACGAGCATGCCACGGACCAACAGTGTCTGGATCATGACCGCCCCGTCAGTGACAGGGGAAGCCGAGGAGATGCCGTCCGTCGTGGACAAACTCATGCACGTACATGCCGGGGAAGATGGCCATGGCCCCCTCCTCGACGCCGATGAGATAGATCGCGACGAGCGCCAGCAGGCCGACGAAAACGGCCCAGGGAACGAGCGCGCGGACGGGAATGGCAACCGGCTGCGTGGCCGGCGCAAAAGCGGCGTGGGTCATCAGAATGTCCTCCTAGGGATAACGCGTCCCAGTCGAAGCGCAATCAGTCCGCGGGAGGGGTCTGACTTTCGTCCGAGAAGGGACGATTACAGTGGCGCGACCGCGCCGGAATCACACCGGCTTCCGCACCCGCGAATTTGCCCGTAGATCATGCCGGCATGGCCAGACGATTGTCAACGCGGCGCTGCGCATGATCCGACTGCTTCTGGTTGCCTGTGCATCGACGCCGGCGACGCATCGCGCCGCTTTCCCGACGGACGAGCCGATCGACGAGCGTGGCGCCGCGGATGCCACGGCGCTCCGCGGCACCCTGCGCACGCCCGATATCGCGCTAACCGGGCCGGCCCTGCGTGCGCGGCAGACCGCAACCGCGATCGGCCTCGTCGGTGCCGCAACCGATGAAGCGCTCCGCGATCTCGACTGTGGAGAGTGGGCAGGAGCGACGCCGGCGGAAATCGAGGAGCGTGATCCGGAAGGATTGGCGCGATGGATGACGGACCCGCGTTCGGCGCCGCATGGTGGCGAGTCGATCGCTGCGCTGCTCGAGCGCACCCGCGCGCTGATGGCGCGGCTGGCGTCAGGCAGCGGCTGGGTGACGGCCGTCAGTCATGCCGCGGTGATGCGGGGAGCGATCGTAACGGCGCTGGATGCGCCGCCGGCCGCGTTCTGGCAGATCGACATTGCGCCGCTGACGCGGGTGACGCTGCACGCCGACGGCGCGCGATGGCGGCTCAGAGCTATTGAGAATTCGACGGCGCCGAAGCCGGATCGCGCTTGACGCGGACCTTGCGGCCCTTCCACCAGCCGACGATCGCGACGCTGGCGCGGCGGTTCCACCGCCGAATCATCGGAATGTCCGACGCAAGGACGAGCAACCCCAGCGGCACCATCCAATAGCCGAGAACCGGCAGGAAGCCGAAAAGCCCTCCGACGACCACCAGCGTACCGCCCAGCGCAATGCGCACGAAGCGATTGCGCGGCAACTGCATGGAAAACCGTCCTAACCGGACTTTCGGCACGCGGCACCTTCTGGCTTTGTCGATAAGTGAAGATGGGGATGGCCCGGGGATGAGACAACCAGAATAAGGTCGCGGAATTATGACCCCCGCCGCCTTTGCAACGCCGGACGGCTTTGATACAAGCGCGCCGCGATCCCCGGTAGCTCAGTTGGTAGAGCATTCGACTGTTAATCGAATGGTCGCTGGTTCGAGTCCAGCCCGGGGAGCCAGTTTCGCCAAGGAATGCGCTAGCCACGTTTAGCGTTAAGAGTCGGATGACTACCGGCTGGCGGGCATAAAGAAGTGACCACAGGAGACCTCAGGTGTCACAAAACGACAGAATGAACCAGAGCCAGGGTGGCGGCAGCCGCACGATCATCTACATCATCATCGCGATCATCGTGCTCGGTGTGATCTACTACGCTGCCAAGGCCTGGATGGGCCCGGCGCCGACCCCGCCGGCCGCTACCGATACGACCACCGCTCCGGCCCCGGCTGCTCCGGCGCCCGCAGCTCCGGCCGACAGCAGCTCGATGGCTCCGGCCGCTCCGGCGCCGGCCGCTCCGGCGGACAGCACCACGACGGCTCCGGCCGACACGATGGCTCCGGCGGCCCCGGCTGACAACAGCACGACCGCTCCGGCCGGCACGATGGCCCCGGCAGCGCCGGCTGATAACGCGACGACCCCGGCGCAGTAATCGTCGGCCAAGACCACGACACCCCGCCCGCTTCCGCGGGCGGGGTTTTTTGTTGCCTTCGCGGCGACCGACTTAACCCTAACGTTCGATATCTGAATCGAAATGGCGTCGGCTCGCGACGCGCGCCCTAAGATCGCGATCGGGCGAAGGAACGCCGGATCGCGCATGGCCAGCAGCAACAGCTACGAACGCGTCGCGTGGGTCGACTACGCAAAGGGCTTCTGCATCATCATGGTAGTGATGATGCATTCGACGCTCGGCGTGCAGGACGCTGCCGGCGCGACCGGCTGGGCGGACACTATCGTCGCGTTCGCCAAGCCGTTCCGCATGCCCGACTTCTTCATGATCTCCGGCCTCTTCCTGTCGCGCGTGATCGACCGCGACTGGCGGACCTATCTCGACAAGAAGGTCATCCACTTCGCCTATTTCTACGTCCTGTGGCTGACCATCCAGTTCGCCTTCAAGGCGCCGCTGATTGCCCACGGCGGCGGTCCGGCGGAGCTCGCGCGCCAATATGCATTGGCCTTCATCGACCCGTTCGGCACGATCTGGTTCATCTACCTGCTGCCGATCTTCTTCGTGCTGGTGAAGGCGACCAAGCGCGTCCCCTGGTGGATCATCTGGCTGATCGGCGCCGCATTGCAGATATCGAACGTCAACACCGGCTGGACCATTCCCGACGAGTTCTGCCAGCGCTTCGTGTTCTTCTACTCCGGCTACGTCTTTGCGCCGGCGATCTTCCGCTACGCCGCGACCGTGCTGAAGCATGGGCACCTCGCGGTGCTATATCTGGCGGTCTGGTCAGTGATCGAGGGCGTCGCCGTGTTCGGCGGCGTTTCCGAGATTCCTGGCATTGGCCTCGCCCTCGGATTTGTCGGAGCGATTGCGGTCGTCACGCTCTCGACCTTGCTCTCCAAGAGCGACCTCATGGCCGCCGTCCGCTACTGCGGGCGCAACTCCATCGTCATCTACCTCGCCTTCTTCCTGCCGATGGCCATCGCCCGGACGGTTCTCCTCAAGACCGGCATCATCGCCGACCTCGGCACGGTGTCGATGATCGTCACGGCGTGCGGGGTATTCTTCCCGCTCGCCCTGTTCTGGAGCGTGCGCAATACGCCGCTGCGCTTCCTGTTCAAGCGGCCGACGTGGGCATACCTGAACGCGCCGCGTGGCGGGATTCTCGTTCCCGCGGAATAAGCCAAGGCAGCAGCGGCTTTCTTGAAGCACCATCGTCCAGCGCATAGGTTGCCGCAAAATCGCACGCAGGCGGCAGCGGATTCCCGGGCATGGACATCAGGCAGAGCGTCATCGACGCCATAGGCAACACGCCGCTGATCCGGCTACGGCGCGCCTCCGAAAGCAGCGGCTGCGAGATCTACGGCAAGGCCGAGTTCCTGAACCCCGGCCAGTCGGTGAAGGACCGGCCGGCCCGCCAGATGATCCTCGCCGCGGAGACCGACGGGTCGCTGAAGGCGGGCGGGGTCATCGTCGAGGGCACCGCCGGCAACACCGGCATCGGGCTGGCGCTGGTGGCAAGCGCGCGCGGCTACCGCACTATCATCGTCATCCCGGATACGCAGAGCCAGGAGAAGAAGGAAACGCTGCGGCTGGCAGGCGCCACTCTGATCGAGGTGCCGGCGAAGCCGTACAGCGACCCGGACAACTATCAGCACGTCGCCCGGCGGCTTGCCGACGAATTGCGCAAGAGCGAGCCGAACGGCGTGCTCTTTGCCGACCAGTGGAACAACCTCCAGAACCGTCGCGCGCACTACCTGACGACGGGCCCCGAAATCGCGCGGCAGACGGACGGCAACGTCGACGCCTTCATCTGCTCGGTCGGGACCGGCGGAACGCTCGCCGGGACCGCGACGTTTCTTCAGGAGGCGCTGCCGGGCATCGTCATCGGCTGCGCCGACCCGGAAGGCGCGGCGATGGCCAGTCTCTTCACAACGGGCAAGGCCACGGTCTCGCCCGGAACCTCGATCACCGAGGGTATCGGGCTCGGCCGCTCGACGCCGATCGTCGGCGACATCAGAGTCGACAAGGCCTACGTCATCCCGGACAGCGAGGCGATCCCGGTACTGTTCGATCTGGCCGAACACGAGGGGCTTCTGCTCGGCGGCTCGTCGGCAATCAACGTGGCGGGCGCGATCCGCCTTGCCCGCGATCTGGGGCGTGGCAAGACGATCGTCACGATCCTCGCCGACGGCGGCACACGCTATCAGTCGAAGCTCTACAATGCAGACTTCCTGCGCAGCCACAGCCTGCCGACGCCGCCATGGCTAGCGGCCAAACCCCCGATCCGCGTGCCATTCGTCGGAGCGCCCTGAGCGTTTGCGCCCTGCCCGTGCGGGCGGCTACAGTCCGGGAATGGCAACCGATCTTCTCTTCCGTGACGATGCGTATCTCCGCGACGCGCCGGCGACCGTTGTCGCCGTTAACGACCGGCGCGGCATCCTGCTCGACCGCACCGTGTTCTACGCCACCGGCGGCGGCCAGCCCGGCGACACCGGCCGCCTGACGCGCAGCGATGGCGGCACCATCGCCATCGCGACGACCGTGTACGGCGACACGAAGGCCGACATCGTCCATGTGCCGGGCGACGATCAGGCCTTGCCGGAGCCGGGCGAGACGCTGACGGCAGTGCTCGACTGGGAGCGCCGCTACCGTCACATGCGCATCCACACCGGCCTGCACCTGCTCTCGGTCGTCTTGCCGTTTCCCGTCACCGG
>JBEHXS010000084.1:0-11239 GCA_048498575.1 Pseudomonadota bacterium
CCGCACGCCGGCGAGCGGTTCGCCGGAAACCAGCAGCACGCGCAGGTTCTCGCGGATGCCTTCGATCTCGACGGCGGCGCGGTTGTTCACCGGCGTCAGCTCGCCGGCCAGCGGCGTCGCCTCGAACTCGAAGATGTTCTGGCCGCCGTGGGCGATGTCCACGGTGAGCTCCGCCGGCTGGCCGGGCGTCACCGTCTCGGTCGAGAGCGGGTCGCCGTCGCGGGTGATCGCGACCTGCACCGGCCCGTCGGCGCCGGTCACGCCGTCATCGACGACGCGAAAGCGGATCGTCTGGCGCTCGTTGACGATACCGAAGCGCGGCGCCTGATCGATGACGATGCGGCGGTCCTTCTCGCCGTCGTGGCCGGAGAGCAGCACATGGAGCGGCGCCGCCGGCAGGTTGGCGGCGTTGGCCGGAATGTCGTGGACCTCGCCGTCGGTCAGCATGATGGTGGCGCCGACGCGCTCCGGCGGCACATCGGCAAGCGCCGTCGCCAACGGCCCGAACAGCGACGTGCCGTCGACCGGCGTCCCGCCCTGGCTGCCGCCGGCCTCGACGGTGCGCACCTCGACGTCGCGGAACTCCGCGAGCTGCTGCTTGATCTGGGCTTCCGCCGCCGCGGTCACCTTGTCGCGACCGTCGAGCGACTGGCTGGCGCTCTTGTCGACGACCAGCGCCACGATCGTGGAGAGCGGCTGGCGGTCCTCGTTGAGCAGCACGGGGTTGGCGACCGCCGCGATCAGGGCCACCGCGGCGAGCGCGCGCAGCCAGGCGCCGCGCATGCGGCGCACGATGCCGGGCACGATCAGCACGAGCGCCAGCACCGCCAGCGCCACGACGACCGGCAGCGGGACCAGCGGATCGAAGGACAGCGACCAGTTCATCGGCGCTTACTGCCCCAGCCGCTCGAGCAGCGCCGGGACGTGTACCTGATCGGCTTTGTAGTTGCCGGTCAGCGTGTACATCACGATGTTGACGCCGGTGCGGTAGGCCATCTCGCGCTGGAGCGGGTCGGAAGGCACCGTCGGAAACAGGAACTCGCGGTTGTCGTCCACCGCCCAGGCGCCGGCAAAATCGTTCTCGGTGATCAGGATGGTCGAGACGCCGTCGCCGGCCTGTACCGGACGGTCGGCATGGTCGTCGGAGGTATCGCTGGCTTCGACCCAGAGCGGCCCGCCGGCATAGCGACCGGGAAAGTCGTTGAGCAGGTAGAACGCCTTGGTCAACACATGGTCGGCGGGCACGGGCTCCAGCGGCGGCACGTCGAGGGTGCCCAGCATGTCGCGGAGCCGCTCCGCCGCCGGCGTGCCGGCAAACGAATTCACCGAGATCGAGCGGTCGAGTTGGTCGCGCGTGTCGAACAGCACCGAGCCGCCCTGACGCATGTAGGCGTCGACGCGCGCCATCGTCGCCGGCGTCGGTGCCGGCTGGTCGGTGACGATCGGCCAGTAGATCAGCGGGAAGAAGGCGAGTTCGTCCTTCGACGGATCGACGCCGATCGGGTCGCCGGGCTCGAGCGCCGTGCGGTCAGTCAGCACCTGCGACAGGCCGGCGAGCCCGGCCTTGCTGGTCGCGTCGACGTCGGCATCGCCGGTGATGACGTAGGCAAGGTGGGTCTTGTCCATCGCGGCCAGTGCAAACGCATCGCCGGCCTCGTCGGCGTTGGTGCGCGTCGCAATCCCGGCGAGGGCGAGGAACGCCAGTCCGCCGATCGCGGCGGCGGTAGCCGCGCGGCGCGGACGCCAGCGCAGCCCGCCGTTCAGCCACAGCACGGCGAGCGCGTCGATGCCCAGAAGCAGCGCGGCGAGCGCGATCAGCCACGGCGCCAGCACCGTCGGCGACGATGTCGGGTAGGCGCGCACGCTGAGGTCGGCGCGGGCCGGCGGCGCGAACGGCTCCAGCGTGGCGTTGGCGCCGAGCAGGTTCAGCGAACGGAAGCCGTCCTCGCTGCCGTAGAGGCCGGGCGGATGGCGGAGCCCGACCGCGATCTTGGACAGGTCGCCCTGCACCGGTTCGGCCTCGGCCGTCGGTTGGGCGAAGCGGCCGGCGCCGTCGAGCAGGCGATAGGCGGGAAGCGGCGTCGTGGCGATCTCGCCGGCGCTGCCGCCGCTCGCCGAGAAATTCACGATCCGCCGCAGCATCTCCACGAACGTGCCGGAGAGCGGCAGGCTCGACCAGCTCGTATCGGCGGTGACGTGGAAAAGGATCAGCCAGCCCTTGCCTTGCGGCGCGGCGGTGACCAGCGGCGTGCCGTCGGCGAGCGCCGCCCAGGTATGGTCGGCGAGCGTGCCATCCGGCTCGGCCAGCACCTGCCGGTTCACGACGACGTCGCTCGGCACCGTCATGCCGGCGAACGGGCTCTTGTCGGAGAACGAGGCGAGCGGCTGCGGCGTCTGCCACGACAGGCTGCCGCCCAGCGTCCGGTCGCCGTGGCGGAGCGTCACCGGGATCAGTTTGTCGGTCGCGGCGGCCAGCCGTGGGCCCGCGAAGCGCACCAGCGTGCCGCCGTCGCTTACCCATTTCGCGACCGCGTTCTCGGCATCGTCGGTCAGGTTGCCGATGTCGGCCATGACGATGATCGAGGCGCCGCCGTTGATGAGGTCGGGGATCGCGACATCGGCGTTGGCGTCGCGCGGCTCGCGCACGTCGGCGAACGGCTGGATGGCGCGCGAGATATAGTAGAGCGGCGAGAGCAGGGGCTGCGCCGCCTCGCTGCCGGTGCCGGAAAGCAGCCCGACCTGCCGCCGCCGCCAGCGGTCGTCGAGAAGCTGCACGGCGCCGGCGGTGTCGGCGCCGGCGACTTCCAGCCGCACGATGTCGTTGCGAAGCTCGACCGGCAGCGTGAACTTGGCCTGCGCCTCGGTCGCGCTCGGCGCGAAGGCGAAGTTGGCCTCGCCGATCACGCGGCCCTTGATGTCGCTCGCCCGCACGATGCCTGCCGCCGGGGCGCTGGAGGCGCGGCGCACGACCGGCACGGCGAGTGCGTCGGCGGTGTTCAGCGGCGGCTTCAGGCCGAAGAGCGCGGCGTCGGTGTCGGCATAGGCGACCACCGGGCCCTTCACGTCCGCGGCGACGGCATTGGCAAGGGCCGTCGCGCCATCCCCGCCGAGCCCGTCGGACAGCCACGCCGTGCCGCCGAAGGGCGTCGCCTGTGCCGCGGCCGCCAGCGCCGGGACAAGCGCGGCGTAGTCCGGCGCCCACGGCCGCGGCGCCAGCGCGTCGAGCCGCTTGGCGATGGTCGCGGTGTCGGACGGCGCAAGATCCTGGTTCGCCGGCTCGGCGGTGGCGAGCAGCGACACCGGACGGCTCTCGCCGGCGGCAAGGTCGAGCACGCGCCGCGCGGTGGCAAGGGTGGCGTCCCACTTCGGCGCCGCCGCCCAGCCGTTGTCCACGATCAGGAGCAGCGGTCCGGAGCCCGGCGCGACTTCGCCGGTCGGCTTAAAGACGGGACCGGCGAGCGCGAAGATCACCGCCGCAGCCAGTGCCAGCCGAAGCGCCGTCAGCCACCACGGGCTCCGCGCCGGCTCCTCGTCCTTGCGCGCGATCTCGAGCAGCATCCGCGTCGGCGGGAACGGCTCGGTCTTCGGCTTCGGCGGTGTCAGGCGCAGGAAGTACCAGATGACCGGCAGGGCAATCAGCGCCGCCAGCATCCCGGCGTTGGCGAAGGCGAACGCGCCGCTCATGCGGCCCGTGTGGCGATCGCCGCCTGGCGATCGGCCAGACGGGCATGGAGCGCCAGCAGCGGCGTCGTCGCCGGCTGGTCGGTGCGGTGGACGATGAACGTCCAGTCGAGACGGCGGCAGAGCGTGCGCAGGTGCTCGCGCAGCGCCGCCAGCCGCGCCTGGTACTCGTCGCGGTATTGCTCGGCGCGCGACACGACGTGGCGGGTGCCGGTTTCGGGATCGACGAATTCCGTCCGCCCGGCGTAGGGGAACGTTTCCTCGATCGGGTCGATCACCTGGACGATATGCGCCCGCGCGCCGGCCGCGAGGATGCCGTTCAGGGTCTCCTCGATCTCGGGCAGCGGGTCGAGGAAATCGCCGATCAGCACGACGTCGGCGAAGCGGCGGAGCCCCGCCGTCGGCGGCTTCATGCCGCCGGCTTTCGCGGCGTGCGGAATGATCACGGCGATGCGTTCGGCGGCGTTACGGGCGAGGATGGGATCGGACGCGCCGAGGAGCCCGATGCGCTCGCCGGCGGCGGCGAGCATCTCGGCCAGCGCCAGCGTCAGCACGACCGCCCGATCGCGCTTGGTGACCGGCGCCAGGCGCGAGCGGAAATCCATCGACGGCGAGAGGTCGGCCCACAGCCAGAGCGTATGGGCCGCTTCCCATTCCATCTCGCGGACATACAGGTGCTCGTCGCGTGCCGAGCGCCGCCAGTCGATGGCGTCGGCGGCCTCGCCGCTGACGAACGGGCGGAACTGCCAGAACGTCTCGCCGCGCCCGCTGGTGCGGCGGCCGTGCCAGCCGGCGAGCACGACATTGGCGACGCGCCGCGCCTCGATCAGGAGGTCGGGCATCGCCGCGGCAATGGCCTTCCCCTCGATCAGCGGGCGGAGTGCGGCGCGTTCCATTGCAGCGGCTATCCGATCTTCTGCTTCAATTGCGCGATGACGTCGCGCACGGTCATGCCGTCGGCGCGGGCGGCAAACGACAGCGCCATGCGGTGCTGGAGGATCGGTTCGGCCAGCGCCGCGACGTCGTCGAGCGAGGGCGCATAGCGGCCGTCGATCAGGGCGCGGGCGCGGGCGGCGAGCATCAGCGCCTGGCTGGCGCGCGGGCCGGGCCCCCAGGCGATCGCCGCGGCGACCTTGGGGTCGGCGCCGCCATTCGGGCGGGCGGAGCGCACGAGGTCGAGGATCGCCTCGACCACGGATTCGCCGACCGGCATGCGGCGGACGAGCTGCTGGATCGAGCGCAGCGTCATCGCGTCCAGCACCTGCTCGGCATGCGCCTCGGTCGCGCCGGTGGTCTCGAACAGCATGCGCCGCTCGGCGCCGCGGTCGGGATAGACCACGTCGATCTGGAGCAGGAAGCGGTCGAGCTGCGCCTCGGGCAGGGGGTAGGTGCCCTCCTGCTCGAGCGGGTTCTGCGTCGCCAGCACATGGAACGGCGCCGGCAGGTCATGGCGCTCGCCGGCGACGGTGACGTGATACTCCTGCATCGCCTGGAGCAGGGCGGATTGCGTGCGCGGCGAGGCGCGGTTGATTTCGTCGGCCATCAGCAGCTGTGCGAACACCGGCCCCTGCAGGAAGCGGAAGGCGCGGTGGCCGTCGGGCGACTGGTCCATCACCTCCGAGCCGATGATGTCGGAGGGCATGAGGTCGGGCGTGAACTGGACGCGCCGGGCGGAGAGGCCAAGCACGGTGCCCAGCGTCTCGACCAGCTTGGTCTTGGCGAGGCCGGGGACGCCGATGAGCAGGCCGTGACCGCCGGCAAGGATGGTCACCAGGGCCCGCTCGATCACGGATTCCTGGCCGTAGATCACCTTGCCGATGGCGGCGCGGGCCGCCCGTATCCTGGCAACCGCGGCGTCGGTGTCGGCAATGATGCGTTCGGCGTCGGCGGGGGCGGTAGGCTGGGTGATCGCGCTCATGGATCTGATCTCGTGCTCGGATGGCGCCGGTCAAGCATGTTCCGCGCCGGAACTGCCGCGGCGCGGATTCGCTTACGTCGTTGGGATTGTTGCATGGGCCTCGGCCGCGCAATAGGGCATACCGTCGGTCCGGCCGCCCGCGCGGACGCCTGTAATACGAGCGGCAAAGCGAGGCGAAAGCGTGGCCGCAGTTATGAATCCGGTGCTCCATCATGGTCGTCGGCAAACGGCTCAAGGCAACGTGATCGGACGATGAGCACAGTGAGCCTCTCGGCCGATGCCTTCCTGGCGAAGGCGGCGGCGGTGCTCGGTCATTCCGTTGCCGCCGGCGGCGATCATGTGCTGAACCCCGACATGACCACCGACGGCATGCGCCTCACCGATGCGGCGGTGCTCATCCCGGTCGTGGCGCGTGAGCCGGAGGCCACGGTCCTGCTCACCCAGCGCACGGCGGATCTGAGGACGCACGCCGGCCAGATCGCCTTTCCCGGCGGCAAGATCGAGCCGGACGACCTGACGCCGGCCGCCGCGGCGCTCCGCGAGGCGGAGGAGGAAGTCGGGCTCGACCCGAAGCTGGTCCGGACCGTCGGCGAGCTGCCGCCTTACCTGTCGCGGACCGGCTTCCGCATCGTCCCCGTGCTCGGCCGGGTCGCGGCGGAGCACGTCCTTACCCTCAACCTCAGCGAGGTCACCGAGGCGTTCGAGGTCCCGCTGGCTTTCCTGCTCAATCCGGCCAACCACCACCAGGGATCGCGCACCTTTGCGGGCCGCACGCGCTATTTCTGGGAAATCCCCTATCAGGGCAGGTATATCTGGGGCGTCACCGCAGGGATCATCCGCGGCCTCTACGAACAGGTCTGCCGCTAGCATGGTGCGCTTCTTTGCCTTCGACGGCGTCCTCTTTCTTCTGCCCTTCGCCGTCTATGCGCTTTGGCTGCTGGTTACCCGCCGCTCCCTTTCCAATACGTCGGACTGGCCGCTGCAGACGATCGGCTACCTCACGCTTGCCGGCGCGGCGCTGGTCATCATCGTGCTCGTCGTCTTCATCCAGCGCGATACCGACAAGCCCGGCGGCACCTACGTCCCGGCGCACATCGAAAACGGCACGATCGTCCCCGGCCACTTCGATGCGGGCAGGTGACCGGCCTCAATCGGGCAAGCCGGCCTTCGCCAGTCCTTCGACGATGCGGTCGACGTCCGCCTGACGGCTGAAGGGCAGGCGCTTCATGTGGCCTTCGAATGTGTATTTCGGATTGACCTGCTTCAGTTCCTGCCAGACGCGACGCGCCTCGTCGCCTTGACCGAGGTGGCCAAGCGTCGCGGCGAGGAAGGCGCGGCTGAAGTCGGTTTCCGGCGCGAGCAGGATACGCTCGCGGAAATGCGCCGCCGCCGTTTCATAGCGACCGGCCAGCAGATAGGCCACGCCGAGGAAATGCAGGTATTGCTGGCTGAAGGTCATGTCGAGCCGCATGGCGCGCTCGATATCGGGGATGCCCTTCTCCGGTTCGCCCTTGTAGACGTAGGTGACACCGCGCGCATTGATCGCCAGCCCGAAGTTCGGGCTCAGCGCCAATGCCTTGTCGACTTCGCTGCTGGCGCGGTCGAGGTTGCGCATGAACGTGGTGACGATGGCGGCGACGTAGTGGCCGAAGGCCTCGTTGGGATCGAGGGCGATCGCCTTCTCGACGTAGTCCAGCGCTCGCTTCAGGGCATTGTCGGAATCGTCCGACCAGCGGTTCTGGAAGTCGAGCTGGTGGACCCAGGCCAGCCCGGCGTAGGCATTGGCGTAGTTGGGGTCGAGCGTCAGCGCCTGCTGCAGGAGATCTATGGTTCTGACGAAGGTTTCGCGGTTCTTCTGCGGGCGCAACAGGAGCTCGCGGGCCCGCAGGACCAGGTCGTGCGCCTCGACGCTGACGGTGCCGCCGGCGGCGAGCAGCGATCGCTCCTGCGGGGTCAGCGTGATCTTGAGCGCCTTGACGATCTCGCCGGTGACTTCGTCCTGCACGGCGAAGATGTCGGTGAGGTCGCGGTCGTAGCGCTCGGCCCAGAGATGGCCGCCAGTGGTGGCGTCGATGAGCTGGGCCGTGATCCGAACCCGGTTGCCGGCGCGGCGGATGCTGCCCTCCAGCACCGCGCCGACGTTGAGCTCGCGTCCGACAGTGCGGATGTCGACGTTCTTGCCCTTGTAGGCGAAGCTCGAGTTGCGCGCGATGACCACCAGTCCGCCGACCTTGGAGAGATCGGTAATGATGTCCTCGCTGATGCCGTCGGAGAAATATTCCTGGTCGGCGTCGCCGGACATATTGGCGAACGGCAGCACGGCGATCGACGGCGCCTGTTTTACCGGTTTGGAGGCGATCGGCTGAACCGCGACGCCCGCCGCGCTGGCGCTGGCCGGGTGCCATTTCCACACACGCAGCGGCCGGTCGATGTTCTTGACGTGGACCTCGCCGGCGTCGGCGAAGACGACCTTGACGCGACCGGCAACGCTTTCATTGACGATCGAGGCGATGCATACGCCGCCGGGCTCGGCCAGCGGCTCAAGCCGCGCCGCGACGTTGACGCCATCGCCGTAGATGTCGTCGCCCTCGATGATCACGTCGCCGAGGTTGATGCCGATGCGGAGCGTAATGCCCGGGCCGTCGCCGGCACCGGTGGCCGCCGTCTGCACGGCGAGCGCGCAATCCACGGCTTCCACGACGCTGCTGAATTCGACCAGCGTGCCGTCGCCGATGAGCTTGACGATGCGGCCGTTGTGGGCGGCGACGGCGGGGTCGAACAACGCCTGGCGGTGACGCTTGAGAGCGGCAAGCGTGCCGGTCTCGTCGGCCGCCATCAGGCGGGAGTAACCGACGACGTCGGCCGCCAGGATCGCCGCAAGCCGGCGCGTGGTACGCGCTTCGGTCATGCGCTATTCCTTATCCAATGAAGGCATGGGACGCCAGTAATTGCGGGGGAAGGACGTGACCGGGCTCCCCAGCCTGGGGGATCAGCCATGGTTTGCCGCCCGCGCGGTCCGTCAGGTATTCGCGCTGCTTGATCGCGACGGTGACGAAGCGCGGGTCGTCGGCGGCGCCGTGCGCAACGCGCTTCTCGGCCGCCCCGTGCGCGACATCGATTTCGCGACGACCGCGACGCCCGATGTCGTTGTACAGCGCGCCGCGGCCGCCGGCATCAAGACCGTGCCGACGGGGATCGAGCATGGCACCGTCACGCTCGTCGTCGACGGGCGCGGCTACGAGGTCACCGCGCTTCGCGAAGACATCGCGACCGACGGACGCCACGCCGTGGTGCGTTTCGGCCGCGACTGGGAGGCCGATGCGCGGCGGCGCGACTTCACCATCAACGCACTGTCAGCCGATGCCTCCGGCCGCATCCACGACCCGGTCGGCGGCTATGACGATATTGTCGCCCGCCGCGTCCGCTTCATCGGCGATGCCGCGACCCGCATCGCGGAGGACCGGCTGCGCGTCCTGCGCTTCTTCCGCTTCCACGCCGAGTATGGCGAGGGTGCGCTCGATGCCGCCGGCCTGTCCGCTGCGATGGCGGCGCGGAACGATCTTCGCGACCTGTCGGCCGAGCGTATCGGTCAGGAGATGCGCAAGATCGTCGTAGCGCCGCGCGCCGCCGAGGTCGTCGCCCAGATGCAGGAGCGCGGCATCCTCGGCATCGTGCTCGGCGGCGTCGGCTACCTCGCGCAGTTTGCCCGCGCCATTCACGGCGAAGCGGGCGTGGGTGCGACACCGGTCGCCGCCACGCGTCTCGCCGTGCTCACCTGCCGGATCGAGGAGGATGTCGTTCGCGTCACCGAGCGGCTCCGCCTGTCCAATCTCGAGCGCGACCGGATGCTGGCGGCGCTTGCGGCGTCCGGCTCGTTCGTGAGGCCGCCGGGTGAGCGTGAAGCGCGGGCCGCGCTTTACCGCCGCGGACCGGAAGCCTACCGCGACGGCATCGTGCAGGCGTTCGCGTGGAGCGACGTGAACGATCCGCCGCTCTGGCGGAGCCTCTACACGCTGCCCGACCGCTGGACGCCGCCGCGCTTCCCCCTGAACGGCCGCGACGTCATGGCCTCGGGCCGTGAGCGCGGGCCGGAGGTCGGCACGCTGCTGCGCGCCGTCGAGGCGTGGTGGATCGGGGAGGACTTTGCGCCCGACGAGACCGCCGTCCGTGCCCGCCTGCAGCAAATGATCGCCGCGCAGCAGTAGCGGACAGCTACGACCGCCCTACGGCCACTTCGCCAGCGGCGGCATCGACGAAAGAATCGAGTCGATGTTGCCGCCGGTCTTCAGGCCGAAGATCGTGCCGCGGTCGTAAATCAGGTTGAACTCGACGTAGCGGCCGCGGCGGACGAGCTGCTCCTCGCGCTGTTCCTCCGTCCACGGCTTCAGGAAATTCGTCAGCACCAGCTCGGGATAAATATCGTGGAAGGCGCGGCCGACGTCCTGCACGAAGGCGAAGTCGGCCTCCCAGTCGCCCGAGTCCAGCCAGTCGAAGAAGATGCCGCCGATGCCGCGCGCTTCCTTGCGGTGCTTCACGTAGAAATATTCGTCGCACCATTTCTTGTAGCGCTCGTAGTCGGCGACCGGGTGCTTCACGCACGCCGCCTTCATCGCGGCATGGAAGGCGACCGTGTCCGGGTCCTCCTGCGTGCGCCGCACGTTGAGCACGGGGGTGAGGTCGGCGCCGCCGCCGAACCACTGGCGGCTGGTGCCGACCATGCGCGTGTTCATGTGCACCGCCGGCACGTTCGGATTGTGCATGTGGGCGATCAGCGAGATGCCGCTCGCCCAGAAGCGCGGGTCTTCCTCGGCGCCGGGGATCTCCTTGCGGAAGTCGGGAGCGAACTCGCCGTGCACGGTCGAGACGTGGACGCCGACCTTCTCGAACACGCGGCCGTGCATGATCGCCATCGTGCCGCCGCCGCCGTCGGCGCCGCTATGGTCGGTACGCTGCCACGGCGTCTTCACGAAACGGCCGGCCGGCCGGTCGCCGAGCTGGCTCGTCGCGGGGAGGGCGTCTTCCAGCGCCTCGAACGCGGCGGTGATCCGGTCGCGAAGCTCCGTGAACCACGCCGAGGCGCGGGCGCGGCGCGTGTCGAGGTCGTTGTGGGGAGCATTCATGGCCGTTTTCCTTGGCGGTTCCTTAGGCGCTCGGGCCTCCCGGCGCAATCGTGCTGGCGGCGGCAAAAGTCGCCACCATCGCGCCTGCTGCATTGATCGAGCGCAAGGTGCGGCATCTCACGCCGGGCGCGGGAAGCTCGCGGTCTGCCGGAGCGCCTCGCCCAGCGCCATGGCGGCCGCCGTGGCGACGTTCAGCGAGCGCAGCCCCGCCTGCATGGGGATGAGCAGCCGCGCGTCGGCGGCGGCGTGCACATGGTCGGGCACGCCGGCGCTCTCGCGGCCGACCATCACGATGTCGCCGGGCGTAAACGCGAACTCCGTGTAGGGCAGGGCGCCTTTGGTAGTGAGCAGCACCAGCTGCCGGCCTTCGGCGCGCCGCCAGAAATCGAAGGCCGCCCAGGTCTCGTGCCGGGTCACCGCGACGTGGTCGATGTAGTCCAGGCCCGCGCGCCTCAGGTTCCGGTCCGAAAGGTCGAAGCCCGCCGGAAGCACGGCGTGGACCGGCACGCCGAGGCAGGCG
>JBEHXS010000085.1:0-11057 GCA_048498575.1 Pseudomonadota bacterium
TGGTCATGGAATTCCGACACTTGCGCTATTTCGTTGCCGTCGCCGAAGCCGGCAGCCTGACCGACGCCGCGCTGACGCGCCTGCACACCGCCCAGCCGTCGCTCAGCCGCCAGATGCGCGCGCTCGAAACGGAGGTCGGCGTGCCTCTCATGATCCGCCGCCCGCGCGGCATCGAGCTGACGCCGGCCGGCCGCGTGTTCCTGGATCACGCCCGCCTCGCCTTGCTCCAGTTCGACGCGGCCGGCGAGGCGGCGCGGCGCGCCGCGGCCGGCGCCAAGGGCCGCTTCACGGTCGGCTTTCTGACCGGCTATGAGGTCGACTGGCTGGCCGCGACGATGGGCATCGTCCGCGAGCTTGAGCCCGACGCGGAAATGCGGATGGTCAGCCAGCCGTCGCCGGAACTGGCGTCCGGGTTGCTGCGCGGCGCGCTCGACGCCGCCCTGATGCGCCGGGAGGAGCCGGCGCCGGGCCTCTCCTATCGCCTCCTGGCGCGCGATCCTCTGGTCGTGGTTATGCCCGCCGCCCACCGTCTGGCGCGGCTGGCGCGGGTTCCGGCCGGGCGTCTTGCCGGCGAGCCGTTGGTGGGCATATCGGATACCGCACCGGCCCTGCGCCGGGTATTGGAGGCCTGGTCCGCCCACACCGGCATCGCCAACGCGCCCGCGCACCGTGCCGACAATCTCTCCATGGCCTTCTCGCTGGTCGCCTCGACCGGCGGCGTCAGCCTTCTGCCGCGCTACGCCGAGGCGCTGTTGCCGCCGGCGCTGACCAGCCGGCCGCTCGCCGGCGATGCGCCGGCGATCGAGCTGGTGCTGGGATATGCGACGGCCAACGCATCGCCGCTGCTCGCCGGCATGCTGTCGCGCCTCGACGACCTGGTCGCCGCCGCCACCGCTCGCCGCTGGCCTAATCCCGCCGGAAGATCACGCCGCCGGCCCAGCCGATGAACAGCGCGAGCCCGGCCGACACCAGGCCGTAGGCCAGCGACTGGCTGCGCGCGAAGAAGGAGACCAGCTCCTCCGGCCGGCTCTTGCTCACCTCGATCGCGTCCTGCGCGCTGGCGACGAGATCGCCGCCGGAGAAGACGTAGGCCAGCACCTGGTAGCGCCCGACCGGGATGTTGGCCGGGATGTAGGCCGACGAACGGAAGATCAGGTTGCCGGCGAGGAAGTTGACGTTGGGCTGTTCGGCATAGAGCCCGGCCTGGCGCTTCAGCCGGAGGAAGGCGTCGCGAAACGCGCCGGTCGTCGCGTCGGCCGCGGTGCCGTTGAAGGTGAGGCCGATGTTGTCGAAGCCGATCTCCAGCCGCTTCAGCACGCTGGCGCTGGCGAGACCGGCGACGTCGCCCGCCGTCGAGAGGGCATAGAACGCCGGCGCCGAGCCGATGGCTTCCGCCGCGTCGTTCACCCACACGCCGAGCACGCGGTCCTTGCGCCGCGCCACGATATTCTCGTCGTGCCCGGTGACCAGCACCGCGACGCGATAGCCGTCGGGCGTCGCGCCCGCGGGGGTCTGGTCGATCACGCCGAAAACGGTGATCGGCGTGCCGACGAAATTCGAGGTGATGATGACGTCCGGCGACGACACCGCGATCGTCAGCCGCTCGGCGGCCGCCGGCGCGGTCAGCGCCACGCAGGCCAGTGCCGCGAGAGCAAGCCGCCTCATGCGCCGCTCCCCAGCAGCGCCTCGATCGAGTAGCGCTCCTCCGGCGTGATCACGAGCCCGGCGAGGAAGCGGATCGCGACCGCGAGCACGAGCAGCGCGAGCAGCGCGCGCAATTGGTCGCCACGGATGTTCTGGCCCATGCGCGCGCCGAACTGCGCCCCGATCACGCCGCCGATCATCAGGATCAGCGCCAGCACGATGTCGACCGACTGGCTGGAGACGGCGTGGAGCACCGTCGCGAATGCCATCGTGCCGACGATCTGCACCAGCGAGGTGCCGACGACGACGCTGGTCGGCACGCGCAGGACGTAGATCAGCGCCGGCACGATCAGGAAGCCGCCGCCGATGCCAAGCAGCGCGCCGAGCACGCCGATGCCGAAGCCCAGCCCCGCGATCGGGATGACGCTGACGTAGAGGCGCGACTTCTTGAACCGCATCTTGAGCGGCAGGCCGTGCACCCAGGTGTGGCTGCCCGGCCGGCGGAGCGGCGTCGGCCGTCCGGCGCGGGCGTTCAGGATCGTGTTCACCGATTCCCACAGCATGAAGCCGCCGACCGCGCCGAGGAACACGACGTAAGCGAGGCCGACGATGAGGTCGAGCTGGCCGACGGCGCGGAGCGCGTTGAAGATGACGACGCCGACGCCGGTGCCGACGATGCCGGTGATGAGAAGGGCGGTGGCGAGCTTGAAGTCGATCTGGCCGCGCCGGAAATACGACAGCGCGCCCGAGGTCGACGACGCCACGATCTGCGTCGTCACGGTGGCAACCGAAACCACCGGCGGTATGCCGGAGAAGATGAGGAGCGGCGTCAGCAGGAAGCCGCCGCCGACGCCGAACAATCCCGACAGGAAGCCGACCGCGGCGCCCATGCCGAAGATGACGAACATGTTCACCGAGATTTCGGCTATGGGCAGGTAGATGAGCACGGGCGGCGCGGCACTATACGGGTTGCAGGCGCCTGAAAACGTAGTCGTGGCGCGCGCGGGGTTGGCGGTTAAAGCGCCCCCCGCGCATCCCAGTCAACGACAGGACTGTGACAAAACCCTTAGCGTCGCGCGCAATTTAAGACGACTGTTTCGGTCGTCACGCGCTTACTTGCCGTCGGTCAGCATCGCCAGCAGCGAATTGTCGATGGCGCCGGTCGCCTCGACACCCTGTTTCTGCTGGAAGGCCTTCACCGCCGCGGCGGTCTTCGCCCCGGCGACACCGTCGGGCGGGCCGACGTCGTAGCCGGCGTCGGCGAGCAGCGTCTGGATCTTGGAGACCAGCGCCTGCCGGTCGGCATCGCTCAGCATCTCGCCCGGTCCGTCCCAGCCGCCGGGCGGCGTCGCGACGCCGTTGGCGTCCGCGATCGGCGGCTTGACGTGCCAGCCTGTCACTGCCGCGCGCGCCTTGCTCAGGTCATCGGCCGAGAGCACCTTGGCCACCTCGTCGCGCCGCGCCGCGGCGTCGGTGTCGCCCTGCGCCGCCGCGATGGCGAACCACTTGTACGATTCCACCAGGTCCTGCGGCACGCCGATGGCGCGGGCGTAGATGACGCCGAGGTTGTACTGGCTGTCGCGCACGCCGTAATTGCCGGCGGCGAGGAACCACTGCAGCGCCTTGTCGTGGTCGGGCGGCCCGTCGACGCCCTCGCTCATCAGGACGGCGAGGTTGTGCATGGCGTTGACGTTGCCCTGATCGGCGGCGCGCTGGTACCAGTTCACCGCTTGCGTCAGGTCCTTGGCGACGCCCTGGCCGCGCTCGTAGAGGCTGCCGAGGCGGTACTGCGCCACCGCGATCCCGGCTTCCGCCGACTTCTGGTACCAGGTCGCGGCCTCGGCCAGGTCCTTCGCCACCACCGAGCCTTCGGCGTAGCGCGTCGCGATCTCGAATTCCGCCGCGCCGTCGCCGGAAGCGGCCGCGTTGAGGAGCTTCGGCGAGCCGAGGTGCGCGTCGAGCCCGGCGATCGTCGCCGGCTGTGCCGTCGAGGATGTGTCGGCGGAAGCGAGCACGACCGGCTTCGCCGATGCGTCGGCGGGACCGACGCTGTCGGCGGCGGGGAGCGGCGGCGCGTCGCTGGCGGCTATCGCCGCGTCGGCCGGCGCCGCGAAGGCGCCCACCGGCGGCTGCGATGGGCCGCTGCCGAAATGGCTGCCCGCAGCCTCCGGTGCCGCGAAGGCGACCGCGGTGCTGGGCGCGGCCGGCGGCGGCACCAGCGCCGCCAGGGTGTCCGGCACGCCGCCGGTCACCGCTGCCTCGTCGGCCTCGGCGATGATGTTGCGCACGCGCCCGTCCGCCTTCTGCGAGACGGGCGCCTCGGCGCTTGGCGGCGTGATGTCGGCGAGGGCCGCGCCCATCGTCGGCAGCGTGAACTTGCCGTAGGCCTGCATCGCGCCGATGGCGAGCACGATCGCCGCCGCGGCAAGCAGCAGCGGCCGCTTGCGGTTGCGGATCGCCTGGCTGAGGCGCGCGAAGGCGCCGGGCTTGCGCTCGCCGCTGTCCGCCGCCTGTTGCTGCGGATCGGCGGCGAGGGGGGTTGGCGCGTCCATGGCGGCGGCCTCCTTGGCAACGGCCTGCGCCGCGCGCCGTGCGGCGGCGATGAAGTCGGCGCGGCGCTCGGCCGCCCGCTTTTCCGGCGACGCCACGGTCGGCATCGGGCCAATCCCGTCGCCGCGCGTGGCGATCAGCGGGCGCTTGCCTTCGACGGTGGCCGCGGGTACCGGCGTCTCGACTCTGGCCTTGTCCGGTGCGGTCAGGCCGCGGAACGCCGCCGTCCATGCCAGGCTTGGCGTATCGAGCGGGCCGGGCGTTGGCGCCGGAACCGGCGCCTCGGCCTTGGCTGTGTCGGTCTCGACCTTCGGCAGCGGGCGGAATTCGGCGCGCATCGGCTTCGCCGCTTTCGTGGCGCGCGCCGCGGCGGCAACCGTCTCGGTCTCCAGCACGCTCAGCCGGTCGACCACCTGGGCGACCGTGTGGCTCACCTGCTCGAGCTTGGAGCGCGTTTGCTTCTCGGTATCGCCGGCGCTGTTCTTCAGGCCCTCGAGCTCGCGCATCAGCCCCTTGACCAGCTGCGCGTCGATCTCGTTGTCGCGGGCGATCGTGGAAAGCTCGGCCACCGCCTTCTGCGCTTCCGTCCGCGCACTGGCGATCGATTCCTTCGCCGTGTCGTTGAGCAGCGCCTGCAGCTTGTCGAGGCGCGATTCGATCGAGGTCAGCTCGGCGACGCGCGGCTTGGCGACTTCGAGGTCGCCGGCGAGCCGCGCCACCTGCACCTCGAGATCGGCGAGGCCCTCGTTGCTGCTCTTGTTCTGGGTGACCGTGTCGAGCTGCTTCGCCAGCTCGCGGATCTGCTGCTCGAGGTTGTCGGTCGAGATGACCGGAGCCGGCATCTCCTTCTCGGCCATCTCCTTACGCAGCGTCCCGATCTCCGATTTGATCGCGTCGAGCGCGGCGGAGGGTTCCTTCTGCGAGGCGTTCAGCCGGTCGATGCGGTCGGTGATCGCCGACAGTCGCTCATGGACGTGCTCGATCGCCGCCTTCTGCGGGGCGGTGTCGAACATGCCGCCGAGCCGGTTGACGATATCCTCCAGCCGGTTTTCGAGCTGCCGCTGCGCCTTCTCCAGCGCCTCGGTCTGCGGCCGCGCCGCATCGTCCAGCATGCCGCCGAGCCGCCCGGCGAAAGCGTCGATGCGGCCCGCGATCCGCTGCTCCGCCGTCTCGATCGCTTCGGCCTGCGGCCGCGCCGCGTCGTCGAACATGCCGCTGAGGCGCCCGGCGAGGTCGTCGAAGCGCCCCGCCAGCCGCTGCTCGGCCGTCTCGATGGTGCGCGGTGTCGCGTTCATCAGGCCGCCGAGCCGGTCGGCGATTTCGGTGAGCCGGCCGTCCAGCCGCTGCTCGACGGTGTGGATCGCCGCCGTATGGGCGCCGGTATCGCGTAGCCCCTCCAGTCGCGCCGCGATGTCCTGCATCTGGTTTTCCAGTCGCTCGACTGCGGGGTCGGGCGCCCGGCTTGCCAGCGCAACCTCGAGCGAACGCGCAAGTTCCGAGACCCGCATCTCCAGCCGCTGGATCGCCCGCGGACTGTCGTCTGCGTCGAGCGAAGCGCGGAGCGACGCGATCTCGTTCGACAGCGCGTCGAGCTTGCCGCGATCGGGCGTGATGCGGATGAGGTCGCTGAGCTGCGCCGCAATCCCTTCGGCTTTCGCCTGCGCCGAGCCCAGCGTCGTCTCGCGGGCGCCGCCCTCGATCATGCCGCGCATGGTTTCGAGGTCGCCGCGGATGGCGTTGAGCAGGCTGCGGTCCATCGGCTTCTCGGTGGCGAGCGACTCCACATGCTTCGCCACTTCGAAGAAGGCGCCGTGCTGCTCGTTGCCGACGCGGCTGATCGCCGAGACCTGCTCGCCGAGCGTGCCGAGGTCGGTCTGCAGCGCGCCGATCGCCGCCGCCAGCGCCTTCTGGTCGCGGCGCATGGCGAGCGTCTCGGCGCGGTCGTCGATCTGCTTCTGGTGCGCCGAGATTTCGCGGATCGCCGCGGCGAGCTCCGCTTCCTTCTTCGGCTTCTTCCGTTCCGCTTCGGCGGCGTCGAAGCGCGCCGCGATCGCCGCGAGCTGCTCGGCCTGCGCCGCCTCGCTGTCGGCGAGCCGCGCCGCGATGTCGGCGAGACGCTCCTCGATGCGGTTGATGTCCTCGGCGCTGACCGTGGGCGGCGGCGGCTCGGCTTCGACCTCGGCGAGCCGCGCGGTGATGTCGGCCTTGGCTTCGTCGATGCGGGCTTCGAGCGCCCGCAGCGCCCCGTCGATCACGGTCGCGGGTTCGGTCGCCCTGGCGTTTTCGGCGCTCCGTGCCAGCAGCTCGTCCAGCCGCTGGCGGATTTCGTCGAGCTTCTGCGGCCGTTCCGGCTCGGGAGCCGCCGGCGCCGTCCGATTGCGCATTTCCACGATTCGCCCTTCCAGTTCGCTGATTGCCTGGCTGACACGCTGCACGTTGGCCCGCGGCGCCGCGCCGCCGCCCGCCGCCCGCGCCTTGAGGCCCTCGACCATCGAGCGCGCCCGTTCGTCGGCATTGTCGGCGTCGCGCACCAGCGCGCGCACCATGTCGGCGACGCCCTTCAGCGAGCGCGCCCGTTCCGCCCCGGTCTGCCGGAGGCTGGAGAGGCGGCTGATGTTGTGTTCGATCTCGTCCAGCCGGTCGGGGAGGGAGGCGATCGAGGCGCGCGAGGCTTCGTCCATCGCCGCCAGGCGCCGGGTCAGCCGCTCGATCGCCTTGGCGAGCGAGGCTGTATCGCCATCGTCGTCGGGTTCCGCCGGCGCGGGGAGGGCGCTGCCTTCGCCAAGCTCCGGCTCGGCGAAATTCTCGCCCAGCACCTGGTTCAGCCACTGCCCGACGGTGAGGCCGGAAAGGCGCGCCGCCTCGATGACGGCTTCCCGCGTGTCCTTATCGACCCCGTTCAAATTCCACGGACGGCCCGCTTTCATGTCTCTGCACCCCTCGCCGCGACTTCAGTCGCGCCCTGCGAATCGGCGCGTACGCGGCCCGCGGGGAGAGTCGTGCGGATATGGTAAACAGGAGGTTAACTGCGGCCTCGCACGCGAAGGCTTCGGTAAGGGAGCTTAATCTTTCCTTCTCCGGCGGTTTTCGGCGGGCTAGGCACAAATACCTAGCCGCGTGCGGGGCCGCAACCTTCCGTCAACCCTACGGATGGCCGGGGACAGCCCTTCGCCGCCATCTTTACACCCGCCCCCAACGGGGATAAGTCCACAGAGGTATATATTCCTGTCGCACCCGGTGGCGGGCGGGGTGACGGGGCCGGCACGGAGGGGTCTGGGGTGCTGTCCCATTCGCGCATCTGGTCGGCGATCGACCGGCTGGCTGAAAAGAACGAGCTTTCGCCCTCGGCGCTCGCCAAGCGCGCCGGGCTCGACCCCACCACGTTCAACAAGTCGAAGCGCGCCTCGGCCGATGGCCGTCTGCGCTGGCCCTCGACCGAGAGCATCGCGAAAATTCTGGAAGCGACGAGCACCGAGGTCGAAGCCTTCCTCGGCTTCGGCGAGTCCGCCGCGCGCCGTCCGCTCTCCGTCGTGCCGCTGCTTGGCCTCGCCCAGGCCGGCGCCGGCGGCTTCTTCGACGATGGCGGCTTTCCCGCCGGCCTCGGCTGGGACGAGATTCCGTTTCCCGCCAAGCCCGGCGACAACGTCTTCGCGCTCGAGGTCAGCGGCGATTCCATGCTGCCGCTCTACCGCGACGGCGACACCATCATCGTCGCCCGCGACGCCGAATGCCGGAAGGGCGATCGCGTCGTCGTCAAGACCACCGACGGCGAGGTGATGGCCAAGGTGCTGGCCAAGAAGTCGGCGCGCGCCGTCGATCTCGCCTCGCTCAATCCGGCGCACAAGAGCCGCACCATCGCGCTCCGCGACGTCGAGTGGATGGGCCGCATCATCTGGGCGAGCCAATGAGGCGAGGGGCTGCCGCCGCTCTCGCCGCGGCGCTCGCCCTCGTTCCCTCCGCCGTCCCCGCCGCCGAGATCGTCGCCCCCGCCACCCGCGACGTCAGCCCGCCGGGGATCACGCCGCCCGCGCTCACCGACGGCGGCCCGCTGGTGCGCGTCCCGCTGCCGCCGCGCCCGCCCGATCCGCCGCGCTGGCGGCGCTTCTTCCTGCCGGCCACCGCCGATGCCGCGACCTTCACCGTCGGCGCGCTCTCGATCCACATCGCCGGCGTGGCGTCGCTCGCCCCCAATGCCGGTTGCCAGGCGGACGGCGCCGGGTGGCCGTGCGGCGAGACGGCGCTGTTCGCCTTCCGCCGTTTCCTCCACGGCCGCGCCGTCGAGTGCTACATGACGCCGCCGGAGGCGAACGCGAAGGACGTCACCGCGCCCTGCCGCATCGGCACGGTCGATCTCGGCGCATGGCTGCTGACGGCAGGGTGGGCAAAGCCGGGCGAGGGCGCCACCGACGCCTATCGCAGCGCCGCCGCTTCCGCCGCCTGCGCCGGCCTCGGCATCTGGCGTGGCGAGGCAAAGCCGGCCGGCTGTCCGCCGGCCGCGGCTACCACCGCAGCGAACTAAAGTCGCAGCCGCTAGACCACCCGCCGTCACCCCGGCGAAGGCCGGGGTCCAGCGCGACGGCGCAGCCGTCGCGAGAAAAAACCGAAGCGGGCCGCACAGCCTAAGCCGCCATCTCCCCGGCAAGCGCGCGCTGGATCAGCGCCCGCGTCTCCGCAACCCCGTAAATCGCCACGAACGACCCGAAGCGCGGCCCGCGCTCCTGGCCGAGCAGCGTCTGGTAGAGCGTCTCGAACCAGGCGCCGGAGACGCCGGGTCCGCCCGTCGGCCCCTTGCGCTCTGCGTCCTGGTAGCGCGGGATCGCGCGTGCCACGTCGAGGATCGCGGTCTGGATCGTCTCCGGGTCGGCGCCGGCGGGGAGCGCGGCGAGCTTCTTGTCGAGGCCGGCGAGCGCCTCGCGCTCGATCGCGTCCGGCGCGCGGAACACTTTCTTCGGCAGGACGAAGTCGTTGTAGTAGCGCACCGCGTAGCCGACGAGCTCGTCGAGCTTCGGGTGGGTTGCCGGCGTGATGCCTTTCACGTGCCGCTGGATGAAGCCCCACAGCACGTTCTTGTCGTGCGTGTTCGACGCGCTCGCGAGGTTGAGCAGCATCGCGAACGACAGCGGCATGTCGATCGTCGGCGGCCGGCCGGAGTGGATGTGCCACACCGGGTTGCCGAGCTTCCGGTCCTCGTCCTGCGCCGGGTATGCCTCGAGGAAGGTGAAGTACTCGTCCACCGCCTTCGGGATGACGTCGAAATAGAGCTTCTTCGCCGAGCGCGGCCGCTGGAACATGTAGAGCGACAGGCTCTCCTGCGAGGCGTAGGTCAGCCAGTCGTCGATGGTCAGCCCGTTGCCCTTCGACTTCGAAATCTTCTGCCCGTTCTCGTCGAGGAAGAGCTCGTAGTTGAAGCCGTCCGGCGGCTCGCTGCCGAGGGCGCGGGCGATCTGCGAGGAAAGCTTCACCGAATCGATCAGGTCCTTGCCCGACATCTCGTAGTCGATGCCGAGCGCCACCCAGCGCATCGCCCAGTCCGCCTTCCACTGGCACTTCACGTTGCCGCCGGTTACCGGCACCTCGGTCAGCGCGTCCCCGTTGTCCGGGTCGCGGAAGACGATGGTGCCGCCGGCGACGTTGCGCTCCAGGATCGGCACCTGCAGCACCGCGCCCGACTTCGGCGAGATCGGCAGGAACGGCGAATACGATTGCTGCCGTTCCTCGCGGAGCGACGGCAGCATGATCGCCATCACCTCGTCGTAGGCGGCCAGCATGCGGACCAGCGTCGCGTCGAAGGCGCCCGACTTGTAGGTCTCCGTCGCGCTCATGAATTCGTAAGCGAAGCCGAACCGGTCGAGGAACTTCCTGAGCCGCGCGTTATTGCCGCCACCGAACGAGGGGTACTCGTTGAACGGGTCCGGCACCTTGGTCAGCGGCTGGTTGAGGTAGAGCGCGAGCTTGTCCTGGTTCGGCACGTTGGTCGGCACCTTGCGGAGGCCGTCCATGTCGTCGGAGAAGCAGATCAGCCGCGTCGGCACCGTGTCGCCGGTGATGAGCCGGAACGCGGTGCGCACCATGGTCGTGCGCGCCACCTCGCCGAAGGTGCCGATGTGCGGCAGCCCCGACGGCCCGTAGCCGGTCTCGAAGATCACGCCATTCGGCGCGCCGCCCTTGCGCTCGATCCGCGCCACGAGTTTCCGCGCCTCCTCGAACGGCCACGCCTGCGATTTTCCCGCCGCGGCGAGGAGCGCGGGGGAAATGTCGAGCGGCGGCGGCAGCACGGAAGCGTTCAAGATGGCGTGTCCAGATCAGGGCGGGTTTCGGGATAATGGCGGAAACCTATGGAGAACTGCCGCTTTCCCGTCAACTTGCGGCATTACTCCCGCCACCATACGTTCGCGAATGCTTGTCGCTTGGCCAAGGATCGAAGGCGCGATGAACCAGATGTCTGCTCCGCTCACCCACCACGAAGCCCTGATCTACGCCATGGTGACCCTCTCGGCCGCCGACCGCACCATGACCGACCGCGAGTTGCTGAAGATCGGCGATATCGTGCGCACCATGCCGATCTTCGCCGATTTCGAGCCCGACCGGCTGCCGGCGATCGCCGCCAAGCTCGGCGCGCTGCTCCGCGACGACGACGGCCTCGATTCGATCATCGCGACGATCAAGGTGTCCCTGCCGCCCCGCCTCTACGAGGTCGCCTACGCCTGCGCCGTCGAGGTCGCCGCCGCCGATCTCCACGTCGACCAGGAGGAACTGGTGTTCCTCGAAATGCTGCGCGACGGCCTCGAGATCGACCTGCTCGTCGTTGCGGCGATCGAGCGCAGCGCCCGCGTCAGGTACCGCGTCAAGTGAGGGATTAGGGA
>JBEHXS010000086.1:0-10931 GCA_048498575.1 Pseudomonadota bacterium
GTCGGCTTCCGTGACGGCGTGAAGGGGCTGAACGCCGCCCAGAAGATTCTGGTCGAGGAGACGCGCCTCGGCATTCCGGCTATCGCCCACGAGGAATCGCTCGCCGGGCTGATGGCGCTGGAGGGCACGCAATTTCCCGCCGCGCTCAACCTTGGCCAGACGTGGGACACCGATCTCGCCCACCGCATCGCCGTCTCCATCCGCGGCCTCATGCGTCGCGTCGGCACGCACCAGAGCTTGGGTCCGGTGTGCGACGTCGTCCGCGACGCGCGCTGGGGGCGTATCGAGGAGACCATCGGCGAGGACACCTACCTCGTCGGCGCGATGGTCACGGCGACGGTGCGCGGCCTGCAGGGCGACTCCTTCCTTGAGGGCGTCATCGCGACACCCAAGCATTTCGCCGGCCATAGCGACGGCGAGGGCGGCCGCAACCACGCGCCGGTGCATGCCGGCATGCGCGAATTGACCGACGTGTTCCTGGTGCCGTTCGAGATGGTGGTGAAAGGCGCGAACGCCCAGTCGATCATGTCCTGCTACCACGACGTCGACGGCGTCCCGGGCTCCGCCTCGCACCAGTTGCTGACTGAGATTCTCCGCGACCAGTGGGGCTTCGCCGGCGCCGTCGTCTCGGATTACTTCGCCGTCCGCTTCCTCCAGACCCGCCATCGCATCGTCGCCGACGAGGCGGATGCCGCCGCCCGCGCACTCCGCGCCGGCCTCGACGTCGAACTGCCGGTGTCGGAGTGCTACGAGCGCGGCCTGCCCGAGGCGCTGACGCGCGGCACCATCACCGAGGATGAGATCGACACCGCCGTCGTCCGCGTGCTTGCCCAGAAGTTCGCCCTCGGCCTGTTCGAGAAGCCTTACGTCGAGGAGGGCGGGCCATACGTCCTCCAGGGCGACACGGCGCTGAACCGCGAGGCGGCGGAACACTCGCTCGTGCTGCTCAAGAATGACGGCCTGCTGCCGCTGGCGAAACCCGGCAAGATCGCCCTGATCGGACCGAGCGCCGACGACCAGCTCGCCCTGTTCGGCAACTACCATTTCCCGGTGACCCAGCGCTGGACCGCGGGCCGCACCGTGCCGGTGGTCGCGCGCACGTTGAAGGCCGAGCTCGAGGCGGAATTCGGCGCGGCCAACGTCACCTATGCCCAGGGCTGCAAGATTCTCCCCGATCTCGACCGCAAGGTCTATTTCGAGGAAGGCGAGCCGACCGCCGATCCCAATCGTCCGCTCACCGACAGCGACACGTCGGGCATTCCCGCCGCCGTCGAGCTGGCCCGGCGGAGCGATGTCGCCATCGTCGCGGTCGGCGATCGCGCCGGTCTTTTTGCGTCGGGCACCGTCGGCGAGGGTTGCGACGTCGACTCTTTGCGGCTGCCCGGCGTGCAGGCCGATCTCGTCGAGGCCGTGCTCGCCACCGGCACGCCGACGATTGTCGTCCTGTTCGCCGGCCGCCCTTACGATCTGACCGACATCGCCAACCGCGCCAAGGCGGTTCTCTTTGCCGGCTTCCCCGGCGCCGAGGGCGCGGGAGCGGTGGCCCGCGTGCTCTCCGGCAAGGTCAATCCGAGCGGCAAGCTCACGGTGACCTTCCCGCCAAGCGCCGGCGCCGCGCCGATCTTCTACAATCACAAGCCGCTGTCGGGCGGCCTGCCGCGCGCCGAATACTACTGGGCGGTCTATCCCTTCGGCCACGGCGAGAGCTACACCACCTTCGCCTACAGCGACCTCGCGCTCGACAAGCACGACTGGCCAATCGGCTCGGACCTCGCCGTGTCCTGCACGGTCGCCAATACCGGCACGGTCGCCGGCGACGAGATCGTCCAGCTCTACGTCACCGATCCGGTAGCGAGCATCGTCCGCCCGGTGATCGAGTTGAAGGCCTTCCACCGCGTGCACCTCGCGCCCGGCGAAAAGCGCCGCGTCATCTTCACCGTGCCCTCCGACCTGATGTCGTTCACCGGCGAGGATTTCCGTCGCGTCGTCGAGCCCGGCGAGCTGGTGATCAAGGTCGGCGCCTCGTCCGCCGATATCCGCCTGGAGGCTCGAATTGCGATGACCGGTGTGACGGCCATCACCGCGCCCGACCGCGAACTGTTTTCACAGTCGGCTGATGCGCCCGTGAAATATGATAAGAATCAATAACTTAGGTAAATCTGCGGCGACTGTTGCAGGCTTGCGCCACTGGTGCGCCAAAGCTCGGGCGCTGTGGCATTGCGGGGCCGCTCACATTACATTCGCCGCAATCGCCGGCTTTGAGTGTGTACGGGCGGGCTCCCAAGCATCTGGATCGCTATGCGCTTCGTTTCGTTTGATCACCGCGGCCGCACGGCCGTGAAGTCTGTCGCTGTGGCTCTGGTCGTGGCTGCCATCGGCGGCACCTCGGCGCTCGCCGACACCAATCCGTTCGCCCAGCTCGCCGGCAGTTGGCGGGGCAAGGGGACGGTGACCTATTCGAGCGGCACCAAGGAACGCCTGACCTGCAAGGTGACCTATGATTCCGCCGCCTCGGATTCGGTGCAGCAGCACCTGACCTGCGCCTCCGACAGCTACAAGTTCGAGATCCAGGCGTATTACCGCGCCCATGACGGCGTCATCACCGGCCACTGGGACGAGCTGACGCTGAACATCAGCGGCTCGATCAGCGGCGGCATGAACAGCGGCACGATTTCCGGCAAGCTGAGCGGCCCGGGCTTCACCGCGACGGTTCTGGTCGACACCAAGGGCGACGACCAGAACGTCACGATCGCGGCGCAGGACCAGGACATCAAGGACGTCTCGGTCGACGTCCGCCGCCAATAGCGACGGACCGCGCCCGCCCGCGCGATTGAACCCGGCGCCCGATTTCGCCACAGTCGCAGAGGCGATTCGCGCCAGCTGGGGTGGCGCGCTGCAGCCGTTGCGGCCGCCGCGGGGGGAAGTGGGGCATGGCGTCAGGCTCGTCTGAGCATTCCGGCGTCGGCATAGCCTTCGGCGTCGAGAAGATCGGCCTGTTCTCGCTGCGCTGGCCGGCCGTCGCGGCGATTGCCGCGATCCTGATCTGCATCGCTGCCGCCTTCGGCCTCATGCGCATCAAGGTCGACGATTCGCTGAGCCAGCTTTTCCGCTCCGACAGCGCCGAATTCAAGCAATACGAGGAAGTCAGCCGCCGCTTCCCGTCGGCCGAATACGACGTGCTCGTCGTGGTCGAGGGCGATGTGCTCGATCGCGATGCCCTCGCCGCGCTCCGCAACATGACCAGCGACCTCCAGCTGATCGACGGTACGCGCTCGATCATCTCGCTGTTCTCGGCCCGCCAGCCGCCGGTGGACGGTGGCGTGCCCGAACCGCTGTTCCCCGAGGAGCTGCCGAGCGACCCGGTCGCCTACAAGGCGCTGATCGATCGCGCGCTGAACAACGACATCATCCGCGGCAAGCTCCTGTCCGAGGACGGCTCGCTCGCGCTGATGGTGCTGGCGCTGGATCCGGCCGTCGTCGATTCGCAGAGCCTGGCCGGCGTCGTCGGCGAGATCGGCCAGACCGTGAGCGACGACCTCAAGGGCACCAAGGTCTCAGGGCGGCTTGCCGGCGTGCCGGTGATGCAGCTCGAAATCCGCAACGCCGTCGAGCGCGACCGCATCCTCTACAATCTCATCGGCTTCGTCGCCGGCTGCCTGATCGCGGTCGTCTTCTTCCGCCGCCTGTCGTTCATGATCATCGCCGCCGCGCCGCCGCTCGTCGCCATGCTGTGGGCGCTGGGCACGCTGGGCTGGCTCGATTTCCGCCTCAACATGTTCCTGAACGTGATGACGCCGCTCATCATGGTCATGGGCTTCTCGGATTCGATGCAGCTCACTTTCGCCTATCGCGACCGGCTGCTGCAGGGGCAGAACAAGTACCAGGCGATGCGCGGCGCGCTCCTCGTCGTCGGCCCCGCGGTGGTGCTCACCTCACTCGCCGCCGCGCTGTCGTTCATCGCGCTCACCATCTCGGGCTCGGCGCTCATCCGCATCTTCGGCCTCGCCGGTGCCATCTCCGCCTGCGTCGCCTTCCTCGCCGTCATCCTTCTGGTGCCGCTGCTCGGCGTCTTGCTTGTCCGCAACGAAGCATCTTTCGCCACCCGGGTCGCGACCACCGACCGTGGCGTGAATGCGCTCCGCCGCTTCTGCGACTGGATCGCTGCCCGCATGGCGCGCCGCCCGCTGCCCTATTCGATCGTCAGCGTCGTCGTCGTCCTCGGCCTCGCCTTCGTCTATTCCAGCCTCGATCCGCGCTATCGCCTCGCCGATCAGGTGCCCGACAAGCAGCAGGCAGTGGCGGCCAGCGAATCGCTCGATCAGAAGCTTGCCGGTGCCAATCCCATCGACGTGCTGATCCAGTTCCCCAAGGGCGCCGGCCTCTACGATCAGGAGACGCTGGACGTCATCGCCGCCGCCCATCAGGTGGTCGAGGATCAGGCCGGCGTCGGCAACGTCTGGTCGCTGGAGAGCCTCCGCCGCTGGCTGGCGCAGAACGAGGGCGCCAACGACGTCGAGACCCTGAAGGCCTACGTCAGCTACCTGCCGCCCGATCTCGTCAACCGCTTCATCGACAAGGAAGGAGACGCGGTCGTTGTCTCCGGCCGCATCCCCGACAAGGACGCCAGCGCCTTGTTGCCGGTCATCACCGAACTGGACTCCACGCTGCAGAAAATCCACGCCGCCCATCCCGGCTATACGCTGTCGGTCACCGGCCTCTCGGCGATCGCGGCGCGCAACAGCGCCTCGATGATCGGCGAATTGTCCAAGGGCCTGACCATCGAGATGGCCCTGGTCGCGGTGCTGCTCGGCCTCGCCTTCCGCTCGCTGTTCGTCGCGGTGATCGCCGTGCTGCCCGGCATCTTCCCGATCGTGATCGCCGGCGGCGTGCTGTTCGTCGTCGGGCAGGGGCTCCAGTTCGCCTCGATCGTGGCGCTCACCGTTGCCTTCGGCCTCGGCCTCAGCGCCACCATCCACTACCTGAACCGGCTCCGCCTGGAATACGTGCCGGGCGAGGACCCGGAAACCGGCGTGCGCCGCGCCACGGCGCTGGTCGGCCCGGCGTTGATCCTGACGTCGCTGGTGCTGGCCTTCGGCCTTGGCGTCACGATCTTCTCGGACCTGCCGACGCTCCGCCTCTTCGGCTGGCTCGGCGCCTTCACCCTGATTGCTGCGCTGGCCGGCGATCTCCTCATCCTGCCGGCGACCGCCGTGCTGCTACGGCGCTGGATCAGGGATTTCCGCGGCGGCGCCTCCAGCCACCAGCCGGCGGAGTAGGGTCACATCCCGCGATAGTTCGGCCCGCCGCCACCCTCCGGCGGCACCCAGTCGATGTTCTGGTTGGGGTCCTTGATGTCGCACGTCTTGCAGTGGACGCAGTTCGCCGCGTTGATGACGTAGCGCGGCCCGTCGGCATCCTCGCGCCATTCGTAGACCGCCGCCGGGCAGTAGAGCGTCGACGGCCCGTCATAGACCGCGAGCTCGGATTCGCGCTGCAGCCGCATGTCGCCGACCTTGAGATGCGCCGGCTGGTCTTCCTCGTGGTGCGTGCCGGACAGGAACACCGACGACAGCCGGTCGAAGGTGAGGGCGCCATCTGCCGCGGCGTACGCCTTGGGTGCCGCCGCCACGCCGGGGGTAAGCGCGACGTGGTCCTCGCCGCCATGCGGCAGCGTGCCGAAGGGCGAGAAGCCGAAGGTGTTCGCCCACATGTCGATGCCGGCAAGGAAGATGCCGCGCAGCGTGCCGTGCGCGCTCCACAGCGGCTTGGCGTTCCGTACCGGCCACAGGTCGCGCCCGACCGCAGATGCGCGCCAGCCCTCGTCGTAGCCCGCGATCTCGTCGTGCTCGCGGCCCTCGGCAAGCGCGGTGGCGACATGGTCGGCCGCTGCGATCCCGGAGAGGATGGCGTTATGGCTGCCCTTGATGCGCGGCACGTTGACGAAGCCCGCCGCGCAGCCAACGAGCGCACCGCCCGGAAAGGTCAGCTTCGGCACCGACTGGTAGCCGCCCTCGCTGATCGCGCGCGCACCGTAGGCGAGCCGCTCGCCGCCGGAAAACGTCGGCGCGATCGCCGGATGCGACTTGAACTTCTGGAATTCCTCGAACGGCGAGAGGTGCGGGTTCTTGTAGTTGAGGTGGACGACGAAGCCGACCGACACGAGATTGTCGGCGAGGTGGTAGAGGAACGAGCCGCCGCCGGTGTCGTTGGGCAGCGGCCAGCCGAAGGTGTGCTGCACCAGGCCGGCGCGGTGGCGGGCCGGCGAAATCCGCCACAGCTCCTTGATGCCGATGCCGTATTTCTGCGGCTCGCGGCCGAGGTCGAGGCCGTAGCGCCGCGTCAGCCGCTTGGCGAGCGAGCCGCGTGCCCCTTCTGCGATCAGCGTGTAGCGCGCGTGGATTTCGATGCCGCGCTGGAAGTTGGGCTTGTGCGAGCCGTCGCGCGCCACGCCCATGTCGCCGGTGGCGATGCCGGTGACGGCGCCGCGCCGGTCGAACAGGGTCTCGGTCGCGGCAAAGCCGGGGAATATCTCGACGCCGAGCGCCTCGGCCTTCGCGGCCAGCCATCGGCAGACATCGCCGAGCGAGGCGACGAAGGCGCCTTTGTTGCGCATCAGCGGCGGCAGTAGGAGGTGCGGCAGGCGGATCGCGCCGCCTTCGCCGAGCCAGAGGTAGCGGTCGCGCGTCACCGGCTGCCTGAGCGGGTGGTCGTCTTCGCTCCGCCAGCCCGGCAGGAGCGCATCGATGCCGCCCGGGTCGATGACCGCGCCGGAAAGAATGTGGGCGCCGACCTCCGATCCCTTCTCGACGATCGCGACCGTCCGCCTGGGCGAGCGTTGCTTCAGGCGGATCGCGGCGGCGAGCCCCGCGGGGCCGGCGCCGACGATCACCACATCGAAGTCGAGCGCTTCGCGTTCGCTCATGCCGGAATGGCCGCGCCCGCTCGCGCGTGGGCCCGTTTCACTTCCTCGTGCAGGCGCTTCACGTCGGAAAGGGCGCACACCTTCGACAGCGGCGTCAGCGTCGTCGCGGCGCCGGCCGCCGTCGCCAGCATCAGCGCCTCCTCGACCGGCTCGCCGCGCGCCAGGGACAGCGTCATCGCGCCGAGGAAGGCGTCGCCGGCGCCGACCGCCGAGCGCACTTCCACCTTGGGCGGCTCCATGAACAGTGTCTTGTCGCGCGTCACCACCACGGCACCGGCGGCACCCATGGTGAGCGCCACGATCTCCGCCCGGCCGCGCGTAACGAGATCCTTGGCCGCGGCGAGCGCCGTCTCGTTGTCGAGGCGGCGGCCGACCAGCGCCTCGAGTTCGCTCATGCTGGGTTTCACCAGATAGACCTTGCTCCGGTCCAGCGTCACGCTGAGCCCGGCGCCGGATGAATCGAGCACGAACCGCGCCCCCTTGGAGGCGACGATATCGGCGATCTGGGCGAGGATGTCGCTGGGCGCCCCCATCGGCACGCTGCCGCTCGCGACGAAATAGTCGTAGCTCGCCTCGCGGATCGCAGTGAGGCAGGTCGAAAGCTCGCTCTCCGAAAGCTTCGGCCCGTTCGGCGTGAAGCGGTATTCCGCCCCGGTCTTGCGCTCCAGCACCGTGAACGAGATGCGCGTGTTGCCCTCGATCGGGATGATCCGGCGGCTCACCGGAATCTTGGCGAGGAGCTGGTCGAGCATCTGTCCGGAGAATCCGCCCGCCAGGCAGATCAGGCTGGCGTCGCCGCCGAGCTCGGTGATCACCCGCGCCACGTTCACGCCGCCGCCGCCCGGCTCGTAGTCCTCGTTGGCGGTCCGGATCTTGTGGGTGGGCAGCACCCGTTCCGTCTCGCTCGAGACGTCGATCGCCGGGTTGAGGGAAAGTGTCACGATCTTCATGGGATTCGCCCGTTAGCTTCGTCCGCCGAAACCTAGCCTACCCGGGAAATTACCAGGGAAACGAGGGGGTCTTGATGACTGCCTGTTTACTGTTTGCCGGCAGGATGCCTCGGACGGACGGGGACCCTGCTCAGGAACGTTAGGATTCGGCCTGCATGAATGCCGTCGCCCCCGAACTCACCGTGGCTGCTCCCGCCCCCGCCGGCAAGCACCCGGATCTCGGCCGTATCATCGGCATCACCGGCTCCGGCGCCGTCGCGCGCCTGCTCAAGAGCGCCAATTCCGTCGATGAAAACGACCGGATGACCATCGGGCGCCTGATCGGCGTCCATATCGAAGGTTCGCTGGTCGTCGGCGTCGTCGTCCGCATGAAGGTCGCGCCGCCCGATGGCGATACGACCGACCAGGACTCGAGCCTGGTGGTCGACATCGACTTCATGGGCGAGATCCGGAACTACGACAGCGCCAAGCCGGCGTTCCAGCGCGGCGTCTCCAACTATCCGACCATCGGCAACGCCGTCTCGCGCCTGGCGACCGGCGATGTCGCCATCATCCACGATGTCGGCGACGGCGAGACCATCGAAGTCGGCCGGCTGCGCCTCGACCCGACGGTTCCCGCCTTCATCAATTTCGAGGAGCTGCTGCGCAAGCACTTCGCCGTCGTTGGCACCACCGGCGTCGGCAAGTCGACCGCCGTCGCTCTCATCCTTCAGGAGATCCTCGCCAAGAAGGCGAACCTGCGCATCTTCCTGATCGACCCGCACAACGAATACGGCCAGTGCTTCGGCGACATGGCGCACGTCATCAGCCCGAAGAACCTGATCCTGCCCTTCTGGCTGTTCAACTTCGAGGAGATCGTCGACGTCTTCTTCCGCGGCCGTCCCGGCGTCGAGGAAGAAACCGAGATCCTCCAGGAGCTGATCCCGATGGCCAAGGCGCAGTTTGCCGCCGGGTCGCGCGGCGATCGCGTCATGCTGCGCCGGCAGGGCGCGGGCTACACCGCCGACACGCCGGTGCCCTATCGCATCTCCGACCTGGTCAAGCTCATCGACGATCGCATGGGCAAGCTCGAGAACCGCTCGACCTGGACCAAGTACCATCGCCTGATCACGCGCATCGAAACCCTCGGTCACGATTCGCGCTACACCTTCATGTTCAACAGCCTGTTCATCGAGGACCTCATGGTCCAGGTGCTCGGCGATCTCTTCCGCCTGCCCATCAACGGCCAGCCGATCACGGTCATGCAGCTCGCCGGCTTCCCGGCCGAAGTGCTCGACGCCGTCGTGTCGGTGATGTGCCGCATGGCCTTCGAGTTCGGCGTGTGGAGCGACGGCGCGGCGCCCATCCTGGTCGCCTGCGAAGAGGCGCACCGCTACGCCCCGGCCGACAAGAAACAGAGCTTTGGCCCGACCGTGAAGGCGCTTTCGCGCATCGCCAAGGAAGGCCGCAAGTACGGCGTTTTCCTCGGCTGCATCACCCAGCGCCCGGCCGATCTCGACGCCACCATCCTGTCGCAATGCTCGACGGTGTTCGCCATGCGGCTAGCCAACGACCGCGACCAGGCGATCATTCGTTCCGCCGTGCCGGACGCCGGCTCGAGCCTCGTCGCTTTTCTGCCCTCGCTCGGCAATCGCGAGGCGATCGCCTTCGGCGAAGGCGTCCCGCTGCCGACCCGCTTCCGCTTCAAGGACGTGCCGGCCGATCGCCAGCCAAGAAGCCACGCCGGCATGCAGGCGCGTCTCGATGCCGAAGGGCACGTCGATCTCGACTTCATCAACGCGGTCGTCGATCGCTGGCGCGAGGCGACGACCACCAACCAGCGCCCGCGCACCTCGCTCATGGGGATGGATGCCGACGGCATCCCCGAGATGGACGATGGCCTCGGCGCGCCGCTGATCGCCCGCAAGCTGAAATAGCGGCAGCTACTGCCGCGTTGCGCCGACCGCGGCGATGACGCCGCGGATCTCCGCCAGTCCCTTCAGCCGCCCGATATACGAGTAGCCGGGATTGGCGTTCTTGACCGGGTCGGCATCGAGCAGATGGCCGTGATCGGGCCGGAAGGGTATCTCGGCGTCGCGCCGGCCGTCCTTCTTCCGCCGCGCTTCCTCGCCCAGCACCGCGCCGACGATCGCCACCATGTCGGCGTCGCCGCCGAGGTGCTCGGATTCGGTGAACGAGCCGATGCCGTCGCGCGTGACGTTGCGCATGTGCAGGAAGTGGATGCGCGGCAGGAATTGCTTCAGCATCGCCACGACGTCGTTGTCCGCCCGCGAGGTCAGCGAGCCGACGCAGAAGGTGACGCCGTTCGCCGGCCGGTCGACGGCCTTGAGCAGCGCGGCGATGTCGTCGACGGTCGAGACGACGCGCGGCAAGCCGAATAGCTCGATCGGCGGATCGTCGGGATGGATGCAGATGTTGACGCCGAATTCCTCCGCCACCGGGATCACCTCGCGGTGGAATTCGGCGAGGTTGGCGCGCAGGTCATCGCGGCTCAGTCCCTCGAAGTCGGCGAGCAGCTTCAGGAACGCGGCGCGGTCGTAGGCGAAGTCGGAGCCGGGCAGCCCCGCGAGCACGATCTTCTCGATCTCGGCCTGGCGCGACTCGCTCATCGACTTGAAGCGCGCCCGCGCATCGCTGACGACGCGCGGGTCATAGTCGTCCTCGGCGCCTTTCCGTTTCAGCGCGAAGGCATCGTAGGCGACGAAATCGACGAGGTCGAAGCGGAGCGCCAGCCCCGAGCGCAGCGGATAGGCGAGGTCGGTGCGCGTCCAGTCTATGATCGGGATGAAGTTGTAGCAGACGGTGGTGACGCCGCTCCGGCCGAGCGCCCGCACCGATTCCTTCCACGCCTCGATGTTGGAGCGCCACGCCGCGGTCCGCGCTTTCAGCGCCGGCGGCATCGGGATGCTTTCCACCACCGACCAGCGAAGGCCCGCGGCCTCGATCGCCCGCTTGCGCTCGGCGACCGCAGCATCGGTCCATGCCGTCCCGCCCGGTATCTGATGCAGTGCCGTCACGATGCCGGTCGCCCCGGCCTCGGCGATGTGCTTCAGCGGAAT
>JBEHXS010000087.1:0-10826 GCA_048498575.1 Pseudomonadota bacterium
GGGCACCAACGCGACCGCGCTTGGCGAATACTCGAACGCGCTCGGCACGGACGTGACCGCGACCGGCGCCAACGCCTACTCGATCGGCACGCAGGACTCGGCCTTCGGCTCGGGCGCCGGCGCGCAGGGCGTCAACAATACGGCGCTCGGTTTCGGCGCGCAGGCCTTCAACCTCGGCGACTTCACCAACGGCCACGGCATCACTGCCGTGGGCGCGGGAGCCTGGGGCTTCGCCAACGACGCCACCGCGCTCGGCGAAGGCGCCGAGGTGTTCAACCTGAGCGGCACCGCGATCGGCGAAGGCTCGCTCGTCCAGGGCGACAACGGCACCGCCGTTGGCCAGGCCTCGCGCTCCGACGCCAATGACGCCAGCGCCTTCGGCCAGCTCGCCGTCGCCGAGGGCATCGAAAGCATCGCGCTCGGCGTCAACACCTATGCCGGCGGCCAGCAATCGTCGGCCAGCGGCTACGGCGCGATTGCCACCGGCGACAATTCGACGGCGACCGGCGCCGTGGCGCTGGCGCTCGCCAAGAACGCCACCGTCGACGGTTCGAACTCGATCGCCACCGGCGAGAACTCGACCGCGACCGGTACGCACGCGCAGGCCCTGGCGGACAACGCCACGGTCGACGGCTCGAACTCGACCGCCAACGGCGCCGAGGACGTCATCGTCGGTACGTCGAACTCGACGGCGGCGGGCGGCCTCAACACCGAAGTCGGCACCGGCATCAACATTCTCGGCAACGGCAGCACCGGCAACACCGCACTCGGCGTCGGCCACCACATCGTCGGCTCCGACAACTTCGTCGGCGGCGACCCGAACATCGTCAGCGGCGACTACAACGAAGTCACCGGCGACAACAACAACATCGACGGCAACGGCAACCAGGTGACCGGCAACCTCAGCCACGTCACCGGCGACGGCAACTTCGTCGGCGGCACGGACCAGACGATCACCAGCGGCGACAGCAACGTCGCGATCGGCCAGTTCTCGACGGCGGCAAGCGGCGTCGACTACGCCGTCTCGCTCGGCAACCAGGCGAACATCGGCGCCGACGAGGCGATCGCGGTGGGCAACCACGCCAATGCGATCGGGCTCGAAAGCTCGGCGCTCGGCTCCTACGCCGTCGCCCAGAACACCTCGGGCTCGGCCTTCGGCACTTATGCCAATGCCGGCGGCTACCACGCCTCGGCGCTTGGCGCCTACTCGACGGCGAGCGCCCTCGACACCACGGCGGTCGGCTACTACGCCTCGGCGACGAACAGCGCCGCGACCGCGGTCGGCGGGTTCACCTCGGCCGCCTACGATCACTCCGCCGCCTTCGGCTACGGCGCGACGGCGACCCGCGACTACCAGCAGGAGTTCGGCACCGCCGCCAACACCTACACGATGCCCGGCATCACCAGCTACGCCAGCACGGCGGCGCAGAGCGGCCAGCTCGGCCTCGTCACCTCCGATGCCGGCGGCAACCTCGCCTCCGATCCCGGCCTCTACAACCAGATCCTCAAGAACCGCGAGGGCGTCGCCATGGCGATGGCGATGAGCGGCTTCTGGGTGCCGGAGCACAAGACGATGTCCGCCGCCCTCAACGTCGGCACCTGGGACGGCGCCTGGGCGGTTGCCGGCAACATCGGCGGCAACATCAACGACCACGTCAGCGTCACCGGCGCCATCTCGATCAGCGAGACCGGCCTGATCGGCGGGCGCGCCGGCGGCATGTTCTCCTGGTAGCGGGAGTTACCACGCCGCCAATCGGCATCTTGCCAGCGGCGCCGTTCCGCTGAATGGTCCGCGGATGCTGAAGCTTGCCCTGGCGGCGCTCGTCGCCACGCTGATCGCCACCGGCGCGACGGCCCAAACCGCCGCGCCCGCCGAGGGTGCCGCTGCCGCGCCGGCGCAGCCGCCGGGACCGCCGGCAGAAATCGGCGGCGCCGAAATCAGCATCCTCATCCGCACGACGCTGATCGCGCTGCACGACGCCAACATCACCGGCAACTACACGGTGCTGCGCGACCTCGGCGCGAGCGTGCTGCAGGTGAACAACACGGCGGCCGACCTCGCCGCGCAGTTCGCCGAATTCCGCAAGCAGCGCGTCAACCTGGCGCCGACGGTGCTCTTCGACCCGGTGCTGGACCAGAAGCCCGAGCTCACCACCGACGGCGTGCTGCGCCTCGTCGGCCACGTCGCGACCAAGCCGCAGGAAGTGATCTTCGACCTGACCTTCGGCTACGAGGCGGGGGCCTGGCGGCTGGCGGTGATCAAGGTGGGCACGCGGCTGGCGAGCGATGCTACGGATGCGGCTCCGGCGAACGACGGGGCGGCGGCGGCCCCGGCGACCGTGCCGACCCCTCGCCCGCGGCCTAAGTAGCCGCCGCCAGCGCCGGCTCGCGCCGCACTTCGCCGTCGGCATCGACGGCGAAGCAGGCGACGTCGGCCCCGCCCTTGCGCTCGAGCTCCGGCCGCTCGACGCGGCAGCGGTCGAACGCCAGCGGGCAGCGCGGATGGAAGGCGCAGCCGGTGGGCGGATGGATCGGCGACGGCAGCTCGCCCTGGAGGCGCATGCGCTCGCGCGGCCGCGACGGATCGGCGACCGGCGTCGCCGAGAGCAGAGCGCGCGTGTAGGGGTGGCGCGGACGCGCGAAGATTTCCTCGCGCGGGCCGATCTCGACGGCGCGCCCGAGGTACATGACCATGACGTCGTCGGCCATGTGGCGCACGACCGACAGGCCGTGGCTGATGAACAGGTAGGACAGCCCGAACTCGTCCTTGAGCGCCGACAGGACGTTCAGCACCTGCGCCTGCACGGACAGATCGAGGGCGGAGACCGGCTCGTCGAGGACGACGATGCGCGGATTGAGCATGAGGGCACGCGCGATGGCGATGCGCTGGCGCTGGCCGCCCGAGAACATGTGCGGGTAGCGATTGTAGTGCTCGCGGCGCAGCCCGACGCGCTCCATCATGGCGAAGGCGGCTTCGCGCCGCGCCGCCGCCGGCATCTCGGGCCGGTTGATCTTGAGCGGCTCCTCGAGGGTCGAGCCGATCTTCTGGCGCGGGTTGAGCGAGCCGTAGGGATCCTGAAACACGACCTGGACTTCGCGCCGGAGCCGCTTTAGCTCGGCATGCGAAGCAGTGGCGACATCGACGCCGTCGATGACGACGCGCCCGGCCGACGGCGGCTCGATCATCGCGATCACCCTGGCGAGCGTGGACTTGCCGCAGCCCGATTCGCCGACGATCGCCAGCGTCTTGCCGGCGGCAAGGGTCAGGGAAACTTCGTTCACCGCCTTCAACGTGGCGCTGCCGCGGAAGGCGCCGAGGCCGATCTTGTAGAAGCGCGAGACCGCTTCGACCTGAAGCAGCGGCTGCGCCTCGGCCGGCTCGACCGGCAGCATGGCGGCGGCGCTCATGCGAGCTCCACCACCGGCCGCTTGCCGGGATGGCCCTGCGGCTTGCCGGCGACGAGCGGGTAGTGGCAAAGCGCGTAGCCCAGCCTCTCGTCCTGGCGCGGCGGCACCTTCTCGACGCAGCGCGCCGTAGCGTATTGGCAGCGCGGCGAGAACAGGCAGCCGGCCGGCCGGTTGAACTGGCCGGGCACGACGCCCGGGATCGACGGCAGGAGGCGCGTCGTCGCCCGCTCGGGCAGCGCGGCCAGCAGCGCCGCCGTATAGGGATGGTGCGGATCGGCGAACAGCGGGCCGACCCGCTGCTCCTCGACCTTCTGGCCGGAGTAGAAGACGGCGACGCGCTCGGCCGTCTCGGCGACGACGCCCATGTCGTGGGTGATGAGGACGAGCGCCGAGCCGGTCTCCTTCTGCAGGCGGAGCAGCAGGTCGAGAATCTGCGCCTGGATGGTGACGTCGAGCGCCGTCGTCGGCTCGTCGGCGATGAGCAGCTTCGGATTGCACGAGATCGCCATGGCGATCATGACGCGCTGGTTCATGCCGCCGGAAAGCTGGTGCGGAAAGGCGCGCAGCCGCCGCTCGGGATCGGTGATGCCGACGGCGCGAAGCAGCTCCAGCGTGCGCTGGCGCCGCTCGCTCCGCGTCAATCCGAGATGGGTCTTCAGGCTCTCGCCGATCTGGTAGCCGACCGTGAAGCACGGGTTGAGGCTGGACATCGGCTCCTGGAAGATCATCGCCATGTCCTTGCCGATGATGCGCCGGCGGCTTGCCGCCGAAAGGCCGAGGAGATCGGTGCCGTCGAAAGCGAGGCGCTTGGCCTTGACCGTCGCCGTCCACGGCAGAAGGCCCATCACCGCGAGCATGGCGACGGATTTGCCCGACCCCGACTCGCCGACGATCGCCTGGATTTCGCCGCCGTCGACGGCCAGCGATACGTCGTCGACGGCGCGAAAGGAGCCCGTGCTCGTCGCGAACTCGACCGTCAGTCCGCTGATTTCGAGCAGGGCCACCGGCTATTTCTTCTTCCAGCCGATCGTGTCCTCGAACTGCGAGGTGGTGCTGTCCCACCAGTCGAGGGTGTCGTCGAAGTTGTCGGCCGTGACCCCGTAGCGGAGGTTGACCGTCATCGACAGGTGCGGGTCGTTGTGTTCATCGCGGAAGGCGACGCCCCAGAGCTTGGTCTGGTTCCACTTGTCGATGACGCTGGCCTGGACCCCGTTCTTCAGGTCCCACCAGGTCGCGAATTCGATGTAGGTGCAGTCCTTCCCGTCGGTGCAGCCGTGAAAAAAGATCGTGAACGGATCGCTGGCGTCGCTGACGTCGATCTTCGGGTTGCCGTTATCGTCCTTGAGCACCTCGACGTCGTCATAAAGCCAGAGCGCGTCGGAAATCGCCTCGGCGTCCGTGGCGTCGAGCAGGTCCGGCGTCGTGTCGGTGGTACCGTTGTTTTGCGAGGCATCGGCGTTGCCGCCGGTGGCGCCCTTCTGGCCTTCGCCGAAAGCCAAATTCGGCAAGGTGCTTACTACGAGGCTACTCGCCAGAAACAAGCCGGTCATGCGTATTGGTGTCGCCCAGATACCCATCGCTTTCGTTCCCTTTCCCTTTCTTCAGCCAACGTGAAAACAAGCCGCCGGGCGCTACTGCTGCCCCCAGCCAATGTACGTCTTGAAGTCGTCCAGCGTATCGGCCCACAGGCCGACAGTATCGGCGAAATTCACGGGCGTGACGCCGCCGCGAAGATCGACCGAAAGGCCGAGCACCGGGTCGTTGTCGCCGTCGCGCGTCGCCGTGCCCCAGACGTGATCGCCGTTCCAGCTCTCGATCTTGCCGGCGTCGATGCCCTTCGGCAGGTCCCATGCCGCGACGAACTGGATATAGGCGCAATCGAAGCCGCCGCTGCAGCCGTAGAACTCGATGGCGAACGGCCGGTCGGCATCGGTCGAGGTGATGCGTGGCGCGCCGGCGTCGCTCTGCGCCACGGTCACGTCGAAGCCGGCCTTCTCCAGCGCCGCCACGATGAGATCGACGCGTGAGGCGGTGATCAGACCGGGCGCGACTGCTGCATCGACCGCGCCGGGCTTGTTCAGGCTGTCGAAGAAGCCCTGGTCCTGAACGCTGGCGGCGTTGGCGGCGGCCGGCAGAAGGAAGGCCGCGAGCAGGGGAAATGCACTGACACGCATGCCTCAGCTCCGTTTCAGCTTGGGGTCGAGAGCGTCGCGCAGGCCATCGCCGACGAGGTTGATGGCGAGCACCGTGAGCAGGATGGCAAGGCCGGGGAAGGTGACGACCCACCAGGCGCGCAGGATGAACTGGCGCGCATCGGCCAGCATGGTCCCCCATTCCGGCGTCGGCGGCTGCGCCCCCATGCCGAGGAAGCCGAGCGCCGCAGCGTCGAGGATGGCGTTCGAGAAGGAGAGCGCCGCCTGCACGATGAGCGGCGCCATGATGTTGGGCAGCACGGTGAGGAACATGAGGCGCGGCAGCGTGGCGCCGGCGACCCTGGCGGCGGTGACGTAATCCTTGGAACGCTCGGCGAGCACCGAAGCGCGCGCCAGGCGCACGTAATGCGGCTGGTAGGAGATCGCGATCGCGATCATGGCGTTGGTCAGGCCGGGGCCGAGAATAGTGACCAGCACGAGCGCGAGCAGCAGGCTGGGGAACGCCAGGAGCACGTCCATGACGCGCATGATCGTCGTGTCGATGGCGCCGCGGGCAAAGCCGGCGACGAGGCCGAGCACGATGCCGCCGACGAGCGAGATCGCCACCACGACGATGCCGATGAACAGCGAGTAGCGCGAGCCGTAGATCAGCCGCGACAGCATATCGCGACCGACCGAATCGGTGCCGATCGGATAGGTCCACGAGCCGCCCTGCTCCCAGGCCGGCGGCTGCAGGAGGGCGGTGCGCACCTGGACATCGGGATCGTGCGGCGCGATCAGCGGCGCGAAGATCGCGGCAAGCACGACCAGCACCAGGAAGACGACGCCGATGACCGCGCCGCGATTCTCGCGGAAGTAAAACCAGAATTCGGCGATGCCCGACGGCGGCGCCCGCCCCTCGCCGGCGAGTTCGGCAGGCGTGGCGTCGGGGAGCGCGGTATCTGCCATGGGTTCAGCCGACGTGCCGGATGCGCGGGTTGACGACACTGTACAGCAGGTCGACGACGAGATTCACCACCATGACGAACAGCGCGATCAGGATAAGGCCGCCCTGCACGGCCGGATAATCGCGCTGCTCGATCGAATCGACCATCCACTTGCCGACGCCCGGCCACGAGAAGATCGATTCGGTCAGGATGGCGCCGGCGAGCAGGTAGCCGACCTGGAGGCCGATCGTGGTGACGACGGGGATGAGCGCGTTGCGGAGCGCGTGGATGCCGACAACCCGCCACGCCGGCAGGCCCTTGGCGCGGGCCGTGCGCACGTAGTCCTCGCCCAGCACCTCGAGCATGGCGGAGCGCGTCTGGCGCGCGATGACCGCAAGCGGGATCGTGCCGAGCACGATCGCCGGGAGCACGAGGTGCGACAGCGCCGAGGTGAAGGCGCCGGCCTGGCCCGAGCGCCAGCTATCGATGAGCATGAAGCCGGTGACCGGCTTGATGAAATAGTCGGAGCCGATGCGCCCGGCGACCGGCGTCCAGTGCAGCATGCCGGAAAAGACGATGATGAGCAGCAGCCCCCACCAGAAGATGGGCATCGAATAGCCGATGAGCGCGCCGCCCATGGCAAGCTGGTCGAGCAGCTTGCCGCGGCGCACGGCGGCGATCACGCCGAGCGGGAGCCCGATGATGACGGCGATCAGCATTGCCCCCACCGACAGCTCGATGGTGGCCGGAAACAGCACGCGGAAATCGGCGAGGATCGGGTGCGAGCTGGCGATCGAGTGGCCGAAATCGCCGTGCAGCAGGCCCCAAACGTAATCGAGATATTGCTGCCACAGCGGCCGGTCGAGGCCGAACTGGTGAAGCAGCAGGGCGTGGCGCTCGGGCGTAATTCCGCGCTCGCCCGACATCGCCTCTACCGGATCGGCTGGCAGCAGGCGGATGAAGCCGAACGAGACGATCGTGATGCCGATGAACGTCGGCACGATCAGCAGCAGGCGGCGAAGCAGGAAACGGAGCATGGCCCCTTTTGGCGAACGCGGGGGCCGGACCGGCCCCCGCGCCGCGTTAGCGTGAAGTCGGCTAGTCGGTCAGCCCGACCTGCTCGAAGTGATGCAGGCCGAAGGGATCCATGACGTAGTTGGTCACCTTCTTGGTCATCGCCATGACGACGACCGAGTGGTCGAGCGTCGCCCAGGGCGCGTCCTTTTTGAAGATCACCTGCGCCTGCTCGTAGAGCTTGGTGCGCTCCGCCTGGTCGCTGACGGTCGCGGCCTTGCGGATGAGATCGTCGAACTCCTTGTTGCACCATTCGGCACGGTTGCTGACGCCAACCGCGTTGCAGCCGAGGAGCGGCGTCAGGAAGTTGTCCGGATCGCCGTTGTCGCCCGTCCACCCGATGATGACCGCCCCGTCATGCGTAACCGGCGAGGAGTCCTTCTGGTAGGGCTTCCAGTCTTCGCTGAAGATGTCGGCGGTGACGCCGATCTTGGCGAAATCGGCCTGGATGAGGGTGGCCGCCGTCTTGGCATCCGGCATGTACGGACGAGCCACCGGCATCGCCCAGATCTTCATGTGCAGGTCCTTGACCCCGGCCTTGGCGAGCAGGGCCTTGGCCGCTTCCGGATCGTACGGATCGTCCTTGATGCTCTTGTCGTAGCTCCACATGGTCGGCGGGATCGGATTGATCGCCGGCTGGCCGAGGCCCTGGAGCACCGCATCGACGATCGCCTTCTTGTCGATCGCCATGTTCAGCGCGTGGCGAACGTCGACGTTGTCGAACGGCTTCTGCTGCGTGTTGTACATCAGGGCGCCGATGTTCAGGCCCTGCTGCTCCTGCGTCGCAAGATTCGCGTCGGCCTTAAGGCCGGCGACGTCAGCCGGGTTCGGGCTGACCATGATGTCGCATTCGCCGGACTTCAGCTTCTGCAGCCGGGTGGCGGCATCCGTCGTGATCGAGAAGACCAGCGTATCCACCTTGGCCTTGTCTCCCCAGTAGTCGGGGTTGGCCTTATAGTGGATGTCGGAATCCTTGTTGTAGCCGACGAAGATGAAAGGCCCGGTGCCTACCGGGTTATCGGCAAACGAGGCGATCTGGCCTGCCGCCTGCACCTTGTCGGCGTATTCCTTGGACACGATCGACGCGAACGTCATGGCGAGGTTCGCCAGCATCGGCGCGCTCGGCTGCTTGAGCGTGAAGATGACCGTGTAGTCATCGCCACCCTTCTTCACGTCGGCGAGCTGATCCGGCATCGCCATGTCGCCGAAGTACTGATAGCTCGTGTTCGGGATGTAGGGGTTCCAGGGCGTGTTCGCGTCCATCTGCCGATGGAACGAGAAGACCACGTCGTCGGCGTTGAACTCGCGCGTCGGCGTGAAGTAGTCGGTCGTCTGCCACTTCACTCCGTGACGGAGGTGGAAGGTGTAGGTCAGGCCGTCCTTGGAAATTTCCCACTTCTCGGCCAGCGCCGGCAGGATTTCGGTCGTGCCCGGCTTGAACTTCACCAGGCCTTCGTAAACCGGCAGCACCGCGTCGAGCGTGTTGCCGTCTTCATAGAGCGACGGATCGAAGCTCGACGGCGAGGCTTCCGAGCAATAGGTCAGCGTCTTGGCATTGGCGGTTGCCGCCATGCCGAGCGAAAGCACGGCCGCAGCCGCGTAATACAACGACTTTTTCATGCAAGTCCTCCAACTGGTGCCGCTTTGGCGACAATTCTTTCCCTTGAACCCCGGATCCCGCGGTCCCTGCGGGCCAGCCCCGGGAGGGTTGCAATCAATCGACCGCAGGCTGCAGACGAAAGCAAGCCGTAAAATGCCGCTGCGCCGCGGCATTCGCAGCGCTGCGCCCCTGCTTTCCGCGGTTTTGCGGATAGCCGGCTAGGGCGCGATGTCCGCCTTCGCGAAATTGTGACGACCGAGGGGATCGGCGACGACGCCGCTCACCGCCTTGCGCATCGGCACCGCAACCAGGCCATGGACGAGCGCAGTCAGCGGCACTTCACGCGTCACGATCACCTGCGCCTGGTTCAGCCCCTCGAACTCGCCCATCGGGTCGGTGGCCGCGCGCGCCGTGGCGATCGCCTTGTCGAAATCGGCGTTGCACCACTGCGCCCGATTGGACTTGCCGACGCCATCGCACGACAACAATAGCGCCAGGAAGGATGCCGCGTCGCCATTGTCGCTCGTCCAGCCGATGAGCACTGCGCCGTCGCGTTTCTTGTCGCTCGACTGACGGAGATATTCGCCGAGCGTGTCGGGCACGTCGACGGTGGCGTCGACGCCGACCTTGGCGAAATCGGCAGCGATCAGATTGGCGGTCGCGGCAAGGTCGGGGCTGTAGGGCCGCGACGCCTTGGTCGCGAGCAGCTTTACCTTGAGGCTGGTCACGCCGGCCGCGGCCAGCAACTGCTTCGCCCCGTCGACGTCGTAGTCTTCGTCGCTCGACGTTTCGCCGTTGGTGCCCGCCATGCTGGACGGGAGCAGCGCCTTCGCCGCCACCGCATCGCCGCCGTAGATCGTATCGACAATCGCCTGGCGGTCGATGGCCATGCCGAGCGCCTGGCGCACGCGCGCATCGTTGAACGGCGCGACGGTCGTGTTGAAGGCGAGCGTGACGACATCGGCGCGCTGGACGGTCGCGACGGCGAGATCGGAATCGCCCTGCGCCGACTTCAGCGTCGCGGCGTCCGGCTCGGCCGCCACGTCGCAGGCGCCTGACTTGAGCTTGGCCAGGCGATCGGCGGGATCCGCGACCGGCAGGAAGGTGACGCCATCGACCTTCGGCGCGCCCGCCCAGTAGCCCGGGTTGGCGACAGTGACGACACGGCCGCCGTCATCGCGGGCAAAAACGAACGGACCCGTGCCGATCGGGCTGGAATCGAGCAGTTGCAGCGTCTTCGCCTTCAGCAAGGCGTCGGCGTATTCCTTGGACACGATCGACGCGAAATCCATGGCGAGATCGCCGAGGATGCTGGGATCGGGCCGCGTCAGCGTGATGCGCACGGTCGCGGCGTCGACCTTGTCGACCGCCTTGATGAGCGTGCCGAGGCCAAGCGCCGAGTAGTAGGGCCAGACGCCGCCGGCATACGCGTAGTAGGCGTTCTTCGGGTCGCGCTGGCGGGCAAGGCTGAACACGACGTCATCGGCGTTGAGCGGGCGGGTCGGCGTGAAACCGATGCCGGCGGCGAAGCTGACACCGTCGCGGAGATGGAAGGTGTACTGCTTTCCGTCGGGAGACACGTCCCAGCTCGTCGCCAGGCCGGGGACGATGGCGGTGGAGCCCGGCGCGAACTCGACCAGACGATCGTAGAAGGCCTGCGACGAG
>JBEHXS010000088.1:0-10799 GCA_048498575.1 Pseudomonadota bacterium
TCGACCGCGACAAGATTGCCGAAGCGGTGGCCGCGGAGATGCGCAAGCAGGAGCGGCAACTTCGTCTCCTCGTTCAGGTCAACACCGGCGAGGAACCGCAGAAAGCGGGCGTGATGCCGTCCGAGACGGAAGCGTTCGTGGCGCGCTGCCGCCAGGTCCACGGCCTGACGATTGACGGCCTCATGTGCATTCCGCCGGCCGACCAGGTGCCGGCGCCGCATTTCGCGCTGCTGGCCAAGCTCGCCAGGCGGCTCGGCCTTGCCTCCCTCTCCATGGGCATGAGCGGCGATTTCGAAACCGCCATCGCCATGGGCGCCACCGACGTCAGGGTCGGCAGCGCGATCTTCGGCGCGCGGACGACGGCGGCAGGCGGTGCGGCAGGTGCGTGAGATCCGGGTCCCCAATTGCTGGCACCCGGACCGTTAGACAGGTGCCATATACCCGGGTTGTAATGTCCAGTCTGCAACAGCAAACCAGAGGTAAAAGCGGCCATGGCGACAGCTACTCAATCTCAATCCAGCGCAGTACGCGAAGATACGCTGACGGGCAGTGACGGGCTGAGGGTCTTCTACAGGGCGTGGACGCCAGCAAAAGCGCGCGGCGTCGTTCTCATCGTTCCGGGCTTCAACTCGCACAGCGGCTATTATCTGGCGGTGGGTGCCGCGCTTGCCGGGCGCGGGCTCGCCGCCTACGCCGTCGACCTTCGCGGTCGCGGCCGCTCGGACGGCGAGCGCTTCTACGTGCAGAAGTACGACGACTACGTCAGCGACATCCGCACGGTGGCGGCCAAGGCGAAGAGCGAATACCCAGGCCTGCCGGTGTTCATTCTCGGGCACAGCGCCGGCGGCGTGGCGGCCTGCCTGTACACGCTGAGCTACCAATCCGAGCTCGCCGGTCTGATCTGCGAAAGCTTCGCCTTCCAGGTGCCGGCGCCGGATTTCGCGATCGCCGTGTTCAAGGGCCTCGCGCACCTGGCTCCGCATGCGCACGTGCTTCATCTCAAGAACGAGCAGTTCTCGCGCGACCCCGCCGCCGTGAAGGCGATGAACGACGATCCGCTGATCGCGCACGAAACCCAGCCGACGCAGACGCTGGCCGAACTGGCGCGGACCGACGACAAGTTGAAGCAGAGCTTCCCGACGATCACGTTACCGGTGCTCATCCTGCATGGCACCGCGGATACCGCGACCAAACCCTCGGGCAGCCAGCTTTTCTACGATACCGCCGGCGCCAAGGACAAAACGCTGAAGCTCTACCAGGGCCACTTCCACGACCTGCTCAACGACGTCGGGCGGGAAGAAGTGCTGGCCGACGTCGAGGCGTGGCTGGACAAGCACCTGCCGGCTTAGCCAAGCGAGGACGCAAAAAAGGGCGGCGCCGGGGCGCCGCCCTCAAGTCTTGAAGACCTGCTTGCTTAGAACGCGAGCTTGAGGCCGGCGGCGACCGAGTACTTGTCGGCGTTGCCGTTCTTCCAGCCGTAGCCGTAGGTCGCGTAAATCTGCGCCGCCGGCGTCCAGGCATAGCTCAGCGTCGTGGAGAGCTTCGGCGTCTGCCAGCCGCCGCCGAAGGCGTCGCGCCAGCGGGCCGAAACAACCGTCCAGGTCACCTGCGGCGCGAGCTTGGCGTTCAGGCCGGCGTTGACGACGTAGTAGCCAAAGTTCTGGGCCGGCGCCTGCGGAACGCTCGACCACTGGTAGCCGACGCCCGCGCTCGACGTGATCGTGAAGGTCGGGTCGATCTTGAAGTTGTAACCGAGCGTCGTCTCCAGGAATTGCTGCTGGTCGTTGTTGACCTTCCAGACCTGCTGGAAGGAACCGGCCCAGATCAGGCCGTTGCCGTACGTGTGGCTGATGCCGGGCTTGATGTAGAAGTCGGCATAGTTGCCGGAACTGATGGTGTATTCCGAGCCGCCTTCAAAGCTGAAGGTAGTGCTGCTCGATGCCGGCTTGGGAGCGGCCGGCGCACTGGCGTCGGCGGCGAATGCCGGCGCAGCGACAGCGATCGCGGCGGCGGCGAGGAAGATGGTGCGGAACTGCATAATACTGACCCCCAGTTATTTCTCGCGTCCCGGATCACCCGTTCCGGATACGCTGCCAATCTCGACCAATAGCGTCGTCTTTTAAAACGATACGCGTATCGCACTGTCCTCGCGGTTCGAAAAACGAGTTCGTGCACACTCTCAAACGAGGAAAAGCTTGCCGGAGAGGGAAAGCCGATCCGATCTGATGCGCGCGGAAAACCTAGCGGGAAGCGTTAACGCGCCTGTGACGGCCGGATGACAAAGGGCGATTCAATCACCCGCTGGCAATTCTGCAACGTCACAAACGTCACAGAAACGATCCGCCCTGCCTACCGAATACGCAGCACCGTATTTTCGTCGATGCGAGGCAGAAGGTGTCGCATTGCCGAGAGGCCGATCGCGACACAGCCGGCGGTTGGCGCCATGTCGTCGCGTGCGAGATGGAGAAAGATGGCGCTGCCGAGCGCCGCAACCGGTCGCGCCAGATTGTAGTCGAGGACGACGACGAGGTCGTAGAGACGGTCATCGCGCCAAAGATTCTCGTGGCCGGCTTCGAACGGCAAAGTCACCGGCCGGTTGTAGGCGCGGTGCCCGGGATCATCGCACCAGCCTGACGTCGGTGTGATCGCGGTCACCGGCAGCGACGATCGCGGACGCGGCAGGCGGTCGGGGCGGTAGAGGATGGCCCGCAGGTGAAAGGCGCCGACCGGGGTGGCGCCATCGCCTTCGCGCTTGCGCGGCGTGGTTCCCGCACGGCCAAGGGCGCAAGGAGCAAAAACGCCGGGCGCCGCGATCATGCCACGCGCACCGCCGGACAGCGGCACAACATCGATCTGGCGTATCGAGCCCGGCCGGCTCATCGCCGCGTCGCCCGCATGTTATCCACGTTGCCGCCCCGCAACTTGCCCGTAAGACGGATGGGGTCTACACCTGAAGCCCCAAAGATTCCAAAGGGATTCGGCCACTTCGGGTCTCCCGCCGAGGGCCGAGAGCATCTCATGCCAGCACGCAGGATATTGGTCGTCGACGACGACGATATGCTTCGCGACAGTCTCGTCGAGCAGTTGTCGCTCTACGAGGAGTTCGACGTCGTTCCGGAAGGGACGGCGACCAAGGGAATTCAGCGCGCCCGCATGGAGCCGCTCGACCTCGTCATCATGGACGTCGGCCTGCCTGACATGGACGGGCGCGAGGCGGTGAAGATTCTGCGCAAGAGCGGCTTCAAGGCGCCGGTCATCATGCTCACCGGCCAGGACTCCGAGTCCGATACGATCCTCGGGCTGGAGGCCGGCGCCAACGACTATGTCACCAAGCCGTTCCGCTTCGCCGTGCTCTTGGCGCGCATCCGCGCTCAGCTGCGTCAGCACGAGCAGAGCGAGGACGCGGTCTTCACCATCGGCCGCTACACGTTCCGGCCAAGCGCGAAGATGCTGATCGACGACAAGGGCCAGAAGATCCGCCTCACCGAGAAGGAAACGGCGATCCTCAAGTTCCTCTACCGCGCCGGCCAGAAGGTCATCACGCGCGACGTGCTGCTGCACGAGGTGTGGGGCTATAACTCCGGCGTCACCACCCACACGCTCGAAACGCACATCTACCGGCTCCGCCAGAAGATCGAGCGCGATCCGTCCAAGGCCGAGATGCTGGTCACCGAGGCCGGCGGCTACAAGCTGGTGCCCTAGGGTGACGGGCCGGGTGCCGGGAAACCGATGAGCCTCGACGGCGATATCGCCCTCATCAAGCGCGTGCCGCTGTTTGCCGACCTGCCGACGGAGCAGCTCCGGCTGATCGCATTCAGCGCGGTGCGGCTGGAGCTCGTCGCCGGGCAGGTGCTTTTCCGGGAAGGGGCGCGGGCGCAATCGGGCTACGTCGTATCGAGCGGACGGGTCGACCTGACGCTCGACGAAGCGGGCGAGGGTCAGCAGCCGGTATCGTGCGAGGCCGGAACACTGATCGGCGAGATCGCGCTGTTCATCGAGACGCGCCGGCCGGCGACGGCGACTGCCGCGGTCGCAAGTCAGCTCATCGAGATCGACCGCAAGCTCATCACGCGCATGCTCAGCGAATATCCGCAGGCGGCGGTTCGCATGCGCGCGACCTTGTCGGAGCGACTGAGCGCCACCGTCTTCGATCTCAGCAAGGTCCGCCAGGCGCTGGCGCGCATCGACCAGGTCGCGGCGAGCACGCGCCGCTAGCATCACAAGGTCGTGAAAAAAGAAGCGCCCAGTCCCGGGGGAGACTGGGCGCTCTTTACGCGGTTTTACTCGCGCTAGCGCCTGGCAAACAAAGCCGGCGCTCACGGACCGCCCTCGGCGAGACGGGGGGCGCTACCGAAATCAGGCGGCCCGCTATGACCAAATAGATGGGTTGCAGGAATCGGTTTTCAAGACCGTCGCAAGCCCCGGATTCGGCTAGTCAACGATCCAGAAAAGCTCCGGGTTCTGGGGCTTGCCGATGACGGTATCGTAGATGCCGAACGAGGTCTGGCCGCCTTGGGCGTCGGTGACCACCCAGCGCTGCAGGGCGTAGGTGCCGGTGTCGAAAGTCATCGTGATCTGGCCCGAAACCAGGCTGCTCTTTTCCGTGATCGTCACCTGGATCAGCCCGTTGCCGATCTGCACGCCGTCGACGAGGCCGGGCGCAAGCAGATTGATGTGATCGGCGAGCAGGTAGCGGAGCGGCGTCTTCGACAGCGGGTATTCGTCCTGGGTGCCGACGCGCTGGTCGCGAACCGCGACCTTGCCGTTCGAGACGATGATGTCGACCTGGGACGGCGGATTGAAATGGAAACGGATCTTGCCCGGACGGCTGATGAAGAACACGCCGTCCGACTGATTGCCGTTCGGCGCGATCTGGATGAACTTGCCCTCCATCAGGGAGAACGAATTCAGGTAGGCATCGACGTTCGCCAATGCCTGCTGCTGGTCCGCGCTGAGCGGCAGGTTGGGGTTGAACGGCACGCTGACGTTCGGCCGGGCAGCGGCGGTGGCGGCGGCACTGGCTCCCGCAGAGTTCCCGCCAGCGGATGCCGGGCGAAGATGCGGCAGCGGTACGGCCGTGTCGGCGTACGCGAGTGCCGGCAGCGTCAGGGCCGCGATCAGCAAGGCAGAGAAGACAGCAGCGGTTTTCACGGTCCGGGCGATAGTGGCGCGGTATGGCGAATTCACGGCGCCGCTCTGCGCCAGCCTACCGGAACGCCGCCGTCTCGTCCTCCGGCACCAGGATTTCGCGTTTGCCGGCGTGGTTCGCCGGCCCGACGACGCCTTCCTGCTCCATCTTCTCGATGATCGAGGCGGCGCGGTTGTAGCCGATCGCCAGCCGGCGCTGGATGTAGCTGGTCGAGGCCTTGCGGTCGCGGAGCACGATGGCGACGGCGCGGTCGTAGAGGTCGTTCGATTCCTCGCCGTCCTCGCCACCCATCCCATCGCCGCCGGCGCCCTCGCCCGACTCCGCGTCGGCGTCGACGGTCACCGCGGTGAGATACTCCGGCGCACCCTGTTCCTTAAGGTGCGCGACGACCTCCTCGACTTCCTTGTCGGAGACGAAGGGGCCGTGGACGCGGGTGATGCGCCCGCCGCCGGCCATGTAGAGCATGTCGCCCTGGCCAAGCAGCTGCTCGGCGCCCTGCTCGCCGAGAATCGTGCGGCTGTCGATGCGCGAAGTGACCTGGAAGGAGATGCGGGTCGGGAAGTTCGCCTTGATGGTGCCGGTGATGACGTCGACGGAGGGACGCTGCGTCGCCATGACGACATGGATGCCGGCAGCGCGCGCCATCTGCGCCAGGCGCTGCACGGCGCCTTCGATGTCCTTGCCGGCGACCATCATCAGGTCGGCCATCTCGTCGATGATGACGACGATGTACGGCATCGCGTCGAGCGAAAGGGCCTCCTTCTCGTAAACGGCCTCGCCGGTATCCTCGTCGAAGCCGGTCTGGACGGTGCGATAGAGCGTCTCGCCCTTGGCCAACGCCTGCGACAGGCGGGCGTTGTAGCCGTCGATGTTGCGCACGCCGAGCTTCGACATCTTGCGATAGCGGTCTTCCATCTCGCGCACCGTCCACTTCAGCGCGACGACCGCCTTCTTCGGGTCGGTCACGACCGGCGTCAGCAGGTGGGGGATGCCGTCGTAGGTGGAAAGTTCCAGCATCTTCGGATCGATCATGATCATGCGGCACTCCGCCGGCGTCCACCGGTAGAGTAGCGACAGGATCATGGTGTTGATCGATACGGACTTGCCCGAGCCGGTAGTGCCGGCGACGAGCAGATGGGGCATGCGCGCGAGATCGGCGATGACGGGCTCGCCGCCGATAGTCTTGCCGAGACCCAGGCCGAGGCGGGCCTTCGATTCGGCGAAGTCCGGAGCCGACAGCAGCTCGCGGAGATACACGGTCTCGCGCTTGGCGTTGGGCAGCTCGATGCCGATCGCGTTCTTGCCGGGGATGACGGCGACGCGGCAGGCGATCGCCGACATCGAACGGGCAATGTCGTCGGCCAGGCCGATGACGCGCGACGACTTAATGCCCGGCGCCGGCTCGAGCTCGTAAAGGGTGACGACCGGGCCGGGCCGCACGTTGATGATCTCGCCCTTGACGCCGAAGTCGTCGAGGACGCCTTCCAGCGTGCGGGCATTGGCCTCGAGCTGCGCCGGGCTCACCGTGCTCTTGCGTTCGCCGGGCTTGGGCTCGGCCAGCAACTCCAGCGGCGGCAGCTCGAACTTCGGCTTCCGCGGCGCCTTGGCCTTGGTGACCTTCGGCTTCGGCGCGGCGCGCTTGCGGGCCGGGGGCGCCGCGTCCTCGGGCTCGAGCTCGAAGCCGGGGATCTCGCCGTCGCCATCCTCGAGGTCGGGGAGGGCTTCCGTGTCGTCGTCCAGCGCCGTGTCGTCGTCGACGTCGCTGCCACCGAACCGCGGCTCGATGCGCCCGGCGCGGTAGCTATCCTCATCGATCAGCGAACGCACCGCCGAACGGCGGCGGTTCAGCATGCGGCGGCGAAGAGCGGCCGCCATGCTGAGGCCGACATGGGTCAGCGCGCCAGCGATGACCGATAGCCGGGAGGGCTGCCCGTCGTCCTCGTCCTCGTCGAGGTCGTAGGCCTCGCCGGTGTCGTCGTCCTCGTCCGCCGGCTCGTCTTCCTCGGCGGGGATCTCGCCGTCATCGTCGCGGCTCGCTACTACGCGCGCGGATGGGCGGACAGCCGGCGCGTGCTCGCGCTCACCGGACTCGAAGTGCAGGATGAGCCCACAGGCGTGAAGCCCGAGAAACAGCGCCGCGAGGACGGCAAGGCTCGCGGTGACGAAGGCCGACATGCCGTGCGGAGCGTGGCCAAGCACTACCGTCGGCAGTTTCTGGAGGAGGTCGCCGAGAACGCCGCCAAGGCCGGTGGGCAACGGCCACGCGGCCGGTGCGGCGATGTTCGCCAAGGCCAGCGCGCCCGCCAGCGTGGCGAGGATCCAGCTCAGCGCCGTCTTCCAGCCAAACCGGCTCGGCGTCGCGAACACCGCGCGCCAGGCCCAGATCACGGGCGGCACGAGGAACAGCGAAGCGGCCAGACCGAGCAGCTGCGTCAGCAGGTCGGCGACGATCGCGCCGGGGAAGCCCAGCACGTTGCGGGCGCCGTGGTCGGTGGCGTGGCTGAAGCTCGGATCGTCAACTGTCCACGTGGCGAGACTGGCGGCAAAGGCCGCGGCCACCGCGAGCACGGCAAGGCCAACAATGGCCGAAAGGTTGCGGCGGACCAGGCGCACGAGGGTGCCATCGCCCGCCATAAAGAACGCCGACAGGCGGGAAGAACGCTCTTGCGTACGCATGGCTACAGGTCCGGCTTTCAGGGAAAAGGCCGGGTTTTACGGTAAAGGGCGCTGGTAAAGCCGGGATTAAGTTGCGGAAGGCGGAGCGGTTCCGCTGCCCGAAAAAGAACCGGCCGGGCTTTTGGCCCGGCCGGAGGAAACGCAACCTTTGGGAGGAAAGGACGCGCGTTACTGAACCACTTCGCCGTGGAGGTTGATGTCGAGACCCTCGACCTCGACTTCCTTGGAGACGCGAAGCCCGATCACCACATCGATGATCTTGAGGATGATCCAGGTCGCGATACCGCAGTAGATGAACGTGCCGAGCACGTCGTAGACCTGCGCCAGCATCTGCCCCGGGTTGCCATCGAGCAGCCAGCCATGGGCGGCCGAGTTGATGGCGTTCGAGGCGAAGACACCGGTGAGCAGGGCGCCGAGCGCGCCGCCGACGCCGTGGACACCCCAGGCGTCGAGAGCGTCGTCGTAGCCGAACACCTTCTTCATGTGCACCGCGGACAGGTAGCAGACGATGCCTGCGGCGATGCCGATGATGAGGGCGCCGACCGGGTTGACGAAGCCCGAGGCCGGCGTGATCGCAACGAGGCCGGCGACGGCACCGGAGATCATGCCGAGCACCGACGGCTTCTTGGCTACCAGCCACTCGGAGAACATCCAGCCCAGCGCCGCGGCGGCGGTGGCGATCTGCGTCGCTGCCGCAGCCATGCCGGCGTTGTGGTCGGCGTGGACGGCCGAACCGGCGTTGAAGCCGAACCAGCCAACCCACAGGAGGGAAGCGCCGATCACCGAGAGCACCAGGTTATGCGGTGCCATGTTTTCCTGGCCGAGGCCAACGCGTTTTCCAAGGACAAGACAGGCGACGAGGCCCGCGGTGCCGGCGTTCAGGTGAACGACCGTGCCGCCGGCGTAGTCGAGCGCGCCGAGCTGCCCGATCCAGCCGCCACCCCAAACCCAGTGGGCGATGGGCGCGTAGACGAAGATCAGCCAGAGGCCCATGAACCACAGGAAGGCCGAGAACTTCATGCGATCGGCAAGCGCGCCGGCAATCAGCGCCGGCGTGATGATCGCGAAGGTCATCTGGAAGAACATGTAGACCGATTCAGGAATGGTCGGCGCGAGCGGGTTGACCGCATCCAGCCCCATCGGCGCCAGCAGGAAGTAGCTGAACGAGCCGAGGTAGTTGTTGAGGCCGGGGTTGGGGTTGGTCGTGAAGGCGATGGAGTAGCCGATGACCATCCACAGCACGGTGATCAGCGCGGTGGCGCCAAAGCTTTGCGCGACCGTAGCCAGCACGTTCTTCTTGCGCACCATGCCGCCGTAGAAGAGCGCTAGGCCCGGGATGGTCATCATCAGCACCAGGGCCGACGAAGTGAGCATCCAGGCGGTGTCGCCCGTGTCGAACGTCGGGGCGGCAGGAGCGGCGGGTGCAGCAGCTGCGGCCGCCGTCGCAGCGTCGGTTGCAGTGCCGGCATCCTGCGCCAGCGCCGGCAGCGCAAAGGCCAGCAACACGCCGGCCGCGCCGAGGAGAATTTTCGTAGTACGGGTATTCATAGTCAGCGTCTCCTTACAGCGCGTCGTTGTCGGTCTCGCCGGTGCGAATGCGCACCGCCTGATCGATGGAGTAGACAAAGATCTTGCCGTCACCGATCTGGCCGGTCTTGGCGGCTGCGGTGATCGCGTCGACCACCTTGTCGACCTGATCGGCAGGGACGCCGATCTCGATCTTGATCTTGGGCAGGAAGCTCACGGCGTATTCGGTGCCGCGATAGATTTCCGTATGTCCCTTCTGCCGTCCGTAACCCTTCACCTCGGTCACGGTCAGGCCTTGCACGCCGACCGCGGTGAGGGCATCGCGCACCTCGTCGAGTTTGAAGGGCTTGATGATGGCCATCACAATTTTCATGGCGCTCGCTTTCCCCGTTTCTTGCCCGCCGTCCGCGACAGCGAACGCACGAAGCCCGAATGATTTCGGTAAATGCCACCAGACAGCAGACAACCGCCGACGGCGTCGACCGTCCGCTCTTAAATCAAGGTCTGTGCCAACTTTGCCGGTGGGGCGCGGAAACTGCTGAATCGGCGGGCAAATTTGCGGCCGCCCCAAGGCGGCAAGCCCGTTTGACCGGGATGCCGCACAAAATCTGTGCAGTTTTTGTGTTTTGCCTATGCCTTAGGCGATGACCGAAGCCGTATCAGGCCTTCCTGCGCAACGGAGGCGGCAAGGCGGCCGTCACGCGTGAACAGGCTGCCGCGGGTGAAGCCGCGGGCGCCGGAGGCCGACGGGCTGTCGGCGGCGTACAGCATCCATTCGTCGGCGCGGAAGTCGCGATGGAACCACATAGCATGGTCGAGGCTCGCGGCCTGCAGATCGCGGTCGAATACCATGCGCCCGTGCGCGAACAGCGCGGTATCCAGCAGGGTCATGTCCGAGGCATAGGCGAGCACGCAGCGGTGAACCTCGGGATCGTCGGGCAGGCGACCGGTGGCGCGGACCCAGACCAGTTGCTGCGGCGGTAGCTTGTCGCGTGACAGGAAATGGCGAAGGTCGACGGGGCGGAGTTCGATCGGGCGCGGGCGCTCCCAATAGAGGCGAACGCCCTCGGGCGCGGCGTGCATGTAGGCCGCCTGCAGCTCGGCCTCGCTCGGCAGGGATTCCGGCGGCGGCGCGTCGGGCATGGCGATCTGGTGGTCGAGTCCCTCCTCGGCGACCTGGAACGACGCGTTCATGGAAAAGATCGCTTGGCCGTGCTGGATAGCGACGACCCGGCGCGTGGTAAAACTCTTGCCGTCGCGAATGCGGTCGACCTCGTAGATGATCGGGACCGCCGGATCGCCCTCGCGCATGAAGTAGGCATGGAGTGAATGCGCCATGCGATTCTCGACGGTGCGCGCCGCGGCGACCAGCGACTGGCCGATGACCTGGCCGCCGAAAACCCGCTGCCAGCCGACCTGGGGCGAGCGCCCTCGGTACAGATTCTCC
>JBEHXS010000089.1:0-10677 GCA_048498575.1 Pseudomonadota bacterium
TTCGGCATCGATGCCGAATTCGGCGGGTCGCTCCGGCTCACCGGATCGATGGGCAACCCGACCACCGTTGGCGCGTTCACGATGAACCGCGGCCGCATCGAGGTGCTCGGCCGGCGGTTCGATTTCCAGAGCGGCACTCTCACTTTCTCCGGCAACCTCATCCCGATCCTGGCCTTCACCGGCACGACGACCACCAGCGACAGCACGGTGACGCTGACGGTGAGCGGCCCGGCGAACAATCCGCAGATCAGCTTCAGCTCGTCGCCGTCGCTGCCCGAGGAGGAGATCGTCGCCCGCCTGCTGTTCAATCAGAGCGTCGGCAAGCTGTCGCCGCTGCAGGCAGCGCAACTCGTCGACGCGATCGCGCAATTGACCGGCGCAACCGGCACGGGCGGCATCTTTGCGCGCATACGCGAGGCGACCGGCCTCGACGACCTCGACGTCCGCCAGAGCGCCAGCGGCGGAACGACGGTTGGCGTCGCCAAGCGCATCAACGATAACCTCCAGGTCGGCGTCGAGGCCGGCACCGATCCGGACTCCAGCCGCGTCACTATCGACCTCAATTTGTCGAAAAACCTCAAGGCGCGGGCCGCTGCCGGCCAGAGCGGCTCGGGCGAGGTCGGCCTGACGTACGAGCGCGAGTACTAGGCGCGAGCCGTCGCATCGCGAAGCGGTCTGTGCGATGTTATCGCCATAAGCGCGACGGGAGAGCGCGCGGGGAGCAATGGCCCACGAAGAACCAAAAATACGCATCGAGTCGCGCGAGGAGCTGATCTACCTCCTCGCCGAGGCCGAGGCGATCGAGCACAACCTGATGTGCTGCTACCTCTACGCCGCGTGGAGCCTGAAGCGCGGCGAGCGGGACGGGCTGACGCGCCACCAGGCGGAGGCGGTGTCGCGCTGGAAGCGGGCGATCATCTCGGTGGCGATCGAGGAGATGACGCATCTGGCGCTCGCCGCCAACCTGACCACCGCAATCGGCGGATCGCCGCATTTCTCGCGACCGAACTTTCCGATACCGGCGGGCTACCACCCCTCCGGCGTTGTCGTGGAGCTGGCACGCTTCTCGCCGGCGGTGCTCGATCACTTCATCTTCCTCGAGCGGCCGGAGGGAAAGGAACTCTCCGACTCGACCGAGTTCGTCCATCCCGCCGACTACCGTCGCACGCAGCCCAAGGGGCGGCTGATGCCGCACGCCCAGGACTACGCGACCGTCGGCCACCTCTATCGCGGCATACGCCACGGCTTCGACGTGCTGGCGCACCACATCGGCGAGCAGGCGCTGTTCTGCGGCGGCGCCGAACGACAGATCACGCCGGCCGAGGTCTCGCTGCCCGGCATCGCCCCGGTCACCGACCTCGCCAGCGCCAAGGCGGCGATCGAGACGATCATCGACCAGGGCGAAGGCTCGCCCGGGCACAACGAGGACAGTCATTTCAACCGGTTCCTGCGCGTGCGCCGGGAGTACGATGAATTCACGCAGAGCGACCCGGCTTTCGAGCCGGCGTTTCCCGTGGCGCACAATCCCGTCATGCGGCGGCCGCTCGACCCGGTGCAGCGTGTCTTCATCGAGGATGCGCAAGCCGCGAGCGTGCTCGACCTCGCGAACGCGGCCTACGGCCATGCGCTACGCTGCCTGACACAGGCTTACGGTCGCGCCCCCGGCGACGGCGCGATCAAGCGAACCTTCGTCGATGCCGCGATCGACCTGATGTTCGTCGTTTCCGAGATCGGCCCGTACCTGGCGTCATTGCCCGCCGGCAGCGGCCATCCCGGCATCAACGCCGGCGTGACGTTCACGACGCTCCGCGACCTCGGCAAGCTGCCGCCGGGGCCGAGCGAGACGCGCATCATCAGCGAGCGCTTCCTAGAGATGGCGAAGCATGCGCGCACCATCTTCCCCGCTGGCCACGAGCTCGCCGGCGTCGCCGACACCTTTCTGCGGATCGGGGCGAAGTTCGGCGCCGGCGACGTCAAGACCGTCGCGACGACCAGTAACGCCGGGGTCTCTCCACCTGCGCCTGCCGCGCCTGCCGCCTCGCCCACGACGACGGCCGGCGCGACCACCGCGGCGCCAGCGCACACCGGCGAAGTGCCGCCAAACGGGAATGCGACGGCGGTCGAGATGGCCGAGGGCAAAGACATAACCATCGCCTTCGAGGGCCAGCGCTGCATTCATTCACGCCACTGCGTGCTCGGCGCGCCGCAGGTGTTTCGCGCCAACACGCCGGGCTCATGGATCTACCCCGATGCCCTGCCGGTCGATGCGATCGTGCGCATCGCCCACTCCTGTCCGTCGGGCGCCATCCGCTACCGTCGGAAGGATGGCGGGCCGGCAGAGGAGGCGCCGCCGGTCAACACCGTCAATCTCCGGGAGAACGGCCCTTACGCGATCCACGCCGAGATAAAGCTCGGCGACGCCGACGTCGGATTCCGCATGACGCTCTGCCGTTGCGGCGCGTCGAAGCGCAAGCCCTTCTGCGACGGCTCGCACAAGGCCATCGGCTTCACGGCGACCGGCGAGCCGGACAGCCGGCAATCGACGCCGCTCACGGTGCGCGACGGTCCGCTCAACGTCGAGCCGCAGCGCAACGGCCCGCTGCAGGTGACCGGCAATCTCGAAATCTGCACGGGCACCGGCCGCACGGTCGATCGCGTCACGCGCGCGCGTTTCTGCCGCTGCGGACACTCTTCGACGAAGCCGTTCTGCGACAACACCCACCTGAAGGTGGGCTTCGAGGCGGACGGGCTTTAGGCGGCGGCGCTGCTCTTGCCCAGCGTGCCAATGTCGGAGAGGTGCTTGTGGAGCGCGGCGTGGTCGAGCTTCTCGAGCGGCAGGCTGACGAAGGCCGCAATGCGGTTGGCGAGCAGCCGGTAGGTTTCGTCGAAGGCCTCTGCGATTTCAGCGGCGGTGCCGGTCACCTTAGCGGGATCGGTCACGGCCCAATGCGCGCTCGCCGGATGGCCCGGCCAGACCGGACACGATTCGCCGGCCGCGTCGTCGCAGACGGTGAAAATGAAATCCATCTCGGGCGCGCCGGAAGCGGCGAACTCGTCCCAGCTCTTGGAGCGGAATGCCGCGGTGTCGTAGCCCAGCGTCTTCAACAGCGTCAGCGCATGCGGGTTGACGCTACCGGCGGGATGGCTGCCGGCGGAATAGGCAAGGAACCGGCCGTGGCCTTCCTTGTTCAGGATTGCCTCGGCGATGATGGAACGGGCCGAGTTGCCGGTGCAGATGAACAGGACGTTGTAAACGGGCTCGGTCACAACAGGGCTCTCCGGATGCAGGCGCCGTTATGTGGCCGAGGCAGATGACAGTCCTGTGACGGCTAGCTGCCGGGCGCGTAACTGTGATGCGTGCCGCGGTAATCTTCCACGGTATCCCCGTCGCGATAGTCCGGGCCGACCGGCACCTTGCCGTGGCCGCCCGGTATGTCGAGCACATAGGTGGGCTGGGCGAGACCGGAAACGCGACCGCGAAGCGCCTTCATCAGGGCCTGGCCTTCTTCGATGGTCGTGCGGAAGTGCGCGGTGCCCGGCGCCAGGTCGGCATGGTGGAGATAGTAGGGCTTCACCCGCGCGGCGAGGAAGGCGCGCATCAGCTCAGCCAGCGTTTCGGCATTGTCGTTGACGCCGCGGAGCAGGACCGACTGCGAAACCAACGGGATGCCAGCGTCGGCAAGCCGGGCCAGCGCGGCGCGGGCCTCGGCGCCGAGCTCGCGCGGATGATTGGCGTGGATCGCGACCCATGTCGTGATGCCGGTGGCCTTCAGCGCCTCAACCAGCTCGGGCGTGATGCGCTCGGGCGCGACGACGGGGACGCGGGTGTGGAACCGCACCAGTTCGACGTGCGGGATCGCGGCCAGCGCCTGGACGAGGACGGCAATACGGCGCGGCGAGGCGACCAGCGGATCGCCGCCGGACACGACGACCTCGAAGATGCCGGGGTCGGCGCGCACGTAATCCAGCGCGGCGGCTAGCGCCTCCGGCGACAGCCCCTCGCCCTGCCCCACCGTCTCGCGGCGGAAACAGAAGCGGCAATAGACGGCGCAGGACGAGACGAGCTTGAGCAGCACGCGGTCGGGATAGCGATGGATCAGCCCGGGGGTGACCTCGTGGGCGCCGTCGCCGATCGGATCGGCGCGTTCGTCGGCGGTCGTCTTCAGCTCGCGGGCGTCGGGAATGAACTGGCGGGCGATCGGATCGTCGGCGTCATGGCGGTCGATCAGGCCGGCGACGGTCGGCGTCACCGCGACCGCGTAACGGCGGCCGACCTCGTCCAGCGTGCCGACTTCCGATTCGGCGATGAACCCGGCGTCGGCGAGATCGCGCGCCCGGCGGAGCGTGGCCGCTATCGGCTTCCGCGGAGACATGTCGTTCATCGGGGCCTCTCCATGCCGGTCGCGTCGGCCGGCGTCCACTGGACGTCGTCGATGGTCGCGGCGCCGGTCAATAGCATCACCAGGCGGTCCAGTCCGAGCGCGACGCCGCTCGCCGGCGGCATGTGGGCGAGCGCGGCGAGGAAATCTTCGTCGATCGGGTAGCGCTCGCCGTAGATGCGCTCTTTCTCGTCCATGTCGGCGGCGAAGCGGCGGCGCTGTTCCCCGGGATCGTTGAGCTCGGCGAAGCCGTTGGCGAGCTCGACGCCGCAAGCGTAGAGCTCGAAGCGCTCCGCTACCGCCGGATCGGAGGGCTTCAGGCGCGCCAGCGCCGCCTCGCTCGCCGGATATTCCGTCAGGAACGCGGCCCGGCCGGCGCCGAGTTGCGGCTCGATCTTCTCGGAAAGGACGCGGCTGAAGATATCGGACCAGGTGTCGTCGTCGGCGATACGCACATTGGCGACCGCGGCGAAGGCGTCACGATTGCCGTGCGTCGCCGCGAGATCGATGCCGGCAAGGCGGGTGAACGCATCGGCGACGGCTATTGTTTGCGGCGTGGCCAGCGCATCCGCGCTCCGGCCGCGCCAGGCGAGGTGTTCCGCTCCAATGGATGCGGCCGCTGCCGTCATAACGGCCGCGCAGTCCGCCATGATCGCCTCGTAAGGCGCACCGGTCCGGTACCATTCGATCATGGTGAATTCGGGCGCGTGGAGCGCGCCGCGCTCGCGATTTCGGAAGACGTCGGCGAAGGCGACGATCTTCTCCTCGCCGGCGGCGAGCAGCTTCTTCATCGCAAATTCCGGAGAGGTGTGCAGGTAGCGGCGCGCCGCGGTGCCACCGGTCGTGCGCATATCGGTGGCGAAGGCGTGGAGGTGGGTTTCGTTGCCTGGTGAAATCTGGAGGGCGGCGGGCGTGACCTCGATGAAGCCCTGGTCCGTAAACCATGCGCGCAGCGCCGCGACAATGCGCGCGCGGGCCAGCAGATAAGGCCGCCGGCGGACGTGTTCATCGCTGTTCCAGAACCGCGTTGCCGCCATTTCGAAGATTTCCGTGAAGCGATGCCACTGGCGAAGCGGCACAAAATCAGTATGTTGCGCCGAATTTTGCCATTCCGACGCCCGTCAGGGCGGCAGCTAGATAATCGAGGGCATTGTGAAAGTCATCGCCAGCCAGGTGCGCAAGGGCAACGTCGTCGAGGTGGAGAACCAGCTCTACGTCGTGCTGACGGCCGAGAACTTCCATCCCGGCAAGGGCACGCCGACCACCCAGATCGACATGCGGCGCATCTCCGACGGCGTGAAGGTTTCGCAGCGCTACAAGACTACCGAGCAGCTCGAGCGGGCGTTCGTCGACGAGCACGACTACCAGTACCTCTACCAGGACGGCGACGGCTATACGTTCATGAACGGCGAGAACTTCGAGCAGGTAACCGTGCCGAAGGAAGTCGTCGGCGACTACGCGCCGTACCTGCAGGAGAACATGACGGTTCACCTCAGCCTCTACAACGGCATCCCGATCGCGATCGAGCTGCCACAGCGCGTCACCCTCGAGGTCATGGAAACCGAGCCGACGATGAAGGGCCAGACGGCGTCTTCGTCCTACAAGCCCGCTCTCCTGTCCAATGGCGTGCGCACCCTGGTGCCGGGACACATCGTGCCGGGCACGCGCATCATCGTGATGACTGCCGACGGCTCGTACGCCGAGCGGGCCAAGGACTAAACGGCTACCGGCCCGGCGGTTATCCGGTCGATCTCTGCCAACTCCGCCGCCGACAGCTTCCAGGCGACCGCCTTCGCGTTGGCAGCGACCTGCTCGGGCTTGGTCGCGCCGGCTATGATCGACGCAATCAGCGGATTGGCGGCGAGCCAACTCATCGCCAGATCGAGCAGCGTGTGGCCGCGCTTCTCCGCGAACGCGTGCAAGCCCTCGATCGTGTCCCAGTGCGGCGCCAGGAAGTGATTGCCCGGATCCTGGAGCCGGGTGCCGACCGGCATCGGTGCTCCCTTGCGGTACTTGCCGGTCAGGGCGCCACCGCCGAGCGGGAAATACGGCACGAGGCTCAGCCCGAGTTTCGTCAGCGTTGGCAGCAGCGTCTGCTCGAGCGCGCGGCTGGTCAGGCTGTATTCGTCCTGGGCGGCGACGAAGCCCGGCACCTTGAGGCGCGTCGCCGTCGCGGATGCTTCCACGAGTTGCTCCGCGGAAAAATTGGACGCGGCAATCAGCCCGATCTTGCCGGCATGACGAAGCTCGTCCAGCGCGAGCAGCGTCTCCTCGACAGGCGTCGAGGGATCGGGCTCGTGCATGGTGAGGAGATCGATGTGATCGGTGCGCAGGCGCTTCAGGCTCGCCTCGACCGCGGAGAAGATGTAGGCGCGCGATCCGCGGTGCTCCGACGGATTGTCGGCCATCGGCTTGCCGAACTTGGTGGCGAGGAACACTTCCTGCCGGCGCGGCCCCAGGACCTCGCCGATGATCCTCTCCGACCCGCCGCCACGGCCATAGGTGTCGGAGGTGTCAAAGTGGGTGACGCCGCCATCGAGGGCGGCATGAATGACGCTCCGGGAGGCCTCTACGTCCAGCCGGCCACCGAAGTTGTTGGTACCGAGGCCAACCAGCGAAACCGTGATTTCGGATGATCCAAGCTTGCGACGTTCCACCGTGCTTCCTCCGCGAACGTGACTTGCCGGCAGGTAGCTAGCGCGCCCGCTCGTCGCCGCCACCGGTTGACCGGGTGCGGCATTTCCGCGAATCATCCGGGCTAACAACAAGGGTCCCGGGGGCCCGAACGGGGGGAAGCCATGGCGTTAGTCGGCGAAGTAACCGAGATCATCGATCGCCGGTTCGTTTTCATGATCAACGGCACCGCCGAGGTCGAGCGGCTTTACGATAAATGCCGCTGGGCGGAAGGCCCGGTGTGGATGGCGGACAGCAACCAGCTCGTCTGGAGCGACATTCCCAATTCGCGCATGCTGCGATGGACGTGGGACGGCCAGGTCAGCGTGTTTCGCGGCGACTCGAATTACTCCAACGGCAACACGCGCGACCGCGAAGGCCGGCTCATCACCTGCGAGCACGGAGCGCGGCGGGTGACGCGCACGGAAGTCGACGGCTCGATCACCATCATCGCCGACAGCTACAAGGGCAAACGGCTGAATTCACCGAACGACGTGGTGGTGAAATCCGACGGCTCGATCTGGTTCACCGATCCGAGCTACGGGATCATGGGCGACTACGAAGGCCACAAGGCGCCCACCGAGCAGGACGGGTGCTATGTGTATCGGGTGGACCCGAAGAGCGGGAAAATCACGGTGGTGGCGGACGATTTCGTGCGCCCGAACGGGCTCGCGTTTTCGCCCGACGAGAGCATCCTCTACGTCGCAGACTCCGCGGGAAGCCACGATCCGGACGGGCCTTCCCATATCCGGTGGTTCAAGGTGGGCAAGGATGGCGGGCTCAAGGGCGGCAAGGTCTTCGTGGCGACGGACGGCATCCCGGACGGCTTCCGGATAGACACCGACGGGAACGTCTGGACGAGCGCCGGGGCCGGAATCAACGTCTACTCGTCCGGGGCGGACATGCTCGGACGCATCCGGTTCCCGCACAACGTCGCCAACCTGACTTTCGGCGGGCCGAAGCGGAACCGGCTTTTCGTCTGCTGCACCAACGAACTGTACTCGCTCTACGTCGTCGCCAACGGCGTCCAGCGGCCGTAGCGGTTCAGGGCGACGGGGCGCGACAGGCCTCAAGCACCGCCTCCTGGCGGCTCGCCTGGTCCGGCGTCAGCTCGGACGGGCGGCGCGGCGGGTAGAGATCGGTACCGTGGAGATTATCGAAGAGGCAGCCGCAATAGGCGGTGCAGCTTTCGTTGCCCGCCTGGCACACCGCGGCTTCGCACTGGCCGACGAAACGGGCGCGGGTGGTCTCGACCGACGGCGGGAACGCCACCGCGTAGAGATGGACGACGCCGAAGATCAGCGGCTGGTGCAGCAGATAGATGACGAGGCTCCAGCGCCCGGCAAGCCTGAGCCAGCGCGCCGGCGGCTGGTCGAGGCGCCAGCCGGCGATGGCCGGGCTGTAACGGATGACGAGGCGGCCGGCGAGGATGCCGGCGAGCACCGCGCCGAACCAGGGCAGCAGCGGCACGTAGTCGAGCGTCGAGCGGACGTCAGGGGATAGTCCCAGCCAGAGCAGCCACGGGGCGTCAAAGGCCGGCGATGTCGCAAACCACGGCAAGGCGATGACGGCCGCCCCGAGGATCGCAACCAGCCACCACGGGGCTACCAGAAACGGGAGGGCCAACACGCTCGCCACGGCAATCTCGTGGAGGATGCCGAAATAGACGAACGTGGTGGAATCGAAGAACCAGGTCGCAATGCTGACCAGCACAGCGCCAATGGCGACGAACGCGACACGGCGCCAGTAACGCGGCCAATCGATCCCGCCGCGGGCCGCCAGCACAAGACCGATGCCGACCAGGACCAGGAAGGAACTGGCGACCGTGCGGGCAAACGCCTTCCAGACGGGGCCATTCTCGACATCGCTGGCGATCAGGCCCTCGGCGTAGAGATCGAAGGCGGTGTGGTAAACGACCATGCCAACGATGGCGATGCCGCGGGCAAAGTCGACGGCCGGCAGGCGCGGCCGCGGCGTCGGGCTTTCCTCGGTCGGGGCGGCGACGGACAAGCGAATCGGCGCTCCTTCGGGCGGCAGCACGGCGCGGAGCATATTGTTGCCCAAGGAAGAGGCGCAACCGCGGTCCGAAGCGGCATCGGCGTCAGTGGACAGGCCGCGGCAAGGTCTATATTCACCCGTGCAGGAATGGCCCAGAAGGGCGCCCTTCCGGGCGACGGGTTGCGAGCTGGCCCTGCGCCGGCGATGCGCCCACGGACCGGCTGGTGAGCAAGGGGTTTGCGCGCGTCATGTCGTCGACTTTTGATACCGTCGCTCAGGTGATCGCCGAAACAAGCGATGTGCCGATTGAGAACATCAAGCCGGATGCCCATGCCATCGACGACCTCGGCATCGACAGCCTCGATTTCCTCGACATCGTCTTCGCGCTCGACAAGAAGTTCGGGATCAAGATTCCGCTCGAGCAGTGGACGCAGGAGGTGAACCAGGGAAAGGCCTCCGTCGACCAGTACTTCGTGCTGAAGAACCTCAGCGCCCGCATCGACGAACTCGTGGCGGCCAAATCCGCATCCTGACCCGCCGGTCTCATCGGCAGAAATCTACTGAATGCGCCTCGAATATTTCGACCTCATCGACAAAGTGGACGAACTGGATCTCGAGGGATCGACGATCAAGGTCTCGGCGCGGCTGCCGGAACGCAGCCCCGTATTCGACGGGCATTTCCCGAACTTTCCCATCCTGCCCGGCGTGATGATGCTGGAAGTGATGAACCACGCCGCCGGCTACCTGCTCTACCGGCGCTTCCAGGGCGAGCGTTTCGTGTTTCTCGGCGGGGTGAAGCGCGCGAAGTTCCGCCGCATGATCAAGCCCGGCGACACGATCGAGGCGCGGGCGCGACTGACGCACGAGGGCTCCGGCTTCTCGGTGGCCGAGACGACGCTGACCTCGGGCGGCGTGACCGCGGCGGATGCCGAGATCATCCTGATCTCGCAGGTCTTCCCGAACCCCGAGATCAAGGCGGCGCTGGCCAAGCATTCGGAGACGCTGCTCGCTCCGGCCGAGGCCTGAGAGCGAGCGGCGCGACCAGCATGGCGCGCGAAGCGTGGATCACCGGCATCGGCCTGGTCTCGAGCCTTGGCGAAGGGCTCGACGTCCACTGGGCGGCTATGGCCGAAGCCGAGAGGCCGACGCCCAACGTCGACATGGATTTCACGCCGCCGTTCGGCATCCACCCGATGGTGCCGCTCGATCTCGACAAGCAGATCCCGAAGAAATCTGACCAGCGGCAGATGGAGCCGTGGCAGCGGCTCGGCACCTATGCGGCGGGGCTGGCGCTCGCCGATGCCGGGATCGCGGGCAACCTCGACATACTCTCGCACACGCACGCGGTGGTGGCGGCAGACGGCGGCGAGCGCGACGTGGCCACCGACACGGCGATCCTCGACGCGCTGCCGGGCGCGGCCAATCCGGCGAGCCTGCTCAACGAGCGGCTGAGCAACGACCTACGCCCTACCCTGTTCCTGGCGCAGCTTCCCAACCTCGTCGCCGGCAACATCTCGATCGTGCACAAGGTGACGGGCTCGTCGCGCACGTTCATGGGCGAGGAAGTCGCCGGCGCGAGCGCGCTTGAAATCGCGCTGAAGCGCATCGGCGCGGCGCAGGGCGACAT
>JBEHXS010000090.1:0-10644 GCA_048498575.1 Pseudomonadota bacterium
CGGCTGATGAACCGCCTGCCCTTCGCCTCGCATACCGAACGCTGGCCGATCTTCGGCATCGGTTGCGGCGGTGGCGTCGCCGGCCTCGCCCGCGCCGCCCGCATCGCCGACACCATCCCCGACGGCAACGTGCTGTTTCTCACCGTCGATTTGTGCAGCCTTTGCCTGCGCGTCAACGATCCGTCGATGGCGATGTTCGTCTCGCTTGCCCTGTTCGGCGACGGCGCGGCGGCGGTCGTGCTGCGCAACACCGGCGGCGACCGTTCCTCCGGCAACCCGCGCATTCTCGCCAGCGGCGACCATTTCTGGAACAAGACCGAGCACATCATGGGCTGGGATATCAAGAACGACGGCTTCGGCATCGTTCTCTCCCCGCTCCTCCCGGCGCTGATGCAGGAGCGCTTCGCGCCGGCGCTCGACGGCTTCCTCGAGCGTGCCGGCTATAGCCGCAGCGAGCTCAACGGCTACCTGCTGCACCCCGGCGGCGGCAAGATCCTCGACGTTGCCGACAAGGTGCTGAGCCTCGCCCCCGAGGTGCTGCGGCCCTCGCGCGAGACGCTGCGCGACTACGGCAACATGTCGTCGGTGACGGCGATGTTCGTGCTGAAGAACGCCATCGAAACCGGCCGCAGCGGCCGCGAGATGCTGGCCGCCTTCGGCCCCGGCTTCTCGGCTTACTTCGCGGTGCTCGATCTCTGACGGGTGAAGCCGTTGCTTGACACGCTTTCGGCCCCTTCCCTATATCCGGGCCGGTGTGGCGGAGTAGCTCAGTTGGTTAGAGCAGCGGAATCATAATCCGTGTGTCGGGGGTTCAACTCCCTCCTCCGCTACCAATAAATTCAGGCGGTCGCTGGCCGCGGAAGTCGACCGGCCCGCCCCTACCGATTGGCCGGCGGGCGGCGGGCCTGGGTCCTTGCCAGCCTCCCATGCCATCGCGGCGAGCGCCGCATTCCAGGCGGCAAGCCCGTCCCTGGAACTCAGTGGCCCGCGTGGTGGCGATGAACGGCCGCCAGCCCCTTCCAGTCTTCCAGATCGAGATCGGGCTTCTTGGCGTGGTAGTCGGCGTAGAGAGCGACGGCGAGCGGATCGACGCACGTCTCGACCGCGACGCCGTGGCTGCGCAGGAGGGCATCGTTGTTGGCCGGGCTCGGGCTGTTTCCGATCACGATGCAGCGGAAGCCGCGCATGTAGACCAGCGCCGCGCAGACATCGCACGGGCTCAGCGACGTAAACATCGTCGCCCTGGAAAAGTCGCGCCGTCCGGCGTCGCGCAGGGCGGACGTCTCGCCGTGATTGTAGGGATGGTTTTCCTGAACGAGCGTGTTGTGGCCCTTGCCCCAGATCTGCCGGGTGCTGTCCTCGATGATGACCGCACCGATCGGGCAGCCGCCCTCGTCGTAGCCTTTTTGCGCCAGAAGCGCCGCGATCCGCATGAAGTCGCGATCCGCCAGCCCGGCGATGAACGCCGGGTCGACCGTGTGCGCGAGGCTTGTCGTCGGCAGGTGCGCGATGACGTTCAGGACCTCGTCCGTTGCGGCCGTGCCTTTGCCGATCAGAAATCCCGTCATGCGCTCGTATCCCTCTGTCGTGGCAATCACCGGCCGGGGCGCGCAGGCCCGATGTCGATCGTCCTTCCGCTCTTCAGCGACGTCTCCACCGCGTCGATCAGCCTCAGGGCGGCGGCCGCGTCGTCGAGATCGGAGAGCGGTCTGGCGCCGACGGCGAGGCACTGGTTGACGAAGTAGTCGTGCGTGAAGCGGAAGCTGTCCCGATAGGCCGCCTTGTCCCAGCCCGGCAGTCGCGCTGTGCCGAACTGGCTTTCATTCCAGCTCTTCTGAAAGCCGCCCGCCGTGCCGAGCAGCTTGTAAAAGACATTCCACGGCGACGAGGTGAAATCGTCAACGCCGAAGCTCGCCCACAGGTTGGAGATGGCGCCGCTCTCGTGCTCGACGACCGCCATGACCTGATCCGGCGAGACGCCGTCGGCGAAGTGCACGTTCGATGCCGACGCAGTCACCCGTCGCGGCGCACCCGCGAAGTAGATGGCGGCGTAAGCGTGATGCACCATGACCTCGCGCGTGATGACCGAGGCGCCCGATATCGTCGCCGGGTGCTTCTGATTGTAGATCAGCCAGAAGCTGGACAGGCGCCCGAAATCGCCGGCGGAGAGGCGCGCCTTCGCCTCGCGCAGGTCGGGTGCGTATATGTAGTTGTGGGACGGCACGCACAGCCGCCCGGCCGCGGCGGCGGCCGAGGCAAGGGCTTCGATCTCCTCGATCGACCCGGCAATCGGCTTCTCCAGCAGCACATGCTTGCCGGCGTGCAGGCAGCGCAGGCCGTATTCGGCGATCGAGCCGGGATAGGTGAGCACGGCAACGGCGTCGATCCGCGGATCGGCGAGAAGGTCTTCGATCCGCTCGTAGGCCGTCGCCCCGTGCCGGGCGGCAAGGTCGCGCGCCTTCCCGGGTGTCCGGCTCCAGACCCCGGCGAGTTCCGCGTTGTCTACCCGCCGCAGCGCGTCGGCGTGAAGCTCGGCGACGTTGCCGGCGCCGATGAAGGCGTAGCGCACAGTTCCCGTCATGCGAATTTCCCGTCCGGCGATCTCAATAGCGCACCGCCACCGGCTGGCGCGTCTTGGCGGATTTATCGGCGGCGTCCGCGATGATCAGCGCTCGCCGCCCGTCTTCGAGCCCGGTTTCGAGCGGGGTGCCGTTGAGGACGGCATCGACGAAATGATCGATCTCCGCACGGTAGGCGATTGCAAAGCGATCCTGGAAGCCGCTAAAGCCGCTACGCCGCAAAGGCCCATCCGCGGTGAACGCTTCCGTCGACGTCGCGTAGGCCGTGCTCACGCGCAGGAGGCCGCCGGCGCCGAAGATGACCGAGTCGCTCCCCTCCGAACCATGCGGCGAGTGACGGCTGCCGCTGATGTTGCAGAGCGTCCCCGATTGCGTGCGCATCATCAGCATCGCCGTGTCGACATCCCCGGCCTTGCCGATCTCCGGATCGATCAGGCACTCGCCCATGGCGTAGACCTCCACCGGATCCTCGGCGAGCATCCATCGCACGAAATCGATCGCGTGGATCATGGCGTCGCGGAAGATGCCGCCCGACTGCCGAATGTACTCGATCGGCGGCGGTGAGCCGTCGCGTCCGCCCATGGTCACCTGCTCGACATGGCCGATGAGGCCGGCCCGGACGGCGTTCCGGACTTCGCGAAACGACGGGTCGAAGCGCATGTGGAAGCCGAGATAGAAGGGCACGCCCGCGGCGCGGACTGCCTGGACGCAGTCCTCGACGCGGCGGATGTCGATGTCGATGGGCTTCTCGCAGAAGATCGCCTTGCCGGCCTTTGCCGCAGCAATGCTGAGGTCGACGTGGGTAGGCGTCGGGCCGCAGATCAGCACGGCGTCGACGGCATCGTCGGCGAGCGCCGCCTTGCCGTCGGCCAGCGCCACGGCGCCGAGCGGCTCGGCGAGCGCCCGCGCCGCGTCGAGATTGGGATCGACGACGTAGCGGAGCCGGGCACGCGGGTGCGTGGCGATATTGGGAGCGTGCACCTTGCCGATGCGGCCCGCACCGAAGACACAGAAGTTGAGCATGCTGCTTCCCTCGTGACGCATCAGCCGAAATTCAGATCGCGCAGCACGGACCGGTTCTGGATGGCGAGCGGCAGCGGCCGGTCGAAGGCCGTCGGGAACAGATCCTGCTCGACGATGATCGGAACGTCGATCTTCTTCTCGTCGATCACCTTCTTCACTTCGACGAAGTCGATCACGCCTTCGTCGAGGCAGGTCATGCCGCCGCGCCCGACCGCGGTTGCGAACAGCATGCCCTCGTCATTGGCATGCGCGCACGCCGCCGCCGAGACGTTCTTCAGGTGCAGGTAGGTGATGCGGTCGTGGTGCTTGCGCATGAAGCCAGTCACGTCGCCACCGACGTAAGCATGGTGCCCGGTGTCGAAACAGAGCCCGACCAGATCGGGATCGGTGTCCTGCAGCAGCCGCTCGATCTGGTGCTCGTATTCGACGTTGGTGCCAGCGGCCGGATGAAACGCGAGCTTCAGGCCGAGGCGCTCGCGCACGAACCGCGCTGCACGCAGCGTGTTCTTGACGAGCTGAGCCCAGGCGGCAGCGTCGAGCTCCTTTTGCTGGCGCGGCGCTCCAGTGAAGAAATCGGCGTACGAGTTCGTGATCAGGATCATGAACTCGCCACCAAGGTCCCGCACCAGCTTGCCGACGGTCGCGAGCTCGCGCTCCATCGTCTCGCCGATGCCCGGGTCCTCGAGCGGAAAGGACATGACCTCGCCGCAGAGCTGCAATGAGCGGCGACCGAGCTCATCGCGAAGCCGCGCCGCATCTACCGGCAGGTAGCCGTACGGACCAAGCTCGGTCCACGCGTAGCCGGCCTTCGCCACCTCGTCGAGATATTGCTTCCATCCGGGCTGGCGCGGGTCGTCCGAAAACCACACGCCCCACGAGTCGGGCGCGTTGCCAATTATCTTAGCCATGTCGATTTGTCCTGTAGTCGGATGTCGCTCGAACTATTTCTTCGCCTTGGCGCGCGGCGCCGGCGCAGCGCCGATCTCTTCGACCTGCACCCAGCGCCGCTCGTCCGCCGAGCGCAGCATGGCGTCGATGACGCGCGACACCTTCCAGCCGAATTCGAAGTCGGGAAAGCAGTCGGCATCGCCGGTGAGCCCGATGATCAGATCGCGAGCCTCGATCACCTTGACGTCGTAGTAGCCGAGGCCCCCGCCGCCGAGATCGAAGAAGCCGTGCCACTGAGGGATCCCCGGGCCGGCGGGGATGACGCGGAAGCCCTGATTTTCGGGCGCCGGATCGCGCTTGAAGTACCGGAGCTCGTTCATGCGCTCGCCGTCGAACGCGATCGTGCCCTCGGTGCCGCTGATTTCCCAGGTGAGGTATCCGATGCGGCCGGCGGCGACGCGGCTGGATTCGACGACGCCCGAGACGCCGTTCACGAACGTGACGAGCGACTGCGTCTGGTCGTCGGTATCGACCACGCCCATCTTTGCCGGCTTGCCGGTATCGGCGATCTCGTTGCGATAGCCGACGTCGACGTCCGGAATCGGCCGCCTCGGATGGATGATCTGCGTGGTCGCGCACACCTCGGCGATGTCGCCGATCAGGAACTGCGCAACGGAAAGCAGATGCGAGCCGAGGTCGCCGATTGCCCCCGATCCCGCCTTCTTCCGTTCGAGGCGCCAGGAATAGGGCAGCAACGGATCGGCATAGAAGCCCTGGTCGAAGGTGCCGCGGAAGCGGATGATCCGGCCGATGCCGCCTTCCTCGATGATGCGCTTGGCGAGCAACGTCGCCGGCGCCTTGATGTTATTGAAGCCGATGTACGATTTCACGCCGGCCTTGCGCACGGCGTCGAGCACTCGCCGCGCCGATTCCTCGGTTTCGCCGAGCGGCTTCTCGCAATAGACGTTCTTGCCGGCCGCCGCCGCGGCGATCGCGGGCTCGGCATGGAGATTGTTCGGGGTCGTCACGTCGACCAGATCGATCGCCGGGTCGGCAACCAGCTCCCGCCAGTCCGTCGTCCAGCGCGAGAAGCCGAAACGTTCGGCAGCCGCGCGCGCCAGGTCCTCGCTCACGTCGGCGACGAAATCGAGCACCGGCTCGGCCGGCAGTGAGTAGATCTTGCCCACGCGCGAGAAGGCCTGCGAATGGGCCTTCCCCATGCCACCAGCGCCCACGATACCGATGCGAATTGTCGGCTTGGCCGTCATGCTTGTACTCCGATGCGGGATAGAATTGAGCGAGCGGACACGGTCAGGCGTCCGCTTCCTGCAGGAGCTCCTTGATGTAGCGGTAGGCTTGCAGGGAATACCGGTAAGGATTGGCCTTGTCGGGATCCTGCTCCGCCTCGATCACGAGCCAGTCGCGATAACCTGCGGCTTTAAGAGTCTGGATAATGGGACGGAAATCGATCGCGCCGTCGCCGGGCGTCGTGAAGACGCCTTCGATGACGGCCTCGTTGAGCGAGCTATCGGCGTCACGAGCCTGCGCCGCCACCGGCGGGCGCACGTCCTTGAGATGGACGTGGGCGAGGCGTTCGAGGCTCGTGGTCAGGACCTTTACCGGATCGTCGCCGGCTAGCAGCGCATGACCGGAATCGTAGACCAGTCCGACTTCGGGGCCGGTGACAGAGAGCAGCCGCTCGAGCTCGGCGGCCGTCTCGACGATCGTCGCGACATGCACGTGGAAGGCAAGGCGAAGACCCTTGTCGCCCACCCGCTTCGCGAACTCCGTAACCCGACGGCCGTATTCCGCCCACTCGCCATCGGCGAGGCGTGGCCGGCGCGAGAGGGAAACGCGGCCGGAAGGCGTGCGTCCGATCTCGCCGTAGACCACTACCCGGCTGCCCATCGCGGAGAGCAGCGCGAGATGCGCTGCCGCAGCGTCGAGCTCGTCCGCAACGCTCCGCTCCGAGAGCATGCCGGAGTGCCATCCCGAGACGAGCTGCAGATTGTAGGGCGCCAGAATCGGCTTCAGCGCGTTCGCCTCGCGCGGAAACTTCCGCCCGAGCTCGACCCCCTCGAAACCGATCGCGCGGGCATCCTGCAGGAAGCGCTCCAGCGAAATGTGTTCGCCCAGACTGACGATGGCATCGTTTGTCCAGCCGATCGGACTTACCCCAATGGGATTCAAGAACGCGCTCCTGTTGTCATGCCGGCGTTTCGTCGTTGCCGGTCTCGCGGCGCCGGATGAGTTCGTCGAGACGGCGCTCGAGCGCCGCCATGTCCTCGCCGCCGGCCATCATGTCGTTCAGCCGGTCGCGGCTGAGTTCCGCCTTGGCGAAGGTCCCCATGCTCTGGCCATGGTTGAGCACGGTGAAGCGGTCGCCGGCCGCGTAGGCGTGATTGACGTTGTGGGTGACGAAGATGACCGCCAGCCCGTTGTTGCGGGCGTCGACGATGAACTGCAGGACGATCGCGGCCTCCTTGACGCCCAGCGCCGAGGTCGGCTCGTCGAGGATGAGGACCTTGGCGCCAAAATGGATGGCGCGCGCGATGGCCAGCGACTGACGTTCGCCGCCCGACAGCGTCCCCGCCGCCTGCTCCGGATAGTTGAGATCGATGCCGATGCGCTTCATCGCCTCTTCCGCCACGCGATCGCCGTGACGGAAATCGAAGGTGCGCAGGAAGCGGTTCCGCAGCGGCTCCCGGCCCATGAAGAAATTGCGGGTAATCGACATCAGCGGAACGATCGCAAGGTCCTGATAGACGGTCGCCACGCCGAGGTCGAGCGCGGCGCGCGGTGTCGCGATCACCGTCTCGCGGCCCTGCACGAAGATCTTTCCGCGGCTCGGCTGGTAGACCCCCGAAAGGATCTTGATCAGCGTCGACTTGCCGGCGCCGTTATCGCCGAGCAGGCACATGACCTCGCCCGGCATGACCGTCAGCGTCACGTCGGCGAGCGAAATCACGGAGCCGAAGAAGCGGCTGATACCGCGAGCTTCGATCGCCGGGGTGGTATCCGTCATCACTCCCTCCCGGTGGCGCGGCGCCGCAGGCCGTTGTTGATCATGACGGCGATCAGCAGCATGACGCCGAGAAAGACGCGGAAGAGATCGGGGTCGGCGCCGGTATAGAAGATGCCGATGCTGACCACGCCGAAGACCACCGCCCCGAAGCTCGCCCCGATCGGCACGCCGTAGCCGCCGCTGAGCAGCGTGCCGCCGATGACCGCCGCGATGATCGCCTGGAATTCCATCTGGTCGCCGCGATCGGCGGACGCGGAGCTGTACTGGACCACCTGCGCGACGGCGAAGATCGATGCCGTCGCGGCGGTGAACATGAACAGCCCGATCTTCACGGCGCCGACCGGAATGCCCATGTTGCGCGCCGCGTTGGCGTCGCCGCCGATGCTGAAGATCCAGTTGCCGTAGATCGTGCGGCGCATGAACCACGCGGCGACGACGGTCAGCACGATCCACCAGATCACGATCATGCGGACGCCGCCGACCTCGGGAGCGCCGTTCGGCAGCGTCGCGATGATGCCGTGCGCCGCAAGCCAGGCGAAGAACGAGCCGCCTACCTCGCCGCCCAGAAGCTGGGCGAGCCAATCGTGCGAAAGCCGCTCACGCATGCCGCCGATGATCGACTGATTGGTGAAGGCACGGGAGCCGGCGATGGCGAGGCCGCGCAGGATGAAGAGCGTTGCGAGCGTGACGATGAAGGACGCCAGCCGCGTTCGCACCACGAGGAAGCCGTTCAGGAAGCCGATGGCAAGGGCGATCGCGAAAGCGACGATGATCGCAATCCACGGGGCCCAGCCGAAGACGGCGACCTGGACGGCGATGACGATGCCGACAAAGCCGATCATCGAGCCGATCGAAAGGTCGAACTCGCCGCTGATGATGAGCAGGCAGGCGCCGATCGAAACCACGCCGAGGTAGCCGCTCAGTTCCACCCAGCCGGCGATTCCCGGCGGTGAGAACATTCCCGATCGCGGCGCGACGATAGCGAAGAAGAGCAGCACAGCCACGAGGCTTGCGGCGGCGCCGATTTCGGGCCTCTGGAGGATGCGGCGGGAGAGAGACAGGCGACGCACGCCGCGCCGCCCCCCTCCCGTCAGTGCAGTTGGCGAGGGCACCGGAGAGCCCGCGCCTGGCGTTGAGGAAGTCACGATGAAAGTCCCTATGCCCTGCTAGCGAATGCCCGCCGCGACGCCCTGCTTGAAGCTCTCGACATCGGCCTTGGTCACAATCGCCGGCCCGGTGTTGATCGCGCCAATCGGAGCGACGCCGAACTTGTGGTGCGCGTGGAGCGTCGCAACCGCGAGATAACCCTGCAGGAACGGCTGCTGGTCAATCGCGAAATTGATCGTGCCGTCGGCGAGGCCATCGAGGATCTCGGGGCTGAGGTCGAACGTGTAGAAGTGGATCTTGCCGTTGAGGCCAAGCTTCTTCAGCACGTCGATCGTCGGGATCGCACCGACCGGCCCGAGCGTCAGGACACTGTCGGCATCGGGATTGGCCGACAGCGCCGCCTGCACGCGCTGGGCGACCGAGGTCGGATCTTCAGTCGAGTCGATCTCGACCACCTTGGCTCCGGAGCCATCCGCGAAGCCGTTGCAGCGCCGCGTCGAGTCCGCGTCCATGATGTAGTGATTTACGCAGATCACCTTCTTGGGCTGATCCATCTTCTTGGCGGCCGCCCCGGCGATCTCGCCGGCAACCGATTCCGTCTGTCCGACGAAGGTCAGCGCGTCGAGGTCCGATGCGGACGACCCGCCCGAGTTCATGACGACGAGGTCGATGCCGGCGGCGCGCAGGTTCGCAATCGGGTCCTTCAGCGCGTCTTCATCCGGGATCGGCGTAGCGAGGCCGTCGAACTTCTGCGCGATCACCGTCTGCACGATGCGCACCGTGCTCGCAACGTAGTCGGCATCCTGCGGCAGGTAGTCGATCTCTACGTTGAGGTCCTTCCCGGCCTCCTCGGCGCCGCGACGGATGACTGTCCAGAACGGATCGGTCGTTGAGCCGCCGATAACCGCATAGCGTTCCTGGCTGGCCGCGTGCGCCGTCGAGAGACTTGCGCCTGCCATGACCAATACACAAAAAGCCTTCGTGAGTATTCGCATGACTTTGTTCCCCGTTATCTAGTTGTAGATACGTTGGCCCGGCCCGATCGGTCGACCGCTCTCATTCGCTTAACCAAGACGTATTCAAAAAGAGCTCGACCACTACGATCCGGTCCCCTGCCAGACAGGCCCTGCTTGAGCAGGACTGAATTTTCACTGGTTTCCCATCCGAGCGTGTTGCATTATAAGGGGCGATGAGATGTATGTACAGACACGATATTTGAATACAAAACGGAATTTTTGTATGCAATTGAACGGGCAGACGCATAGCGGCCGACGGCCGGAGACGCAGCGGTGACGGCTCGGGAATTCGATTTCATCATCATTGGAGCGGGCTCTGCCGGCTGCGTTCTCGCCAACCGGCTGAGCGCTGATGCGGGCAATCGCGTGCTGCTTTTGGAAGCTGGCGAAGCGGACGGGCACCCGCTGCTGCATATGCCAGGCGGCGCGCTGAAGCTGCTTCCCGGCAAGCGCTTCAACTGGAGCTATGAAACCGAGCCCCAGGCGCATGCCATGAACCGCCGCCTCTACTGGCCACGCGGCAAGGTGCTCGGCGGCTCATCGGCGATCAACGCCCTGCTCTACGTGCGCGGCCACCGCGCCGACTACGATCGCTGGGCCGCCGACGGAAATGCCGGGTGGAGCTACCAGGACGTGCTCCCATACTTCAGGAAGTCGGAAAACCATGTCCCTGCCGACCCGCAGTGGCACGGAAGCGGAGGCCCTCTCTCGGTTATTCCGAGCGACGTTCGCGGCCCGCTTCTCCCGGCCTTTCTCGCCGCCGCTGCCGCGGCCGGGCATCCCTCCACGTCGGACTTCAACGGCGCGGTACAGGAAGGCGTCGGCATCTATGACAAGACCATCGCAGCGGGCCGCCGCTCAAGCGCGGCAAGCGCCTTCCTCCACCCGGCTCTCGGGCGGCCGAACCTCACGGTCGAGACGAATGCACACGTCACGCGGATCGATCTCGAACGGCAGCGGGCGACTGCGGTCGTCTATCGCCGGAACGGAGAGCCGCAGGAGGCCC
>JBEHXS010000091.1:0-10584 GCA_048498575.1 Pseudomonadota bacterium
GCTTCAGCGGCGTGCCGTCGGCGTCGAACACATCGACCGCCATGCCAAGGCCCGCCCCCTGAATCTCGCCACGCCAGACCGGCAGGCTCGGCACGCCGAGCACGAAGCATGAGACGATGTCGGTGCCGCCGGAGATCGAGGCGAGATGGACGTCGCGCTTGATGGCGTCGTAGACGAAATCGAAGCTTTCCGGCACGAGCGGCGAACCGGTCGAGGAGATCGTGCGGAGCGCGCCGAGATCATGGTGATCGATGGGGCGGTAGCCCGCCTTCTTGACGCTGTCGATGTACTTGGCCGACGTGCCGAAGAAGGTGCAGCCCTCGGCGGCGGCATAGTCGAACAGCGCCTCCGGGCCGGGATAGAAGGGCGAGCCGTCGAACAGCAGGAGGGTGGCGCCGGAGGCCAGCGCGGTCACCAGCCAGTTCCACATCATCCAGCCCAGCGTGGTGAAATAGAAGACGCGGTCGCCCTCGCCGATCGCGCTGTGCAGGCGGTGCTCTTTCATCAGCTGGATGAGCGCGCCCCCGGTGGAGTGGACGATGCACTTCGGCATGCCGGTGGTGCCGGAGGAGAACAGGATGAACAGCGGCTGGGCGAACGGCACGCGGGTGAAGGCAACCGGCTTCGCCGCGTAGGGCGCAAGCGCGTTCTCCCACGTCACGGCATCGGGCAGCGAGGCGACGATGCCATCGGCGCGACCGATGAACGGCACGACAATGACGCGCGAGACGCCGCCAAGGCGCGGAACGATGGCACGGATGCGGTCGCCGAGGTCGATCTCCTTGCCGGCGTAGCGGTAGCCATCGGCAGCGATGAAGACTTTCGGCGCGATCTGGCCGAACCGATCGACGGCGCCATCGATGCCGAAATCGGGCGAGGCCGACGACCAGACGGCGCCGAGCGAGGCGGTCGCCAGAACCGCAACGATCGCCTCGGCGATGTTTGGCAGGTAGCCGGCGACACGATCGCCGACGCCGACACCGGCAGCGGCCAGCGCCTGTTGCAGACGCGAGACCTCGTCGTTGAGCTGCCGCCAGGTCAGGCGGCGGGTCAGGCCATCCTCGCCACGGAAGACGATCGCCTCGTGATCGTCGCTGCGGCGGAGCAGGTTCTCGGCATAGTTCAGCCGCGCTTCGGGAAAGAAACGGGCACCCGGCATGCGGTCGCCATCGGCGAGCGCGACGGCGCCCTTGTCGCCGACGATGCCGCAGAAGTCCCAGACCAGATCCCAGAAGGCGGCGCGGTCCTCCACCGACCAGGCATGCAGGGCGGCGTAGTCGGGGAAGCGGCGGCCGCTGCGCTCCTCCGCCTCCGCGGTGAAGCGGGTCAGCGGCAGGGTGGCGATGCGTTCCTGTGACGGGCGCCAAAGCGGGGCGTCGTGGGGCTGGTTCTGGCTCATGGACCTTCGAATAGCGCCGCGGCGCTCACCTGTCATCGCACCGGAAAATCGCCGCCGCGGCGTAGGGCAACCGGTGCGGGCGCGTGTCCCCTTCGGAAGGCGCCGATTGGCGGCGCCAGACTTCAAGGAAACAGTCATGTCCCCGAAGACTATCCTTATCGTGGCAGCGGCCCTTACCGCCAGCGCCGCGGCCGCCGTGCCGGCGTTTTCCGACACCCCCTCGCCGACGACCCCGCCGGCCGCCGGCGCTCCCGGACCGGCGAACCGGCCGCTGCCGTTCCGCGCGCAGATTCTCTTCAACCTCGTCGATACCAACGGCGACGGCTCGGTCGACCAGACCGAATTCGCCGCCTTCGAGAAGGCGGTGTTCAGCGCCGTCGACAAGGACCACGACGGCAAGCTTTCCGTGGCGGAGTTCGAGCAGCTCAGCGGCATGGGCGGCGGCCAGATCCGGCCCGGCATGGGCGGCCACCCGATGGCGCGCTTCATGCTCCAGCGCCATGGCTGGGGCCCGATGCGCCCCGGCATGACACCGCCGAACGGCGGCCCGCCGCGCCAGGGCATGCTGGACGACAGCCAGCAGCCGGGCGGCGACCAGGGGGTGCAACCGCAGAATTTCGCCAGCCTCGACGCGAACGGCGATGGCGTGATCACGCCGGACGAGTTCTTGCAGGCGATGCCGGGCGGGCCGATCGCTCCCGGCGGCGACCAGCCGGGCGTTCCTCCGGCGCCGGCGCCGCAGCCGTAACCGTAATCGCAACGAGGGTAACGGTCGCATGAGGTTGCCGGAGCAAGGGCCATGAGCTTCGTGCTTGCTCCGGCCACAATGCGGCCCATGATGGTTCCGCCGGCGACAGCCGGTGCTCATGGCGGCGTGGCAACCGGCGGACCATCATCTTTGTCGAGCGCGGCGGGTGGCGAGACGACGGACGAGACGCTTGCGCTGCGCGTGGCGAACGGCGACCAGCGGGCGCTCGGCGAAATCGTCCGCCGGCACGGCGGGCGGCTGAGGGCGCTTGCCCACCGCTTCACCGGCGGCATGGAAGCCGACGACATCGTCCAGGAGACGTTCCTGTCGTTCTGGAAGACGGCCAAGCGCTGGCAGCCGGGCGGACCGCCGCTGGCGGCGTATCTCACGCGAATCGCCGTCAACCGGGCGATCGACAGCGAGCGGCGGCGGCGCGTGCGGCGCTTCTTCGGGCTCGAAGATGCGGCGGAAATCGCCGATCCGGACAGCACGGCGGACCACAGGCTGGCGGAACGCAACCAGCTGATGGCGGTGACCGGCTATATTCAGGCGCTTCCCGCGCGCCAGCGGCTGGCTATTCTGCTGTCGGCGGAGGGCGAGCGATCCAACGCGGAGATCGCGGCGGCCATGGGGCTCTCAGTCGGGGCGGTCGAGCAGCTTCTGGTGCGGGCACGACGGACATTGAGGACGCGGCTGGCCAGCGAAGACGGCCAGGAACAGAGTCAGGACTGAGGGCTGGGCGATGACCGAGAAAGAACTGGAAGTGGCACTCGACCGATACGGCGGCAGGCTCGACGGCTGGCCCGCGGCATTGCGCGCGGAAGCGGAGAGCCTCGCTGCGGCGAACCGGCAGGCCGCTGAGGCGATCGCGGCGGCCGCGCGGCTCGACGCCGTGCTCAGCCAGGCCATGCAGCCGCTCCAGATCGACGCCGCATTCCTCGGCCGCATCATGACGCACGCCGGCGAGACGCCGCACCACGAGGTCGCGATACGCGCGACGCCGCGCTTCGTCGCGTGGGCGGGCGCGGCGATGGTGGCGTTCCTGGTAACCGGATACGCGGTCGGCGTGACGCTGCCGCAGGCGCAGGACGCCGACATGCTGGCCGGCCTGATGTTCGGCAGCGACACCACCGACACCGTGGCAGCCGGAGACACCGGGGACCAGCTGTGACCGTTCGCGGGCCGCTGGCAATCACGCTATTCGCGGCGCTCGTCCTTTCCATCGCGGTGAACCTCATCGTCGCCGGCTTCGTGGTGGCGCGGCTCGGCGGGCCACCGCCGCCCGGCAGCGAAGTCGAGCGCATCGTCGCGATCGGCATTCGCGCTTTCCCGCCGGAAATCCAGAAGGCGATCGCGGACGGCACCAAGGCGCAGCGCGACCAGCTGCGCGCCCGCCTGAACGACGTGCAGGACGCGCGGAAGAAGATGTTCGACGCGATGCGGGCCGACCCCTTCGACCCGGCGGTGCTCAACACGGCTTACGCCAACCTCCGCGACAAGACGAATGCGCTGCAGGAGCTCGGCCAGCAGATCGTGGCGAGCGCCGTGGCCGCGGCGCCAGCCGACGTGCGGGCGCGCATTCGTCCGCCACACGGGCCATTCCCCTAGCGCCCATCGCCGACTGCGACACTTGGGCCGGCGCTGGCCGGCCACGGTTGCGCTCCGAACTTGGGAATCCTATCCAGAATAACCGACATCGGCCGCGGGCCGCCGTGTTTGGCGCAACGGGAGAAACACAGAAGATGCACCGGCATCCCGTGGCAATTGCCCTCGTTGTCCTTGCGCTCGCGGCCAGCCCGGCGCTCGCGGCCGAGGTGACGGTAGGCTCGCTCGACATCAGCAGCCCGTGGGCGCGGGCGACGCCGCCCGGGGCGCCGACCGGCGGCGGCTACCTGACGATCACCAACCATGGCACGACGGCCGACACCCTGCTCAGCGTGGCGACGCCCGACGCCGCTTCGAGCGAGCTCCATTCGATGTCGGTGGAGAACGGCATCGCGAAGATGCGCGCCGTGACCGGCGGCGTGCCGATCCCGGCCGGGGGCACGGTGACTTTCGACCCGAGCGGGCTGCACGTCATGTTCGTGCAGCTGACGCATGCGCTTCAGCAGGGCGGAACCCTGCCCGTGACGCTGACTTTCCAGAACGCCGGAGCGGTGACCATCGACATGCCGATACTGGGGATCGGCTCGGCCGGCCCGGCGGGCAACTGACGGTGGCCGCGCCTACGGCATTTCGCGGCGGATTCTGGCTGGCGATCGTGGTGGTCGTAATCGCCGTCGGCGGCCTGTTCGTGGTGCGCTACATCCACGACGGCGCCGCGGCCGACCGCGGCGCCGCGCCTAGCGCGACGCAGTCAAACTAGGGCATCGCCGCGGCGAGACGCTCGGCGCGCTGGCGTTCCTGCTCGCGGCGGCGGCCGACGATCGCGGCGGCGAGCACGCCGGTCGCGACCAGACCGATCAGGATGGTGCACACCGCGTTGATCTCGGGCGTCACGCCGAGGCGGACCTGGCTGTAGATTTTCATCGGCAGCGTGGTGGCGCCGGGGCCGGTGGTGAAGCTCGCGATGACCAGGTCGTCGAGCGACAGCGTGAAGCCCAGCATCCAGCCGGCGACCACGGCCGGCGCGATGATCGGCAGCGTGATGACCATGAACGTCTTGAACGGCGGACAGCCGAGATCGGCGGCGGCCTCCTCCAGGCTCTTGTCGAAGGTGACGAGGCGCGACTGGATGACGATCGCGACGTAGCACATCGAGAAGGTGATGTGCGCCAGCACGATGGTCCAGAAGCCGCGGGCGACGCCGAGCGCGACAAACATCAGCAGCAGCGACAGGCCGGTGATGACGTCGGGCATGACCAGCGGGGCGTAGATCATGCCGGAAAACAGCGAGCGGCCCCAGAAGCGGCCGTAGCGGACAAGCGCGACCGCGGCCATCGTGCCGAGCACCGTGGCGACCGTCGACGAGATCACCGCGACGCGGAGCGTTACCCAGGCGGCGTTGAGCATGGCGTCGTCGTTGATGAGCGCGCCATACCAGCGCACCGACCAGCCGCCCCACACGGTCGCCAGCTTGGACTCGTTGAACGAATAGATGATGAGCAGGACGATCGGAATGTAGAGGAACGCCAGCCCAAGGATGACCGACGCGAGGTTGAAGCGCGAGAAGGACTTCATGCTTCCCTCTCCGCGCGCTTCTGTTCCTGATTCTGGAAGATGACGATGGGCACGACCAGCAGGACGAGCAGGACGACCGCGACGGCCGAGGCCAGCGGCCAATCGCGATTGGAGAAGAATTCATCCCACAGCGTCTTGCCGATCATCAGCGTGGTGTGGCCGCCGAGCAGATCGGGAATGACGAACTCGCCGGTGACCGGGATGAAGACGAGGAACGAGCCGGCGATGACGCCCGGAATCGAAAGCGGGAAGGTGATCTGCCAGAACGAGCGGAGCGGCGGGCTGCCGAGATCGGACGCGGCTTCCAGCAGCGTGTTGTCGAGACGCTCCAGCGCGGCGTAGAGCGGCAGGATCATGAACGGCATGTAGGAGTAGATGATGCCGATGTAGACCGCCCAGTTGGTGTTCAGGATGATGAGCGGCTGGTCGATGAGGTGCAGCGACATAAGCAGGTCGTTCAGCAGCCCATCCTTCTTGAGGATGCCGATCCAGGCGTAGACGCGGATCAGGAACGACGTCCAGAACGGCAGGATGATGAGCATCACCAGCGTCGGCTGCCAGGCGCGCGGCGCGCGCGCCATGCCGTAGGCGATGGGGTAGCTGAACACCAGGACGAGGAAGGTGGAGGCGATCGCGATCCACAGGCTCGACAGGTAGGATTTCCAGTAGAGCGCGTCCTTGGTCAGGAAGACGTAGTTATCGACGACGAGCTGGCGGAAACTTGCCGCGAGGCTGCTGAAGCCGCCGTAGACATCGAAAGTCGGCGTGTAGGGCGGCTGGCCGATGACCGCCGTCGAGAACGAGATCTTGATGACGATGAGGAACGGAACGAGGAAGAGGATCAGCAGCCAGGCGTAGGGGATGGCGAGCACGAGCCAGCGCGCCCACGCTGCCCTGTTGTTGTCGCTGTCGCCGCCGGCGGCCATTGTCGGTTCCTGTCTCCTAGCTCGTCAGGATCACGCCGCTATCGCGCGACCAGGTGAGCCAGACCTTGTCTTCCCAGGTGATCGGTCGCTCGACGAGGCGGGTGGCGTTGGTGACGGTGGCCTTGATGGTGGCGCCCGACGCCAGGCGCACATGGTAGACCGAGATGTCGCCGAGGTAGCCGATGTCCCACACCTGGCCCTCGACGGCGTTGATCTTCGTTTCTGCCGGCGGCGACAACGACACGCCGATCTTCTCGGGGCGGACGGCGAACCAGGCGGTATCGCCGGCAGCGGCCGCGTGGAGATCCTGGTCGACGACGACGGTGGCGCCGGTGCCGGCACAATCCAGACGCACCGCGCCGCTCGCGGTATCGGCGATCTTGCCCTCGAGCAGATTGATGTTGCCGATGAAGTCGGCGACGTACTTCGAGTTCGGCTGCTCGTAGATTTCGGCGGGGGTGCCGACCTGGATGATCTTGCCGTGGTTCATGACGGCGATGCGATCGGCGAGCGTCATCGCCTCTTCCTGATCGTGCGTGACGATGACGAAGGTCAGGCCGAGATCGACCTGAAGGTCGGTGAGCTCGAACTGGGTCTCCTCGCGCAGCTTCTTGTCGAGGGCGCCGAGCGGCTCGTCGAGCAGCAGCACCTTCGGCTTCTTGGCGAGCGAACGGGCGAGCGCAACGCGCTGGCGCTGACCGCCGGAAAGCTGGTGCGGCTTGCGCTGGGCGAAGGGCGTCAGCTTCACCATCTTCAGCATCTCTTCGACGCGCGCCGCGATCTGGTCCTTGGGCATGCCCTCCTGCTTCAGGCCGAAGGCGACATTGCTCTCGACCGACATGTGCGGGAACAGCGCGTAGGACTGGAACATCATGTTGCTCGGCCGGCGGAAAGGCGGCACGCCGGCGAGGTCCTTGCCGTCGAGCAGTATCTCGCCGGCGCTCGGCTCATCGAAACCGGCGACCATGCGCATCATGGTGGTCTTGCCGCAGCCCGACGGACCGAGCAGGGCAAAGAATTCACGCTCGTAGATGACGAGGGAAATATCGTCGACGGCGGTGAAATCGCCGAAGCGCTTGGTGACGTGACGGAACTCGATGAACGGCTTGGCGGAGGGATCATTCCACGGGGCGAACTTGCGCCGAACCGGCCCCACCGCGGTCTTCGCCATGCTGTCCCCCTTGCGCGGTGAGGGCAGCGCCGCCTGGCGCGGCGCCGCCCCTGCCCGTTCAGCCTACTGGCCGGTCTTCACCGTCGTCCAGAGCCGCGTCACGATGCGCTGGGCAGCCTGGTCGTTCGGCGTGGTGATGAACAGGCCCTTCTCCAGCACGTTCTTCGGCGGATAGGTCTCCGGATCGTTGATGATGTCCTTGTCGATGTACTTCTGCGAATCGAGGTTGCCGTTCGGGTACTCGACGTAGTTGGTGTTGGCCGCCGCAACCTTCGGGTCCAGCATGTAGTTGATGAAGGCGAGCGCGTTATCGGGGTGGGGCGCATCCTTGAGGATCGCCATCGAATCGAACCACATCAGCGCGCCTTCCTTGGGGATCGAGTACTCGACCTTGACGCCGTTCTTGGCCTGGTCGGCGGCATCGCGGGCCTGATAGATGTCGCCCGAATAGCCGAGCACGAGGCAGGCGTCGCCGTTGGCCACGTCGTCGATCTCGGAGGAGGTCAGCTTCTGCAGGTAAGGCACGATGGCGGTGATCGCGGCGGCGGCCTTGTTGAGGTCGTCCTCGTTCTTTGAGTCGGGGTTCAGCCCGAGGTAGGCGAGCGCCGAGGGGATGACGTCGTCGGGCGAGTCGAGAATCTCAACGCCGCAATCCTTGAACTTCGAAACGATCTTCGGGTCGAAGATCATCGCCCAGGAATTCACCGGCGCGTTGGGCATGATCTTCTTGATCTTGGCTGAGTCGTAGCCGATGCCCGTGGTGCCCCACATGTAATCTTCGGCGTAGGTATTGCCGGGATCGTAGGCGGCGAGGCGCTGTGCGATCAGCGGCCACTGGTGCTTGTCGTTGGGGATCTTGGCCTTGTCGAGCGGCAGCAGGACGCCGGCATCGATCATGCGCTTCAGGTTCGGATTGGTCGGCACGACGACGTCGTATCCGGAGCCGCCGGCATAGACCTTGGCTTCCAGCGTCTCCATCGTGTCGTAGACGTCGTAGACGACCTTGATGCCGGTAGCCTTGGTGAAATTATCAACGGTGTCGTCGGCGATGTAATTCGACCAGTTGTAAACGTAGACGACTTTCGAATCGTCAGCGGCCGCGCCACCCGCCATTGCGACAAGCATAAGCGGCGCCAGCACTTTCAGCCCAAGCAAACGCATGTGGTTCCCCTTCTTTACGGACCTTCCAGCCGCCCCCTGCGATCAGGTATTCTGTCGGTACGTTAAGGTTGATCCATGCGGCGGACAACCAGAACCATCGACGATCGTGCTAAACTCACCGCGATAGCGACCTTTTGTCAGTGAAAGCCGCCGGAAATCACAGCATTTCCGGCTTCCCTCGACGTGTGACAGGTGACTCTTGGCCCGGAAAAAGAAAGCAGCGAGCGCAACCCCGGCAGCGGCTGCGGAGAAGAGGCGGGGCGTGGCTTCGCTGGACGAGGCGCGAGCGTGGCTGGCGGATCGCCACATCGAAGAGATCGAGTGCGTCGTGCCGGACCAGGCCGGCGTCGCGCGCGGCAAGATAATGCCGGTGGCGAAGTTTCTCGCCGGGCCGACGATGGCGATGCCGGGCTCGATCTTCACCCAGACGATCGCCGGCGAGTGGCCGGCCGACGACGGCACGTTCGAGAATGACAAATCGGACGCCGACGTTCTGCTGGAGCCGGACTTCTCGACGCTCTCGGTCGTGCCGTGGGAGCAGGACCCGACGGCCCAGCTGATCCACGACGCCTATCATGGCGACGGCCGGCCGGTTGAAATTGCGCCGCGCCAGGTGCTGCGGCGCATCCTCGAGCTCTACGCCAATCGCGGATGGCAGCCGGTGGTGGCGCCGGAGATCGAGTTTTACCTGATCAAGCCGAACAAGGACCCCGACTATCCGCTGGAGCCGCCGAGCGGCCGTTCCGGCCGGCCGGAGTCGGCGCGCCAATCCTATTCGATCGCGGCGGTGAACGAGTTCGACGATCTCTTCGACGACATCTACAAGTTCTCGGAGCAGCAGGATCTCGAGATCGACACGCTGATCCACGAGGAAGGCGCGGCGCAGATGGAGATCAACCTGCGCCACGGCGACCCTCTGATGCTCGCCGACCAGGTGTTCCAGTTCAAGCGGACGATCCGCGAGGCGGCGCTCCGGCACGAGATGTACGCGACGTTCATGGCGAAGCCGATGACGCGCGAGCCGGGCTCGGCGATGCACATCCACCAGTCGGTGGTGGACGCCAAGACGGGTGCCAACATCTTCTCCGACAAGGCCGGCGACCCGACGCCAGAATTCTTCGCCTTCATCGGCGGATCGCAGAAGTACCTGCCGGCGGTGACGTGCATCCTGGCGCCGTACGTCAACTCGTACCGCCGCCTGACCAAATCGGCGTCGGCGCCGGTCAACACCATGTGGGGCTACGACAACCGCACCGTCGGCCTGCGCGTGCCGAACTCGTCGCCGACGGCGCGACGGGTGGAGAACCGCATCCCCTCCTCCGACGCCAACCCGTATCTCGCGATCGCGGCCTCGCTCGCCTGCGGCTACCTCGGCATGGTCGAGGGGCTGATGGTGTCCGACCCGGTGACCGGCGCGGCGAACGAGGAAGAAATCGCGCTGCCGCGCGGGCTGCTCGAGGCGGTGGCGCTGTTCGAGGAATCGGAGGAGCTGGTCGAGATCTTCGGCCGCCGGTTCGTCTCCACCTACCGCGCGATCAAGCAGGCGGAGTTCGAGACGTTCATGCAGGTGATCAGCCCGTGGGAGCGGGAGTACCTGCTGCTCAACGTCTAAGCCGGTGGGGCACGCGGACTCACTCTATGCGGCGACGGCGGACGGGGGGCTGAGCTTCCCGCGGCTCGACGGCGATGCGCGGGCCGACGTCGTCATCGTCGGCGGCGGATACACTGGACTTTCCGCGGGATTGCACCTGGCGGAAGCCGGAATCGACGTCGTGATCGTGGAAGCGGAGCGCGTGGGTTGGGGCGCCTCCGGACGGAACGGCGGACAGCTCCACACAGGCCAGCGGCGCGACCAGGACTGGCTGGAAGAGCGGCTCGGACTGCAGGCCGGACAGCGCCTGTGGCAGCTCGCCGAAGAAGCCAAGGCGCTGGTCCATGCGCTGATCGCCAAACACGGCATCGACGCCGAGTGGCGGCCGGGGCTCATCGAGACCGTGCA
>JBEHXS010000092.1:0-10478 GCA_048498575.1 Pseudomonadota bacterium
AACTCTTTTCTTCCCGTTTTCTCTTTTTACCTCTTTGCTATTCTTCATTCTGTTGCCCCATGAGCGCGGTTACGCGCATCCCGTGGAGCATCCCGAGTTGGCCTGAGCCAACGTCATCGGACTGGGGTGCGGACATGACGATTGCGATGGCAGTAGTGGTCGACAACGATCACATCGTGACGGTCACTGACCGCCTGGTATCGTTCTCTGGAGATGTGATTCAGGGGATGGAAAGCGTGCTGAAGGCGCGTCGTGTTGGCCCCCACTGGGGAATTCTGTTTGCCGCGAGCAATGCCGATCTCGCGATGCCAATGACGAATATCGTCTTGCGTCAAATGAATGCGCAGCGGGTCGATGCAAACTTCAGCATCGAAGAGGTGCAGAACCGGTTCAAGCGCGCCTATCAAGAACTGTTCAATGCGGAATTTTCCGCGCATGTCCTCTCTCGTTACCGGTTTGATGACGTGGAGGAGTTTCGGCGCGAAGGTCGCCTACAATTGGGAGACGAAAAGTTTCTGGAGATCGCTCGCGATCTGGAGTCCTACGATTTGGGACTCACTGTGATCGGATACGGGCATGACACAACCAGCGCTCCGCACGTTTTTAAGGTCGTGAACCCCGGCCGGATTGTAGACAACGATCTTTACGGATTGGCGGTCGCTGGTGCTGGACAGTTCATCGCTATGGGCGCGCTTGCTCCCGATATCTCAATCGTGCGCCCTTTCGAGTCGACACTCTACAAACTCGTTCGCGCCAAGGTATTGGCGGAGCGGGCAAGCGGAGTGGGCAAGGAAACAACCATTCTCGTACAAAGGCCGGACGGCGACCATATGATGTTCGACTACAATCTCAGCGATTCAGTCGGTGTGACGTTTCGGGGTTTGCCGCCGCCGCCGCCGAACGCCGCGCTCCTCAAACAATTTAATGAGTCACAACTAGCAAGCGATATTCGCGCTTGGAACGCCGCTGAAGCGGCGAAGAAGGCGGATGCAGGGTCGCATAAACCGGCGGAATGAACCTGAGCGCGGAGTCAAAAAGAAAGCCCGGCGAGGACCGGGCTTTCTTCATCATGCCGTTCGATTTGCAAGGGCCGCTTCAGCGAGCAAAAAACGCGAACAGGTGCCTAGCCGTCGAACGTATCCAGACAAATTTCGTCACTCGCGTCGTATGCGTTCGCTGATAATTGGCGTTGATACGACTGACCATCGCATCCGATGGACGACGCACACCGTCAAAAACGCGGTCGCTAACATATGTCGCGGCGGGATGGACTTGCTGCTTAGCTAGCATGTCTCCCTCCTTTCACCCACGTCGCTCTTACGCTGCAAAACTAGTGATGCTGTACCAAACGGTCAAATGACTTATCGGCGCATCACCCAAAACCTACGTGCATGCGCGTCGGTTCCGTCAATCTCAACGTAGTAGTCCATTTCTTCTAAATCATTGATTAATCGCTGATATCGGCCAATTGCGTAGTCCGGAATGTTCCGGTCTTTCGTAACAAAATAGACGATTTGTGGGTTTGCAGCGTCGGCAATGAGCGCCCGCATGGCGTGGCAAACAACATCCATGACCTGCGGTCTTATCTCGGGCGGGATGTAGGGGAGAGCCGTGGCCCGATCCAGCGTGAATAGTGGATCGGAACCTTCGTCTAGCGACGTGACCGCGACCCCGAATGTGAATTCGTGAGCCTGTTCCGGCCCCATCGCAAACGGACACAGGTCTACAATCATGGAGACGATTCGGTCGTTCTCCTTCGCGATAGCGACGATGACTTGTCGCCCCTCGTCGCTATCGACGACCTCGATCCCATACGGGGCCGCTTGAAGAATCGACGTGAACATTCCGCCTCCCGGAAGCGGCCCCTTATAGCAGCCTCCAGTTGCGTTCAACGCTTTGGCGATTTCCCGGCGAAGGTCTTCCGCGGTTGTAGTCGGAGCAGCGCGCGTGCCTTCTGCCTGATCGGCATAGGCTTACCAATCAGGATGGCCGCCGCCGTGACGGAACTAGCGCCGAGAATGCCTTCTCGAATGTCTCGCCAGACTCGTCAGCACCATGCTCCCGAGCGGCTTGTGCGAACCGCTCGGTCTGCTTTCTGACCTTACCTGGCTTGCGCTGGGGCTTGCGCTCAGGCTTTGGCTTTTCGGCCATAGCGTCTCCGTCCGCGTATCAGGCTACCGGTAGGTAAGCCGCTTTCCGACGACGCCCTTGATAACACGGTCAGTGCGGTTCGCGTCGTCCACGCCCAACGCCACGCGATTGTTGTACCGGAAATCGAACTCCGCGAGATAGCGGTGCAGATGCTTCTCGTCGCAGTGCTGATAGATGCCCTTCATGCCGCGCTTGAAGATCGAGAAGACGCCTTCAATCGTGTTGGTGTGAACCTCGTCCCGCACGTACTCGCCAGCCGAATGACGGACGCGCTCATGCGCGCTGAAATGGTCCTCAGCGCCGCTGTAGAGGCGGCTCTCGTCCGTGTGCAGCGTGCTTTCCTTTCGGACGTTCGCTTGGACGATGCGCGAGACGGTAGCCTTGTCCACCTGTTCGATATGGAAGGAACGGACCGAGCCGCCGCGCTCGACAAGCGCCAGCACAGCGCGCTTTCCCGAGGGGCCGCTACGGCCGCCCTTCGTGTACGCCCGGCCGTCCTTCTCGCGACGGGCTGACACGCGCGGCTTGTCCGCTTTGCCGAAATAGGTCTCGTCCGCTTCCACGATTGCGCCTTCGCCACCCATCGGAGAGAAGCCAACCGTCCGCATTGCCTCGCGGATGCGGTGCGAAAGGAACCACGCGCTCTTGAGCGTCACGCCCAACGTGCGGTGAAGCTGGTTGGACGAGAAGCCTTTCTTGGACGAGGTGAGCAGGAACATTGCCTGCAACCAGATGTGCAGCGGGATGTGGGACGACTCAAAGACGGTCCCGACCTTCACCGTGAAGGGCTTGCGGCAGGCGTAGCACTTGTAAACGCCAATGCGCGTGGACTTGCCACCCATCTTGGAAATCCGCTCCACCGACCCGCAATGCGGGCAGATCGGGCCTTGCGGCCAGACGCGGGATTCAACCCAGTCGTAGGCGGCTTGCTCGTCTTGGAAGTGCGGGGCGTTCAGAACCGATGCCATAGCGAATCTCCTATGAGATTCAATCTACTGGCTGGCCTTGGGTACGTCAAGTATAATATTGCGAATATAGTCCTATATCAAGTTAGTTGTATCCGTGCGGGCGGGGATAACTTTCGTTGCGGGTGTGGCTAACCGGGGAAAGAGGGCGGGCTTATCCCCGCCGGCGCGGGCGGCCGGAAGCTCAGGCGATCACATCGCCGGAGACGCCCGCCCATGCCCCGCAAAGGCCCGTACGCCCGCCAGTTTCAGGATGCTCACCTGCGCCGGCATGCCCGCCAGGCCTTCGCGGCCGTGGTCAGAGGCGGCGCCGAGGCCTACGATCGCCGGCTACACCTGCCGCGCGTGCTGCCGGTCGATCCCGCTGAAATCGCGGACGAATCGCCCGTCGCCCGCCGCGCCATCGTGCGCCGGCTGGCGCGCGCGCTGCGCGCCGAACGCACTCGCGGCCGCGCCGGTCACTGGACCTACGACCTCAACCGCCACATCGCCTTGGCGCAGGCGTACGCGGCGGAGCGGCAGCTTCTCGCCGCCGCTCCCCGCGGATCGTCAATCGTGGAGAAGGACTAGCGCCGGCGGCGCTGCTGGCCGAGGCCCATCTTCTTGGCCAGCGCCGAGCGTGCCGCGGCATAGTTCGGGGCGACCATCGGATAGTCGGGCGCCAGGCCCCACTTCTCGCGGTATTCTTCCGGCGAAAGATCGTAGTGGGTGCGCAGGTGGCGCTTCAGCGACTTGAACTTCTTCCCGTCCTCGAGACAGATGATGTAGTCCGGGAACACGGATTTCTTCGGGTTCACCGCCGGCTTCAGCGGCTCGGGCTCCGGCTCGGAGCCGCCGGCATTGGTCGAATTCAGCGCGCGGTGGACGCTCGCGATCAGCGCCGGCAGGTCGGCCGCCGGGACGGTATTGTTGCTGACGTAAGCCGAAACGATATCGGCGGCGAGGTCGATGAGGCTCTCGCCTGCATCGTCGTCACGCTGGTTCATTGCAGATCACCCATTGTTAAAACTGGGGGCCACGCACCGTTGAATCCGGGGCCTTTACTTGGGCTCTGCTATAGCAACACTACGGCGAAAACAAGCCAAAAGAACAACTCTGTACTGAACGCAAACCGAATATTTCCGGGGCCTGTTGCCGCGCCAATGCGACGCAGGCCTGTGCTGCGTGATTACTATCTAGGGTAGTAAAAGGCCGCCGCTTGCGCGACCCGGTGCACGATGCCTATGTATGCAGACGTGAAGAGTGCTTGCAGTCTTCGCTTCGCGGCGGTTTTTCGCCAAAACCAATTCATTTGTATGGGGTTTGAGCATGCAGCGTGAAGCTTCCGCGCGCGGCGCCGGGGCTGGCGTCATGGCGACACCTCCGGTTGCCGAGAAGCGCCCTTCGACCACCGTCCACCACGGCATCGCCCGTACCGACGACTACGCGTGGCTCCGCGCCGACAACTGGCAGGAGGTCATGCACGACCCGTCGGTGCTGGCGAAGGACATCCGCGCCTATCTCGAGGCCGAAAACGCCTACGCCGCGTCGGCGATGGCGGACGTCGAGCCGCTCCGCGCCGCCCTGTTCAGGGAAATGCGTGGCCGCATCAAGGAAGACGATTCCTCCGTCCCCGCCCCCGATGGCCCCTACGCCTATTCGCACCGCTACGTCGAAGGCGCCGAGCACCCGATGGTCATGCGCGAGACGCGCGGCGGCGGCGAGGCGCGCGTCCTCATCGACGCCAACGCGATGGCCGCCGGCAAGCCGTACTTCCGCCTTGCCGGCGCGGCGCACAGCCCCGATCACCGGCTCATCGCCTACGCCACCGACGAGCGCGGCAACGAATACTTCACGCTCCGCTTCCGCGATGTCGAGAGCGGCGTCGATCTGCCCGACGTCATCGAGGCGACCGCGGGCTCGGCCGAGTGGGCGAACGATTCACGCACGGTCTTCTACGTCTGGATGGACGCCAACCACCGTCCGGCAAAGATCTTCCGCCATGTCATCGGCACCGATCCAGCCGCCGACGTCGAGGTCTACGCCGAGGCCGATCCCGGCTTCTTCGCCTCGGTCGGCAAGACGCAGTCGCGCCGCTACATCGTCATCGACAGCCACGACCACGAGACCTCCGAGGTCCGCCTCATCGACGCCGCCCGCCCGGACTCCCCGCCGCGCCTCATCGCGGAGCGCGAGACCGGCCATGAGTATTCGCTCGAGCACCGCGGCGATCGCTTCTACATCCTGACCAACGTCGACGGCGCCGAAGACTTCAAGATCATGAGCGCGCCCGTCGCCGATCCGTCGCGCGCCGCCTGGCGCGATTTCGTCGCGCACGTTCCGGGCCGGCTTATCCTCGGCTTCACCGCCTACCGCGATCATCTCGTCAGGGTCGAGCGCGAGGCCGGCCTGCCCCGCATTGTCGTCCGCGATCTCACCAACGGCCACGAGCACGCCATCGCCTTCGATGAGGAAGCCTATTCGCTCGGCACCGACGACGGCTTCGAGTTCGATACGACGACGCTCCGCTTCTCGTACTCGTCGATGACGACGCCGACGCGCGTCTACGATTACGACATGGTCACGCGCCAGCGCACGCTGCGCAAGGAAGAGGAAGTCCCGTCCGGCCATAATCCCGACGACTACGTCACGCGTCGCGTCATGGCGCCGGCCGCCGACGGCGAGCTCGTCCCGGTCTCGCTCCTCTACCGCAAGGGCACGCCGCTCGATGGCAGCGCGCCCTGCCTGCTCTACGGCTACGGCGCCTACGGCATCACCATTCCGGCCGCCTTCGGCATCACGCGCCTGTCGCTCGTCGATCGCGGCTTCGTCTATGCCATCGCCCACATTCGCGGCGGCAAGGACAAGGGCTACCGCTGGTATGCCGACGGCCGCCGCCAGCACAAGCCGAACACGTTCAGCGATTTCGTCGCCGCGGCGCGCCACCTGATCGACACGAAGGTCACCTCGGCCGGGCGCATCGTCGGCTGGGGCGGCTCGGCCGGCGGCCTTCTCATCGGCGCCGTCGCCAACCTGGCGCCCGAGCTGTTCGCCGGGCTGATCGCCGAGGTGCCGTTCGTCGATACGCTGAACACGATGCTCGACGCCACCCTGCCGCTGACGCCGCCCGAGTGGCCCGAGTGGGGCAACCCGGTCGAGAGCGTCGACGATTACCGGCTGATCGCGTCCTACTCGCCGTACGACAACGTCAGCCGCCAGGCCTATCCGGCGATCCTGGCGCTTGCCGGCCTGTCCGACCCGCGCGTCACCTACTGGGAGCCGGCGAAGTGGGTGGCAAAGCTCCGCGCCACCAAGACCGACCGCAACCCGATCGTCTTCCGCACCAACATGGACGCCGGCCACGGCGGCGCCTCGGGCCGCTTCGACCGCCTGCAGGAAACGGCCTTCGCCACCGCCTTCGCCCTTAAGGCGGTGGGAACGACTTAGTACCCTCGCCAGTTTGTAAGAGACAATGATCCCGTTCGAGTCAGGGCGGCCAAGGAGAAAAACGATGCGTTCGTTCGTTGCCACTGTCGCCGCGGCTGCTCTCGCCGCCGGCACCATCTTTGCGGTCCAGCTGCCGGCAGCCGCCGCGCAGCGGCCGCACGTCGCGCCGGGCGATTGCGGCTCGCTGTCGGCGCGTCTCGGCTCCGGCAAGGTCTGGCAGGCGGCGATCCAGGCCTACTTCCCGGGCGACAACTTCGATCCGCCGCGCCGGATCAACGCCGCGCCGTGCTTCGCCAGTTACAACGATTGCTTCAACTGGCTCTACTGGGCGCAGACTGACTGGCCGGCGCAGACGCAGAACTTCGTCGGCTTCTGCAAGCGCGGGATGCCGTACTCGTAGCGCGTCCGCCACTCCGCTTCCGGAAAACAAAAAACGGGCGCCGATTTCGGCGCCCGTTTTCTTATCCGTCAGAGCAGCCGAAGCGCCAGGCGCTACTTCCCGGCCGCCTTCTCGTAGAGCTCGAGCACGGTGTCCCAGTTGATCAGGTTATCGACGAACGCCTCGAGGTACTTCGGGCGCAGATTGCGATAATCGATGTAGTAGGAGTGCTCCCACACGTCGACGCCGAGGATCGGCGTGCCGCCGTGGACGAGCGGGTTCTCGCCGTTCGGGGTCTTGGTGATCGACAGCTTGCCGTCGCGCACCGCCACCCACGCCCAGCCCGAGCCGAACTGCGTCACGCCGGCCTGGATGAAGTCGGTGCGGAACTTGTCATAACCACCGAGGTCGGCATCGACCGCGCGCTGCAGCGCGCCGGGTAGCTTCTTGCCGCCGCCACCCTTCTTCATCCACTTCCAGAAGTAGATGTGATTGTAGTGCTGGGCGGCATTGTTGAAGAGGCCGGCGTTCTTCGAGTAGCTCTGCTTGACCACGTCCTCGAGGCTCTTGTCCTCGAGCCCGGAGCCCTTCAGCAGGTTGTTGCCGTTGGTGACGTAGGCCTGATGGTGCTTGTCGTGGTGAAACTCCAGAGTTTCCTTCGACATGTAGGGCTGGAGCGCCTCGTAGTCGTAAGGCAGCGGGGGGAGTTCAAAAGCCATGGCAAGCTCCTTCGGATGATCAGCCGGCCGCCTCGGGCCGCAAGGGAGGTCGCCGGGAACATAGGCCGCTCCCCCCATCCCGGCAACCAAGCGGCACGACGAATTAACGCCTGAGAATCCCGCCGAGAACGCCACGCACGATGGCGCGCCCGACCGAGCCGCCGAGCGAACCGCCGAGTTGGCGGCCGACGTCGGCCGCGATGCCGCCGACGACGCGGTTGGTCACGGTGCGGGTCACTTCGCGGGTGACGCGCTCGGTCGGCGAGAGGCGCTGGTTGCGCGGACGGCCGGTTCCGAAGATGCCGCCCAGCACGCCGCCGATGCCGCCCGGTTGCTGCGCCGGTGGCGCGCCGGCGCCCGGCGCGCTGCCGCCGCGCGACGACGGCGACCCGGTCACCGTCGTCGTTTCGGTGGTCGTCTCCGTGTGCTCGGCCAGCACTTCGAACGCCGACTGGCGATCGACGGGCGTGTCGTAGATCGTCCCGATCGGGCTCGTCGCGATCACCTGCCGCCGTTCCGCCTCGCTGATCGTGCCGATGCGCGAGAACGGCGGGCGGATCAGCGTGCGTTCTACGATCGACGGCACGCCCTCGCCTTCCAGCATCGAGACCAGCGCCTCGCCGGTGCCAAGCTGGGTTATCGCTTCGGCTGTCGAGAACGCCGGGTTGGGGCGAAACGTGTCGGCCGCGGTCTTCACCGCCTTCTGGTCGCGCGGCGTGTAGGCGCGGAGCGCGTGCTGCACGCGGTTGCCGAGCTGCGCCAGCACGATGTCCGGCACGTCCAGCGGACTCTGCGTGATGAAGTAGATGCCGACGCCCTTCGAGCGGATCAGTCGCACGACCTGCTCGATCTTTTCGAGCAGCGCCTTCGGTGCGTCGTTGAAAAGCAGATGCGCCTCGTCGAAGAAGAAAACCAGCCGCGGCTTCTCCGGGTCGCCGATCTCCTCCAGCTCTTCGAACAGCTCCGACATCAGCCAGAGCAGGAACGTGGCGTAGAGGCGCGGCGATTGCATCAGCGAAGCGGCGGCCAGCACATTGACGATGCCGCGCCCGTCGGTCGTCGTGCGAATGAGCTGCTTGATGTCGAGCGCGGGCTCGCCGAAGAACGTCGCGCCGCCCTGCTGCTCCAGCACCAATAGCGATCGCTGCACGGTGCCGACCGTCGCCTTGGCGACGTTGCCGTAGCGCGTCGTCAGCTCGTCGGCCTTGTCGGCGACGTGCGCGAGCAGCGCCTGCAGGTCCTTGAGGTCGAGGACGAGCAGCCCCTCGTCGTCGGCGATCTTGAAGGCGATGTTGAGCACGCCTTCCTGCGTGTCGTTGAGGTCGAGGATGCGTGACAGCAGCAGCGGTCCCATCTCCGACATTGTCGTGCGGACCGGGTGTCCCTCCTTGCCGAACACATCCCAGAAGACGACGGGCGCGGCGGCAAACTTGAACTCGTCGGCAAAGCCGATGGCGTCGAGGCGCTTCTGGATGAAGTCTTTCATCTCGCCGGCGGCCGCCAGGCCGGCGAGATCGCCCTTCACGTCGGCGCAGAACACCGGCACGCCGGCAGCCGAAAAACCTTCCGCCAGTCCCTGCAGCGTCACGGTCTTGCCGGTGCCGGTCGCGCCGGTAATCAGGCCGTGCCGGTTGCCATAGGGCAGCAGCAGGTACTGGGGCGCGCGCTCGGGCGCCGCCGTGGAGCCGAGGTAAACCTTGCCCTGCTGCAGAACGGTCACGGTGCCTCCTTCCCGTCAGCCGCAAACAGACTAGTGACGGCGCCAGCCAGCGGCAACGCGCAATCAACCTTCCGTGACGGTCGATTTGTCTCCTTGCCTGGCGTGTTTGCTGCTTGCGAGCATCGCGTCATCGAAGCGGACCAGGAGATCGGCATGCGTGCAGTTATCGGAATGGGGATCGCGGCATTGGCGCTCGTCGTCGCCGGCGCGGCCTTCGGAGACGACGATCCGGTGCATGCGCGCCAGCAACTGATGAAGATGAATAACGCCTCGGCCAAGGCGGCGTTCGCGATGATCAAGGGCACGACGCCATACGACGCGACCCAGGCGGCGGCGCAGATGAATCAGATCGCGAGCGACATCGATACGTTCGTCACGCTGCTGCCGCCGGACAGCGCAAACGCAGCGACGACCTACGCCTCGCCCGACATCTGGACGCACATGGACGACTTCAAGGCGCTCGCCGCGAAGCTCTCGACCGATGCCAAGGCCGCCGCTGCGGCGGCACCCGGCGGTGTCGACGCCTTCAAGACGGCCTTCGCGACCGTCAACAACGACTGCTCCGCCTGCCACAAGAAATATCGCCTGTCCGACGACTAGGCGGAGGTGCCCGCGCCTAGTCCGCCATCGCCGCCAGGATGCGCGCCCACGAGCGGATGCCGCGGTGATAGCTCGCGAGGTCGTACTTCTCGTTCGGCGAGTGGATGCGGTCGTCGTCGAGGGCGAAGCCGACCATCACCGGATCGAGGCCGAGCACCTGCTGGAAGTCGCCGGCGACGGGGATAGATCCGCCTGAACCCATGAACAGCGGGTCGCTTCCCCACTCGTCCGCCAGTGCGGCTGCTGTCCGGCTCACCCACTTGCTGTCGATCGCAAGGTTCTGCGCGCGGCTGGCGCCGTGTCCGGCAAAGTCCGCCTTGCAGTCCGGAGGCAGGCGTTCCCTTACGAACGATTCGAACGCGGCGCGGACCTTCGCGGGGTCCTGATTCCCCACCAGGCGGAACGAAACCTTGGCTAAGGCCCTGGACGGTATGACGGTTTTGAAGCCGGCGCCGGTATACCCGCCGCTGATGCCATTGACCTCGGCGGTCGGCCGCGCCCACACCTGCTCGAGCACG
>JBEHXS010000093.1:0-10413 GCA_048498575.1 Pseudomonadota bacterium
CTGCCGTCGACGGTGGCGCCCGGCACGATGTCGGCCGCATGGATCAGCCGCATGCGCATGCCGAAGCCGCCAAGCAGGCTGAACTTGCGTTCGAGGATAAGGAGATCGCCGTCGGGCAGGAAGTCGGCATCGGAAATGTCGAAGTCGTCGCGCCGGCGGATCATGAAGGTACCGATGCGCGGACCGGAGAGAACGAAGCCACGGTGATTGCCGCTGGCGTCGAGCGCGTGCTCGCCAATGACGACGATGGCGCCGGCGAGCGGCCCGTCCGAAGGAGCGATGGCGAGCGATTCCAGCCCCTGATTGCGCGGCAGGTGGTTGACGAATTTCGGCAGCGGAATGCGCGTCGGCACGGCGGCGGCAAAATCCGGCCCGCTGAAGGCGCGGATCATCGGCGTCTGCTCGAAGGAGACGAGAGCCGTCTCGACGCCGCCGATCATGGTAATGCGCAGCCCTTCGGCGTCGGTGGCGATCTTGTTCGGCGCCGGTTGGCCATTCTCGCCCAGCATGGTGCCAAGCTCGGGCTTGCCCAGGCCAGTTGGCGCGCCGTTCGCTTCTTCCAGTCGTGCGCGCAGCCAGAAGCCGGTGTCGGCCTCGGCGATCAGCGAGCCATCGCTGGCGAAGTCCAGCCCCGACCAGCCGCCAAATCCCGGATCGAGCGAGGAAACGGAAAACCCGCCGAGGAAGGTGAGGGCGCCGAACTGCTTCTCGGCATGATTGCCACGGGCGAAGGCGGTGATCGGCGTGATGCGCACATCGATCGCGTGGAAGCCGTCGGCGAGCGCAGCGCCGTGAAAACAAAACAGCGCGGCCAGCGCCGCTGCGGCTCGCTTCATTGCAGCGTGCGCGAAACCCGCGGCGCGATCCGCCGCGGCGCGTCCGCCGCCTGCTCGTCGAAAAGCTCGGCGAGCTTGTCGGTCATTGCGCCGGCAAGCTCCTCGGCGTCGACGATGGTGACGGCGCGGCGATAGTAGCGCGTCACGTCGTGCCCGATGCCGATGGCGATGAGTTCGACCGGCGAGCGCGTCTCGATCTCCTCGATGACGTGGCGGAGATGCCGTTCGAGGTAGTTGCCGGCGTTCACCGACAGCGTCGAATCGTCGACCGGCGCGCCGTCCGAAATCATCATCAGGATCTTGCGCTGCTCGGAGCGGTTGACCAGGCGGCCGTGCGCCCAGGCCAGCGCCTCGCCGTCGATGTTCTCCTTGAGCAGGCCCTCGCGCATCATCAGACCGAGGTTGCGGCGGGCGCGCCGCCAGGGCGCGTCGGCGGCCTTGTAGATGATGTGGCGGAGGTCGTTGAGGCGCCCGGGATTGGCCGGCTTGCCGGCCTGCAGCCATGCCTCGCGCGACTGCCCGCCCTTCCAGGCGCGCGTCGTGAAGCCGAGGATCTCGACCTTGACGCCGCAGCGCTCGAGCGTGCGCGCGAGAATGTCGGCGCAGGTCGCCGCGACCGTGATCGGCCGGCCGCGCATCGAGCCGGAATTGTCGAGCAGCAGCGTCACCACCGTGTCGCGGAAATCGGTGTCGCGCTCGGCCTTGAACGACAGCGGGTGCATCGGGTCGATGACGACGCGCGAGAGGCGCGCGACGTCGATGACGCCTTCCTCGAGGTCGAAGTCCCAAGCGCGGTTCTGCTGCGCCATCAGGCGTCGCTGCAGACGGTTGGCGAGCCGGCCGACGGCGCTCTGCAGGTGGGCGAGCTGCTTGTCGAGGTAGGAGCGCAGGCGGTCGAGCTCGGCGATGTCGCAAAGCTCCTCGGCCTTAACGGTCTCGTCGAACTTGGTCGTGAACGCCTTGTAGTCGGGCATCGACGCGAGGTTCGACCATGGCGCGTCGGAGCGGCGCGCCTCGCCGGCGTCGCGCGCTTCCGCCATGTCGTCCTGGTCGGCGGCGATCTCCTCGGCATCGGCGTCGCTGGCTTCGCCTTCGCCGGCCTCGGTCTCTTCGGCGGAGGCTTCGAGTTCCTCGGGATTGGCGGCTTCGCTGCCCTCGGCGGAATCGGAGGCGCCTTCCGCCTCGTCGCTCTCGTCGCTGTTCTCCTCGCCTTCCTCGGAATCGTCGCCGGCCTCGCTGCCGACTTCGTCGCCCATCTCGAGCTGGCTCAGGATTTCGCGCACGGCATCGGCGAAGGCCGCCTGGTCCTCGATCGAGCCGGTCAGCCGCGACAGATCGCGCCCGGCGCGCTCCTCGATCCAGCCGCGCCAGAGGTCAACGATCTTCCTGCCGGAAGCGGGCGGCGCGGCGCCGGTCAGCCGCTCGCGCACCATCAGTGAGACGGCGTCTTCCAGCGGCGCGTCGGCGCGGTCGCTGACTTCCTGATAGTTGCCGCGGTGATACTTCTCTTCTAGCGCGGCGGCGAGGTTGGCGGCGGCGCCCGGCATGCGCAGCGACCCCAGCGCCTCGACGCGGGCCTGCTCGACGGCATCGAAAACGGCGCGCGCGTTCTTGCCCTGGGGCGCGTTCCGGCGGTGCACGGCCGGATCGTGACAGGCGAGCCGCAGCGCCAGCGAGTCGCCGATGCCCCGGGTGATCGCGACATCCTGCGGCGTCAGCTTGCGCGGCGGTTCCGGCAACCGCGCCTTGTGCCCCGAGAGCGTCGGCCGATCGGCGGCAAAGCCGACCTCGAGATCAGGCATGCCGGAAATGGCGCGCATGCAGCCGACCACCGCCCGCTTGAAGGGCTCGGATGGTCCTTCCTGCGGTTTGGCCTTGGTCGGTATGTCGTTCGGCAGGGCCATCGGTCGTTCTTTATTCGCTTAGGGTAGGGGCCTACATTGCTGCGACAGGAGTGCTTTCACGGCTGAACCTCAAAGCCAGATTCTGCGATTGCTGCGTGATCTCCGTGAAACGATCAAGTCGGTCGACTCTAAAGTCGAGGGTATCGACCGCAAGGTCGATCGCAGCCACAGTGATCTCAAGAAGCGCATGGACAACATCCGGGCAGGCGTCGCGGCGATCGAAAAGCGCATCTCCGCTCTCGAAAAAGCCGACTAGTTCCACCTAGCTCATCACCACGTTGGCGGTCGATTCCGGCAGTTCGGCGTTGAAGGCGCGCTGGTAGAACTCGGCGACCAGGGCGCGTTCCAGCTCGTCGCACTTGTTGACGAAGGTGACGCGGAAGGCGAAGCCGACGTCGCCGAAGATTTCGGCGTTCTCTGCCCAGGTGATGACCGTGCGCGGGCTCATCACCGTCGACAGGTCGCCGTTCATGAAGGCGTTCCGCGTCATGTCGGCGACGCGCACCATCCTCGCAATGATCGCGCGGCCCTTCTCGTCGCGCCACTTCGGCACCTTGGCGGCGACGATATCGACCTCGCGATCGTGCGGCAGGTAGTTCAGCGTCGTCACGATCGACCAGCGGTCCATCTGGCCCTGGTTGATCTGCTGCGTGCCGTGATAGAGGCCGGATGTGTCGCCGAGGCCGACGGTGTTGGCGGTCGCGAACAGGCGGAACGACGGATGCGGGCGGATCACCTTGTTCTGGTCGAGCAGGGTGAGGCGGCCGGAAACTTCGAGCACGCGCTGGATGACGAACATGACGTCCGGGCGGCCGGCGTCGTACTCGTCGAAGCAGAGCGCGATGTTGTGCTGGAGCGCCCACGGCAGGATGCCGTCGCGGAACTCCGTCACCTGCTTGCCGTCCCTCAGAACGATCGCATCCTTGCCGACGAGGTCGATGCGGCTGATGTGGCTATCGAGGTTGACGCGCACCATCGGCCAGTTCAACCGTGCCGCCACCTGCTCGATGTGGGTCGACTTGCCGGTGCCGTGGTAGCCGGTGACCAGCACGCGGCGGTTGCGGGCAAAGCCGGCCAGAATGGCAAGCGTCGTCTGCGGGTCGAACAGGTAGTCCGGATCGGTATCCGGCACATGCTCGTCCGGCTCGGAATACGCGGGCACTTCGAGGTCGGTGTCGATGCCGAAGACCTGGCGAACCGAGATCTTCATGTCTGGCAATGGGGCAAGCTCGGTCATCGGTTCCATCGGATCGCAACGCCCTTTGGCGTCTCAGGTTTTCGGGTTCTTGAGGGGCGGGAGGGAAGGGTCCCGCCGACGGTACGGCCGTCTTAGCAGAAACCGGCCGCTTTCAGGTAGTGGTAGGCTTGGATGATCTGCCGCAGGCGGTCTTCGCTCGAGCGGTCGCCGCCGTTGGCGTCGGGGTGGAGCTGCTTTACCAGCAACTTGTAGCGGGCCTTGATTTCAATGCCGCTCTCGTCGCCTTCAAGATCAAGCATGGCGAACGACTTTCGTTCCAGATTGCGCAGCGGCCGCCGCTCGGGCTCGGGCGCCGCCTGCTCGCTGCCGGGGGCGCGCCGCGACCGTCCGCCGCCGAATATGCCGAACGGATCGGTAAAGGCGGTCGTCCACGCCGCGTTCGGGTGATAGCGCGCCGCGTCGGCGCTCTCGGCGTTCACGCCCATCGTCCATGTCGGGCGGTGGCCGAGCGAGGCGGAGCGCTGGAAGGCGACGATGTCGTCGTCCTTCATGCCGGCAAAATAGTTGTACGACTTGTTGTACTCGCGGACGTGGTCGATGCAGAGGTTATAGTACTGGCCCTCGCGGTCACGCCCCTTGGGCGCGCGATAGCCGCCGACCTGCTTGCAGCCGTGCCACTCGCACGCCTGCGTTTCCGGGGCGGCCGGCTCGCTGTCGCCTGGGCTGATCCGGATGCGGTCGAAATACTTGGAGTTCAAATTCATCATCGGATTATGGTCGCGGCGACGGCACCCGACAAGGCGCGGCCGGTGAGAGCAGCACGATGAAAGTGAAAGAAAGCATCACAGGGAAGTTAACCGCGGCTTTTAGCCCGGATGATCTCCAAGTGGTGGACGAGTCCCATTTGCACAAGGGCCACGCCGGCCACCGGCCGGGCGGTGAAAGTCATTTCCGCGTGAAAATCACCGCCGAGGCGTTCCGCGGCAAAAGCCGGGTCGAGGCGCATCGCATGATCTATGGCGCGCTGGCTGGCGAAATTGCCGATGGCGTCCATGCGCTGGCGATCGAAGCCAAGGCGCCCGAGACCAGCCGCTAGCCGTTCTTGTGATAGGTCAGCCAGGTGGCGAGGTCCCAGGCGTCGCGGATGGCAAGCAGCAGCAACGCCACCATGCCCAGCGCCAGGCTCGCTTCGGCAACCGTCGCCTCCTGCCAGAGGCCCCAGGCCGTCGCCAGCAGCCAGAGGTAACAGGCCGCGGGCAGCACGCCGTAAAAGGCATAATCGGTCCAGTGTGCTGCCGGGATCTTGCCAGTGGCCAGCCGCAGGACCGCCGCGACCGCATAGATGAGCCCGACCAGCGCCGGGAGCGCGATCGCCGTCGCCATCACCGGCGGCGGCAGCTCGGGCGCGACTGCCGCGCAGGAAATCACGAAGACGATGGCAAAGTGGAGCACGGTCGGCGTCAGGAACGTGCCCTGTGCCGCGCCCGCCTTAGACGGGTCGACTTCGCCCGCCAGCGTAATCACGACGAACAACAGGCCGATCAGCGCCGCCGCCGACGACCCGACCATCAGGTAGAAAGTCTCCCATGCCTCAGGCATGCGACGGATGCTAGCGGGCGTCGCTGCCACTGGCTACCGCGTGGCGCGGCGTCTGCTCCTCCATCCATCGGAGGTAGGCCTCGCGATCGATGCCGGCATCGTTGCGACGATGGAAGTAGAGCCGCTCGGCGAGCCGCCGCATGGGCGCGGTCGCCAGCGCAAGGTCGATCAGCGCATTGGGCGGCGCGAGGTCGAGCAGCGAGCGCAGCATGCGCTTGGCGTGGAAAGCCGGCAGCGCCCGCTGCAGCGCGACCTCCGGTGTGGCGCCGCCGTTCAGCAGATGGTCGGCGACGAGGGAGGCCGCCTGGCGGCCGAACTTGAAGGCGAGGCGAATGCCGCCGCCGGTCATTGGCGAGACCCAGCCGGCGGCATCGCCGACGAGCAGCACGCCGGGCGCGGCGATGCGGCGGAGCGGGCCGCCGCAGGGGATCAGCCCGCTCCGGCGTTCGACGACGCGCATACCGTTCCAGCCGAACTTCGCCTCGGTACGGGCGAGGAAGGCGGCGAGGTCCGGCTTGCTACCCTCGCGCACGGCCAGTCCGACCTGCACGACGCCCGGCGCCGGTGCGGCCCAGGCGATGTAGCCCGGCGCCAGCCGCGAATTGGCGAAGCAATGGAGGAAGCGCGGGTCGAGCGAACCGTCCGCCTCGAACTCGACCTCGACGCCGGTGAGGAAGCGGCGGTTCTCGCTGAGGCCGAAGGCGGAGGCGACGCGCGAGCGGGCGCCGTCGGCGCCGATCAGGAAGCGCGTGCTGACACCGATGTCGTCGAGATGGATCCTGCCGCGTTCGCGTCGCGCGGCAGTGAAGCGTGTCGCCGCCATGATGTGCGCGCCGGCGGCGCGTGCATCGGCTGCCATCCAGCGCAGGAGCCCGGCGGTGTCGGTGGTGAAGAAGGCATAGCCCGGCGAGAACAGGTCGATGCTGGCGAGGCTCGGCGCGTACAGCCGCACGCCCGGCACGCGCCGCGTCAGGCGGTGCGGGATATCGATTTCCTCGATCGCCTCGCGCACGAGAATGCCCGAGGTGTGGATGCGCGCGCCGGGGTCGCGCTTGGCTTCGACGACCGCGACCGAGAGGCCGCGCGAGGCTGCCGTCTTGGCGGCGGCAAGACCGGCGAAGCTCGCGCCGACGATGACCAGATCGAATTCCATGATGGGGTCGCCTCCCGAAATCCGGCAGGCATCAGAGCGGAGGATTGCGGCTGATTTTCGCTAGCTTCGCGGCGGCGTCACGGCATTTGCCGCCACCGCCGTGTTTGCCAGGGCGCGCGGCTTCTGCGAATCGGCGCTGGTGATGCGCAGCGCGGTGATGCGGTTGCGGTTACGGCGCAGCACCTGGAAGCGCAGGCCGTGGAAGACGAATGCCTGGCCAGGCTCGGGAATGATGCGCGCCTCGTGGATGACGAGCCCGGCGACGGTCGTCGCTTCCTCGTCGGGCAGGTTCCAGCCCATGACGCGGTTGAGGTCGCGGATCGGCACCGAGCCGTCGACGTTGACCGAGCCGTCGGGCTGCTTGCGGATGCCGTCGGCGGTGACGTCGTATTCGTCGGCAATGTCGCCGACGATCTCCTCGAGGATGTCCTCCAGCGTCAGCAGGCCCTGCACCTCGCCGTACTCGTCGACGATCAGCGCAATGTGCAGCTTGCGCTTGAGGAAGGCGTTGAGCTGGTCGTTCAGCGGCGTCGTGTCGGGCACGAACCACGGCTTCTTGGCGATGGCGCGGACGTCGATCTTCGACAGGTCGCCGCCGACGTTCTTCAGCCGCGCCAGGAGATCCTTGGCGTGAATGACGCCGATGATGTTCTCGGGCTTGCCTTCCCACACCGGCACGCGCGTGTAGGCGCTCGCCACCACCTCGTCGACGATCTTGCCGATCGGGTCGTCGGCGTTCACGGTCTGCATGTTGGTGCGGTGGACCATGACGTCGGCGACTTCGAGTTCGCCGAAGCGGAAGAGATTGTGGATGTACTCGGCCTGGCTTTCCTCGACCTTGCCGTGCTCGGCGGAAACGTCGACCAGGCCCTCGATCTCGGCCGCCGCCAGGATTTCCTGGTGCGAGCCCTCGCGCACCCCGAAGGCGGCGAGGATGCCGCTCGCGGCGGCATTGAGCAGCCAGTTCAACGGGAAGAAGACGACGTAGAGCGTCCGCAGCGGATAGGCGATCAACAGCGCCACCGGCTCGGGCTCGCGGATGGCGAAGGTCTTCGGCACCTGCTCGCCGAGCACGATGTGGAGCGAGGAGAACGCCAGGAAGCCGACGACGAAGGAGATGAAGTCGAGGCCGGACTCCGGCATGCCGAGCGGCGTCAGCAGCGGCCGCAGCAGCGAGGCCACGGTCGGCTCGCCGATCCAGCCGAGGCCGAGCGACGCCATGGTGACGCCGAGCTGGCAGCAGGCGAGGTAGGCCTCGACGTCGCGGAGCATGCGCTGCGCCAGCCGCGCGCCGACGCGGTTATCGTCGACCATCGCGTCGATGCGAAAGCCGCGGCTCTTGACCAGCGCGAATTCCGCCGCGACGAAGAAGGCGTTGGCGCCGAGAAGGAACACGGCGAGGATCAGGTTGAGCGCGACCGCGTTCACGCGAGCCCTCAGGTTTTCTCTTCGAGAAAGGCGCTGATCGAGGCGGCGGAAACGTCGTTGGCGATGAACGCCTTGCCGATGCCGCGGGTGAGGATAAACGTGAGCTTGCCGCGCGAGACCTTCTTGTCCTGATGGATGAGTTCCATCAGCCGGGCGGCGGTCATCGGCGGGCCCGGAATGTCCTTAATCTCGGTCGGCAGCCCGACTTCGACGAAGTGCGCCCGCACGCGCTCGTAGTCCGCCGCCGGCGCCAAACCGAGACGCACCGAATAATCGTGGGCGAGCACGGTGCCGATGGCGACCGCCTCGCCGTGGAGCAGGCGGTCGGAGAAGCCGGCCGCCGCCTCCAGCGCATGGCCGAAGGTGTGGCCGAGGTTGAGGAGGGCGCGCTCGCCCTGTTCGCGTTCGTCAGCCGCCACCGTCACGGCCTTCGCCCGGCAGGCGATGCCGATGGCCTGGTCGCGCTCCGGCCAGCCGGCCGCCATGGCGCGCCAGTTCTCCTCCAGCCACTTGAAGAAGCCGGCATCCTTGATCAGCGCCATCTTGGCGACTTCGGCGTAGCCGGCATTGAAGATGCGTGGCGGCAGCGAGTCGAGCAGGCCGGTATCGGCGACGACCAGCGACGGCTGGTGAAAGGCGCCGACGAGATTCTTGCCGCGCGGCGAGTTGATGCCGGTCTTGCCGCCGACGGAAGAGTCGACCTGCGCCAGCAGCGTCGTCGGCACCTGGATGAAGCGCATGCCGCGGCGGGTGATCGCCGAGGCGAAGCCGGCGAGGTCGCCGACGACGCCGCCGCCGAAGGCGATGACGATGTCGTTGCGCTCGGCGCGGCTGGCGAGAATGCCGTCGACCACCTTGGTCAACATGGCGAAGCTTTTCGATTCCTCGCCGGCCGGCACCGTGACGGTCGCCTGGTCGATGCCCTTGGTGCGCAGCGCGGCGTGCAGTTGCGTCAGGTGCAGCCGCGCCACCGTTTCGTCGGTGACGATGACGGCGCGCGTGTTGGGCAGGCGCCGTGCGAGTTCGTCGCCGATCTGCGCGATCAGCCCGCGCCCGATCAGGATGTCGTAGGAACGCGCGCCGAGGTCGACGCTCACCTTGATCGGAACGCGGGGAGGCGCTCCTTCGTCGGCCATGGGTGTCAGGCCTCTACTGCCTCGCGCCCCAGATAGTCGGCAAGCGCCGCAAGAATATCGTCGATGACCGCATCGTGGGCGACATCGCGCGATTGTACGTGAATCTCGGCCTCGGCATAGACGGGATAGCGTTCGGCGATCAGCCGCTCCAGAACCTCGGCGGGGTCGCCGAGCTTGAGCAGCGGGCGGTTGTTGCGGCGCTTGACCCGCGAGAGCAGCAGGTCGCGGTCAGCCTTCAGCCAGATCGAGATGCCGTTGGCGCGGATGGCCGCGCGCGTCTCGGCCTGGATGAAGGCGCCGCCGCCGGTCGCCAGAACCTTCGGCTTGCCGTCCAGCAGGCGCTGGATCACGCGGCGCTCGCCGTCGCGAAAGTAGGCCTCGCCGTATTGCTCGAAGATGTCGGGAATGGACTGGTTGGCGGCTTGTTCGATCTCGGTATCGGCATCGACGAATGGCATGCCCAGCCGGTTGGCGAGGCGCCGGCCGATCGACGACTTCCCGGCGCCCATCATGCCTACCATCACGATCGTGCGGCCGTTCAATAGCCGCGATACCTTGGTTTCCAATGGCTCGTTGATGTCCCTGGCGGACCCTGTCCTGGCCACGTCGCTCCTCAACCGGAATGGGGTGGGGTTTCGCGGACGGTAGAGCGTCTTTCCGCGGGTCGTGTCAAGGATTCCCTTCAGACTCGGCGGGATTGTGTGGTTCTGCCGGTTGGTAACTGCCGATTTGTAAAGCGATGGCTACTATTGACGATGCATGCCTAGCCTTTTCCGCTTCCTCGTCGCCGTGCTGGTCGTCGCTGTGCTGGTCGCCGCGGCCGCCGTTTACCTTGCGTATTTCGTCAAGCCAAACACCCGCGAGATGACGATCAAGATTCCCGCCACCCGGTTGCAGCAGCCATGAACGGCGGCCACCTCATCGAGGCCTTCCTCGAGATGATGAGCGCCGAGCGCGGCGCAGCGGCGAACACCGTCGTGTCGTACCGCCGCGATCTGGAGGACTACGCTGCCTTCGTCGAGGGCGAAGGCGCCCGCTTCGCTACCGTCGATGCCGAGGCAGTGCGCGCGTGGCTCGCCGCGCTGGAGAAACGCGGGCTCGCAGCCACCTCGGCGGCGCGCCGTCTTTCCGCCGTCCGCCAGTTCCACCAGTTCCTGGT
>JBEHXS010000094.1:0-10349 GCA_048498575.1 Pseudomonadota bacterium
GCGCGTGCGCTACATGCACTCCGACATCGAGACGCTGGAGCGCATCGAGATCATCCGCGACCTGCGCCTCGGCGCCTTCGACGTGCTGATCGGCATCAATCTCCTGCGCGAGGGCCTCGACATCCCGGAGTGCGCGCTGGTCGCCATTCTCGATGCCGACAAGGAAGGCTTCCTGCGCTCCGAGACCTCGCTCATCCAGACCATCGGCCGCGCCGCCCGCAACGTCGACGGCAAGGTCATTCTCTATGCCGACAACATCACCGGCTCGATGGAGCGCGCCATCGCCGAGACCGATCGCCGGCGCGAGAAGCAGGTCGCCTACAACACCGAGCACGGCATCACGCCGGAATCGGTGAAGAAGAACATCGGCGACATCATGTCGTCGGTCTACGAGCGCGACCACGTCATCGTGCCGACCGGGCTGGCCGAGGAGGGCGATCTCATCGGTCACAACTTCAAGGCGACGCTCGCCGACCTCGAGAAGCGCATGCGCGACGCCGCCGCCGACCTCGAGTTCGAGGAGGCGGCCCGGCTCCGCGACGAGATCAAGCGGCTGGAGACGCTGGAGCTCGCCGTCCACGACGATCCGCTGGCGCGCAATCCGGGCGCCGACGGCGAGGGGCGCAAGCCGGCGCCCGACTTTGCCGTCCTCAAGGACGCGCCGGCTTCGCCTTCGGCGCGCGTGCGGAAGAACAACCTCGACGAGATGACCGTGCGGCGCACCGAGGTGCCGATCGGCGGCCGCATCCGCAAGCCGTCGCTCGACGTCATGGGGCCGGGCACGGACCGCGAAGTGCCGGTGCAGAAGTCGCGCCCCCACAAGCCCAGCCTCGCCGAGACTCATGCTAATGACTTCGTGCCGCTTAACGACGACGAACGGCAGAAGCCGCGCTCGATCGGCGGGCGGCCGGGCAGCCCCGCCGGCAAAAAGCGCCGGCGCTAGCGCCCGTCTCAGCATCGCATCCGGGGGGGATTCATGCCGTATCGCGGGGTGCTCGTTCTTCTCATGCTGTCCGCCGCGCCGGCGTTTGCCGATGACCTGAGGCCGGGCAGTCCCGGCTGCGGCGAGGCGCTCGCCGTCGCCGACAAGACCTACGACGAGTCCGAGGCCCAGCTCGACGCCACCGGCGCCTCCGACAACGAGGCCTATTGCGCGGCGCTCGCCCATCACGCCGATACCATCGACGCCACGGTCAAGGTCTACGGCCAGTGCCTGCCCGACGACGGCAACAAGGCGGACGGCCTCGCCCAGCTGAGCCGGCAGGCGGACGAGTTCCGCGACATGATGATCGGCGAAAGCTGCCCGGGGACATGATCGCCCGCCCGGCGCTCGCCGCTCTCATCGTCGCGCTTGCTCCGGCGATCGCTCGCGCCGACGATGCGCGATCCGCATCGACCGCCACCTGCGACGCCGATCTCGTCGCCGTCGAGGCCAGCTTCGACGAGACGCTGGCGCGGCTGGAGAAGGCGAGCACCGCGCCGCACGACGAGCTCTGCGCCGCCGTGCGGCATCACATCGAGGTCATGCTGAGCGCGGCGGCGGTCTTCGATCGCTGCCTGGCGGACGGTCACGACAAGCGCGAGAACATGGGCCAGGCCCTCGCTACCGCCGATGACTTCCGCGCCGTGTTGCTGGACGAAGGTTGCCCGCCGCTGCCCGCCGCCGATCAGTAGCCCGCGGCCCCGCGACCATGGGGCAGATATGTCGCGGCGTTAACGCTTCGGCCACTGCGATGCGGGAGTACTATCCCTTCGGGGCTCGATTCTCGCGAAGGGACGGTCATGCGCGTTCGGTTGGCGGTTGGAGTGGCACTTCTCGCGAGTGCGGGCCTTGGCGGCAGCGCCGTCGCTCAGGAAACGACGTGGGATGGCTACGCCTCGGTCGGCGCCGGCGGCGCGTGGTACTCCACCCCTTATTTCAACGCCACGAACTGGCTCGCCGAAGGACGCGGCTCGGCTGAATTCTCGCTCGCCGGCAACTGGGGAACGCAGTTCGATGTCGTCGGCACGCATCAGGCTCTCGGCGAGCCCGGCGGTGCGAACTACGATTCCATCGATCTCGCCACCCACGTCTTCTATCGCCAGCCGGGCCATTGGCTGTTCGGGCCGCTCTTCCAGTACCGCACCTCGACCTGGAGCAACGGGGGGTTCGCCAACAACTTCGGCCAGTATTTCGTCGGCGCCGAGGCGCAGGGCTACGCCGGCAAATTCTCCCTCTACGGCCAGGTTGCCTATCAGGACAGCGATCTCGGCTTCGAGACGGACACCGGCTGGGTGGCGCGGGCGCGGGCGCGCTTCTTCTTCACGCCCGACTGGTTCGTCGAAGCCAATGCGATGCACAGCGTGCTGAACCGGGTGGACAGCAGCTTCGGCAGCACCGAGGACACCTTCGGCGCCGGCACCGAGTATCACCTTTCCGGCACGCCGCTCGGCGTGTTCGCGCGCTACAGCTACAGCGACGTGCGTTTCAGCGGGGGTGGCGGCAACTACAACGTCAGCCGCATCGTCGGCGGCTTCAAATGGTCGTTCGGCGGCGATTCGCTATGGGATCGCGAGACCGGCGGTGCCTCGCTCGATCCGCTGCCGCCGCCCTACATGCCGCGCCTCCCGCCGGCCTGATCGCCGCCGTTCAGCCGGCCTTCGCCGTCACCGCCTGCGTCACGTCACCGTCAAAGTACGTTTCCTTGCCGGCCGCGTGCGGCTAAGTTCGCGCGATTGAATGCGAGTCCCGCTCGCAACCTGCGACCAACGAGGAGGATGTCATGGCCAAGGGAAGTGATCGTCCGGGCAAGGAAAAGAAGAAGCCCAAAGCCGACAAGAACAAGAAAGCCAAGCACCAGCCGTTCGGCGGCAAGACCCCGCCGAACGCGATGGGCGGCACCGGCAAGAAGTAGCCGGCGAAAAGCGGGCGGCCCAGTGCCGCCCGTCTTCGTTCGGTCAGCAGCTAGGACGTGCGGGTTGTGATGAAAGCGGTCGGTCCGGTACCTGACCTGTCCGGGTCGCGCGCGACGCCGATCTGGTAGCATCCACGAGGGCGCGTTGGCACGAAGGATTTTCCGCTTCGCCGCGGATCGCGAATGGCTGGGCCGCCAGTGCGGCGGCTGAGGACGATCCCGACTAGGGAAGTGATCGAGTTCCCCACTTATGGACGGGCGGCCGCTTTCGTGGGCTTCTGAAACGCCCAGGTCGCTTGGCGCGAAGATAACCGCCTCGCTTATCCCCGTTTCCCCATCCTCCCCCATATTGATCGCGTTCCCGCCAGCCGAGGGGCGATGTCCGGTACCGGCATCGGTCGTCGTAGTGGGAATTGGCGTCCGCGATGGAGGTTCCGGCCTTCGTCCCGGGGTGCCGCCCGTCTCAGCCCGCCGGCACTACGACCGGCTGTTGCTGTGCGCAACCTTAAGGGCGCGCGAGCGCTCGGAGAGCGGAACGGACGGCGACAAATCGCCAGGCGGGCGCTCTGTGAGCGCCAGAAACTGAAATTCGGACGGCGTTCGCGAAGCGCCCGCCACCCTCGGCATGCGAGGGCGAAGAGAAACGAGGGACGCGTATCGAACACCCGGCCGCATGCGGCGCGGGAACGAGGAGTCGTGCGCATGGACTACAACGATCATTCCGAGGATGAGGATGTCCCGATCTATCGCAGGCTGTCGCCGGAGGGTGCCGCACGCCTGCGTTCGGTGATGACGATCCTCGGCGCGCCGCCGCATTGCTTCGTCAAGGGCTGTCGTCGCCAGCGCCGCTGCACGACGCGGCAGGTGCTGTGCTGGCAGCTCGCTCACGACCAGCTCGAGGCGCGCATCATGCTTGTCTTTGCGAAGCAATGGCAGGCTGCGTGCGCTGCCGGCACCGGCGCTGACTGGGCGCCGTCCGATGTCGCGACGTTGCAGCGGGTGCTGGCCGCAGCGGAAGGGGGGAACTGGCCGAGCCGAGGCGGAAGGCTATAGGATCGCCGGCAGCGGGAGGAACGACCCATGATCCGTGTCGGCATTGGCGGCTGGAATTTTGCGCCGTGGCGCGGCACCTTCTATCCGGCCGGGCTGAAGCACGACGACGAGCTGAAGTACGCCTCGTCGAAGCTCACCTCGATCGAGATCAACGGCACGTTCTATCGCACGCAGTCGCCGGCGACCTACGCGAAGTGGCGCGACGAGACTCCCGCCGGCTTCGTCTTCTCGGTGAAGGGCCATCGCGCCGTCACCAACAAGCGCGTGCTCGGCGAGGCCGGCGAGGCGCTCGACTGGTTCCTGAAATCCGGCGTCACCGAGCTCGGCGACAAGCTCGGGCCGCTGCTCTGGCAGATGGCGCCGTTCAAGAAGTTCGATGCCGACGACTTCGGCGCCTTCCTCGCGCTGCTGCCGGAGAAGGCGGGCGGGCTGAAGCTCCGGCACGTCGTCGAGGTCCGCCACGCGACCTTCCTGGTGCCGGAGTTCGTGGCGCTCGCCCGCAAGCACAACGTCGCCGTCGTCTATGCCGATTCCGACGACTATCCGGCGATGGCCGATGTCTCGGCCGACTTCATCTACGCGCGCCTGCAGCGCAGCCAGGAGAGGTTCGACCTCGGCTATCCGCCGGCGGAGCTCGATCAGTGGACGGCGCGCATGCAGACGTGGGCTGCCGGCGGCGAGCCGGACGATCTGCCGCGTGTCGCAAATGACAAGGCGAAAAAGACGAAGCGCGACGTCTTCGTTTACGTTATCGCCGGCGACAAGGTGCGCGCGCCCGCGGCCGCACAGGCCCTGATTGCGCGAATGTGACGCCTCGCGTTCATCGTAAACGCCGCTAATCGACCGATTCCCGAGTAACCACCGTGGTTTACCACCGGTGACGAATCTCGGTTAGCGAGTCGTATTCATGCCGTATTTAGCCGGGCAAATCGATCTCGCGGAAAACGGCGGGAGAGGTCCACGCCGAGGCCGCGAGCGGGCAAGGGGAAGAAGAAAACGATGCGGATAAACAACAGGCAGGTGTCAACGAGTGACCTTGAAATCATCTCGCAGATTAGCGTTCGGGGTGGCCGTCGGTGCGTTTTGCGCGGCGGTAGCTCTTCAGTCGAGTGATGCAACGGCCGCGCAGTGCGGCAGAGCCTCCTGGTACAAGATGGGCAGAACCACGGCGAGCGGCGAACCGATGAATGCCAATGCGCTTGCTGCCGCCCATCGCACGCTTCCCTTCGGCACGCGTGTGCTGGTGGAGAATCTCAACAACCATGAAACGGTCGTCGTACGTATCAATGACCGTGGTCCTTACGTCGGCGGTCGCGTCATCGATCTGACGCGCGGCGCCGCCTCCCGCATCGGACTCCTGGCGACAGGCACGGCGCGGGTGAAGCTTACCGTCATCGACGATGACGGCGACGGCAAGCCCGTCCTCAACGGCTGCAGCTAGAGAGCTCAGCCTTCCGCCGGCCGGTCGAACGCAGTTGCCTTGATCAACGCGACGACCGGCCGGCCGACTTCCAGCTTCAAATCCGCCACCGCTGCCGCCGTCACCCGCGCCACCAGCGCGTCGCCGCCGGCATCGAGCTTCACATCCACCGACTGGCCGCCGCTATCGGCAATCGCGGTCACCGTCGCCGCCAGCCGGTTGCGGATCGACAGGCGGCCCGTCAGATCGATGGCGAGCGCCACGTCGCGCGCCTGCACCCTCAGCCGCACGAGCGTACCAATGGGTATCGTCGTCAGCGGCACGAACAGCGGCCCGGCTGCGTGTTCGAGCCGCGTCGTGCGAAGATCGGCGTCATGCGCCGCCACCCGCGCCGTCAGGATGCCGCCGATCATTTCGTCGTCGTCGAGGTCGAGGCTGGCGAAAATATCGGCCGCGGGACCGACGGCCGTTACCCTGCCATCGGCCAGCATCACGACCGTATCGGCGAGCCGCGCCACTTCATCGACGGCATGGCTGACATAGACGATCGGCAGCCGCGCCTCGTCGCGCAGCCGCTCGATGTAGGGCAGGATCTCGTCGCGCCGCTGCCGGTCGAGCGAGGCGAGCGGCTCGTCCATCAACAGCAGCCGCGGGTTCGCCAGCATCGCCCGGCCGATCGCGACCCGCTGCTTCTCGCCGCCGGAAAGGGCGCCCGGCCGCCGGTCGAGGAGGGCGCTGATGCCGAGGAGGTCGGCGATCTCGCCGAGCTTCGGCCCCGGCCGCGTACGTACCAGCGCAAAACGGCGGCCATAGGTGAGATTGCCGCGCACGGAGAGGTGCGGGAACAGGCGCCCCTCCTGGAAGACGTAACCGATGCCGCGCCGGTGGGGCCGAACGAAGATGCCGCGCCGCGTGTCGAGCAGCACCGTGTCGTCGACCACAACGCTGCCGGCCGCGGGCCTGAGCAGCCCGGCGATGACGTTGACGATGGTGGTCTTGCCGGCGCCGGAGCGGCCGAACAGCGCGGTGATGCGGCCGTCGCTCGCGAAACGCGCGGCCAGCGCGAAGCTGCCGACCTTGGTTTCGACGTCGACCGAGAGCGTCATTGCCCGCGTATCCGGTCGGTGGCGCGCCGCGCCAGCGCGTCGGCGAGAAGCAGCGCCGCGAACGCGATGATGACGGAAATTGCGGTCAGCCGGAGCGCCTGCGCGTCGCCGCCCGGCACCTGGATGTAGGTATAGATCGCGGTCGGCAGCGTCTGCGTCACCTTCGGTATGTTGCCGACGAAGGTGATCGTGGCGCCGAATTCGCCAAGCGCGCGAGCGAAGGAGAGCACGATCCCGGCGAGGATGCCGGGGAGGGCGAGGGGCAACGTCACCGTGGCGAGCACTGCCAGCCGGTTCGCGCCCAGCGTCGAGGCCGCCGCCTCCAGCCGCGTGTCGATCGCCTCCAGCGACAGGCGGATGGCGCGCACCATCAGCGGGAAGCCCATGACGGCCGCCGCCAACACGGCGCCCGTCCAGTTGAAGGCGAGCACGATGCCGAATGCCCGTTCCAGGAAGGCGCCGACCGGGCCCTTGCGCCCGAACGTCAGCAGCAACAGATACCCGGTCACGACCGGCGGCATGACCAGCGGCAGGTGGACCACGGCGTCGACAATGCCGCGCCCGGGGAACCGTCCCCGCGCCAGCAGGTAGGCGACGGCGATGCCGAAGGGCAGGCTGACCAGCGCCGCGAAGAAGGAGACGCGAAGCGACAGAACGATCGCGTCCCACTCCTGCGGCGTTAGTGGATCAAGCATAGGGGGTGGCGTTTCGCTCCGCGATTCTCACCCGCATCGTTACCCCGGCGAAGGCCGGGGTCCAGTTCGTCGACCGCGACGCTGGGCACGGATTCCGGCTGGAGTTGCCCCCGGAGCCGGCGCGCCGAACCGGGGGCAAGACCGGGAAGCGATTTACGCCCCCGGATTGACGAAGGTGAAGCCCTGCGCCGTGAACGACGGCTTGGCGGCATCCGACTCCAGCCAGTCGAGGAACTCCTTGGCGTCGGGGTTGGTCGAGGCCGAGAGCAGCGCCACCGGGTAGATGATCGGCGGGTGGCTGTCGGCCGGGAAGGTGCCGATCACCTTGACGCCGGGTTCGGCGTTGGCGTCGGTGGAATAGACGATGCCGAGCGGCGCCTCGCCCTTGGCGACGAAGGCGAGCGCGGCGCGCACGTTGTCGGATTGCACCACGCTGTCGGCCACCGAATCCCAGAGGCCGAGCTTGACCAGCGAGGCCTTGCCGTACTTGCCGGCCGGGACGGAGTCGACGTTGGCCATGGCGAGCTTGCCGCCGGCGAGCAGCCCGGCGAGGTCGAAGCCCGGCGCGATCGTCGCCGTCGCGGTCGAATCCTTCGGTGCCACCAGCACGATCTCGTTGCCGAGGATGGGCTTCTCGGTCGCCGCGACCGTCAGGTTCTTGTCGTGCAGGTCCTTCATCCAGTCGAGGTCAGCGGAAAAGAAGATGTCGGCCGGCGCGCCCTGTTCGATCTGCTTGGCGAGCGCGGACGAGCCGCCGTAGTTGACGGTGACCGCCTTGCCGGTCGAGGCGGTGTAGGCCTTGACGGCGTCGTCGAGGGCGTTCTGCAGGCTGGAAGCGGCAAAGACGATCGTGTCGGCGGCGAAAGCCGGCGCGGCGGGTGCGGCGAACGCAAGCGCAACGGCGAAAGCCGGCGCCATGAGAAGGGAGCGGCGGGAGAGCATGGCCATCCTCGATATGTTCACAGGAACATATCGAGGATAGTGCGGGCGGTGCGCGAAGGTCAATCGCGCGACCGCGGTCGTGGCTAGGCCGGCGGGTTGCCCATGAAATCGCGCTTGCCGATCTCGACGCCGTTATGGCGCAGGATCCCGTAAGCCGTCGTCAGGTGGAAATAGAAGTTGGGCAGGGCGGAATTCTGGAAATAGTCCATGCCCGTCATCTGCCGCTCGCGACCGTTCTGGACGAGCGTGATCACGCGCGCCTCGGCGCCTTCGAACGATGCCGGGCTCACGCCATTGACGAAGGCCAGCGTACGGTCGATGCGCGCCTTCAGGCCGGCGAACGTCTTCTCGGTCTCCTCGAAGATCGGCATCTGCTGCTGTGTCAGGCGAGCGACCGAATTCTTGGCGTGGTCGCAGGCCGATTGCACCTGCAGCCAGTAGGGGAACATGTCGGGATAGAGGCGATCGGTCATGAACGCCGTCGGGTCGATCTTGCGCGCCTCGGCGTGCGCGGCGGCCTTGTCGATGATGGCGCTATGCGCCTTCAGGCGCCGGTCGAATACGGGCACCGAGATCTGGAACATGACGGGATCGGACATGGGTTTTGTTCTTGGCCGGAGGTGAGCGGGGATTGGCGCGGCGAATTTGGCTAAGCCGGGGAAATACGCAATGCCCGCAGGCACTATTTCTTGCGCAGGTGGCGCCGGATGTCTGCTGCGGCCGAGGCCACAGCCTTGCCGGCCTCCGATTCCATCTCGCGATAGCGGCGGAGAATCCGCCGGCCGAGCGGCGTCAGACTGGCGCCACCGCCGCCGCCGGAGCCGCCTTTTTCGGTTTCGACGACCGGCCTGGCGAAGGCGTCGTTCATTTCCTTCACCAGCGACCAGCCGCGCTTGTAGCTCATCGAAAACCGCCGGGCGGCGCTCGACAGCGACCCTGTTTCCTCGATCGCCTCGAGCAGGTCGGCCTTGCCCGGGCCGAGCGCGACGCCGGGCTTGAGGACGAGGCGAAGGCGCAGGCCCTCGGTGCGGTTGGTGGTCTTGCGAGGCATCGGCGACTTTAAGGCCGCCGTTGCCGGGCCCGTCAATTGTCGCGCCGAAAGAAAAAGACCGCCGCCCGGTTGGGGCGGCGGCCAGTCGCTTCGCAGTCGGGGGATTATTGGGGGCTAGGGAAGAGTCAGGGCTTCGGTCAGGTCGCCTTCGGCCGGCTCGCCGTTGGCCTTGAGCGCGGTGTCGCGTGCCGTGATGCCGGGCAGCACCGGAAGCTGGTAACGCTCGGTGATCAGGCGGATCGCGGCGGTCGAGTCGAGCAGGGTGTGGTCGACCGTGCCCATCTTGGCGAAGGGCGAGACGATGAACGCGGGGATGCGGTTGCCCGGGCCCCAGCGGTCCGCCTTCGGCGGAGCGACGTGGTCCCAGAAGCCGCCGTTCTCGTCGTAGGTTACCAGCACGACCATGCCTGGCCACTGCGGGCTCTTCTCGAGATGGCTGATGATGTCGGCGAGGTGCTGGTCGCCGGAGGCGACGTCGGCGTAGCCGGCGTGTTCGTTGAGGTTGCCCTGCGGCTTGTAGAAGGTCACCGCCGGCAGCTTGCCGGCGTCGATGTCGGCCAGGAAGTTCACTCCGCCGAGGCCGCCGTCCTTGAGGTGCTCGGCGCGCGCCGGGGTGCCCGGCGCGAGGTCGGCAAAGTAGTTGAACGGCTGGTGATGGAACTGGAAGTTCGGCACCGGGCCGCCGCCGTTGCCGTCAAGCGCGGCCTGCCAGGCGCCGGCGTACCACGACCAGGTGACGCCCTTCTGGGTGAGCAGGTCGCCGATGTTGGTCATCGTCTGCGGAGGGAGCGTGGTCGGCTGGGTCGGATCGGCCAGCGTCGGGTCGGCGCCGGCTGCCGGCTTGTTGGCGCTCGGCATGTACGGTGGCTGCATCGTGTTCACCGCGTAGAAATCGGGCGTAATGTTGCCGTCGGAGGCAAACTTCGGCACGCCGTCCAGCGCCGACTTCGGCGCATTGTCAGCCGCCGTCAGGCTGATGCCGTCGGCATCGACCTTGGCGATGGTCGGCTTGGCCGCCGCGGTATCGGCGTTCGGATAGACCGGCGCGCAGGCGCAGATCAGCATGAAGTGGTTGAGGAACGAGCCGCCGAAAGCGCCCTGGAAGAAGTTGTCGGCGAGCACGTATTTCTGCGCCACTTTCCACATTGGCAGCGTCGAGCCGTCGTAGTGGCCCATCACCAGCCCGCC
>JBEHXS010000095.1:0-10293 GCA_048498575.1 Pseudomonadota bacterium
GCCCGCGCCCGGACCAGCTTCTCGCGCCAGCCGTCATAGAGACGGCCGAGGGCGCCATCGCTCTGGCGTAGCGCCTGCCGGCGCTGTGCCTCCGTCTCGGCGGCCACGAGATCGGCCAGGCCCTCGACCTGGGTGAGATCGAGCCGGCCGTTATGGAAGGCGCGGCGGGTGAACTCGCCGGCCTCCGCCGGGCGGAACCCGGGGAGGGCGGCGAGGGCGTTCAAGGCCGCGGCCACCACCGCTCGCCCGCCATGAAGCTGAAGCTCGGCGACATCCTCGCCGGTGAAGCTTGCCGGCGCGGGAAAGAACAGCACGAGCCCGCGGTCGATGAGCTCGCCATCAGCCCGGATGGACGCCAAGGCAGCGTTGCGCGGTTCCGGGATCGAATCGATGAGCGTTTCGAGACCGAATCGGACGCTGGGGCCGCTTATCCGGATGATCGCGACGCCCGCGGGAGGCGGTCCGCTCGACAGGGCAAAGATGGTATCGGACGACGACATGGCGTTCTTCTGCCGCTATGCGAGGGCCGAGGCAACCGAGGTGCCCTTTCGCGCCCGGACCGCTATTTAGCAGCCATGTCCGAAAACCTGCTTCGTCACGAAGTCAGCCCCTACCTGCTCCAGCACGCCGGCAACCCGGTGCACTGGCGACCATGGGGCGAGGCAGCCCTCGCCGCAGCGCAGGCGGAGAACAAGCCGATCCTGCTCTCGGTCGGCTACGCCGCCTGCCACTGGTGCCACGTCATGGCGCACGAGAGCTTCGAGGACGAGGCGACCGCGGCGGTCATCAATCGGCTCTACATGCCGGTCAAGGTCGACCGCGAGGAACGACCCGACGTCGACCAGATCTACATGGCGGCGCTCCATTCGCTGGGCGAGCAGGGCGGCTGGCCGCTGACCATGTTCCTGACGCCTGAGGGCGCGCCGGTCTGGGGCGGCACGTATTTCCCGAAGACGGCGCGTTACGGTCGCCCGGCCTTCGTCGACATCCTCGAAGAGGTGGCGCGACTTTTCCGCGAGGAGCCCGCCAAGATCGCCCAGAACCGCGCCCATGTGATGCAGCGGCTGGCCGAGCGCACGGCCGCCGAGCAGCCGGTCGCGGTCGATCGCGGGCTTCTCGACACGGCCGCCGAGCGCCTGCTCTCGCTGATGGACACCGAGGCCGGCGGCACGCGCGGCGCGCCCAAGTTCCCGCAGGCGAGCCTGCTCGAGCTGCTATGGCGTTCCGGCGAGCGCAGGGGTGAGGCGGGCTACGCCGATGCCGTGCTGCTCACGCTCCGCGCCATCGCCAGCGGCGGCATCTACGATCACATCGGCGGCGGCTTCGCCCGCTATTCGACCGACGCACGCTGGCTCGTGCCGCACTTCGAGAAGATGCTCTACGACAACGCCCAGCTCGTCGAGCTGATGACGGCGGCGTGGCTGAAGACCGGCGAGCCGTTGTTTGCCGAGCGGGTTGCCGAGACCATCGCCTGGCTGGAGCGCGAGATGCGCCTTCCCGGCGGCGCCTTTGCCGCGAGCCTCGACGCCGACTCGGACGGCCATGAGGGCCGCTTCTACGTCTGGCAGCGGAGCGAAGTGCTGGACGTGCTCGGCGCGGAGGAGGGCGCCCGCTTCGCTAACGCCTACGACATCACCGACGCCGGCAATTGGGAAGGCACATCGATCCCGAACCGCATTGGCCGTCGGCCGATGGAAACGAACGACGCGGCCGCGTTTGCCGCCGACCGGGCGAAGCTGCTGGCGCGGCGCGCGACGCGGGTGCGCCCGGCCACCGACGACAAGGTGCTCGCCGACTGGAACGGGCTTGCCATCGCGGCGCTCGCCACGGCCGGGACGGCCTTCGGCCGGCCGGACTGGATCGCGCTGGCGGAGCGCGCCTATGAATTCGTCACGCGCGCGATGAGCGACGGTGGCCGGCTCGCCCATGCCTGGCGCGCCGGCCGCGCGACCTACCCGGGGCTCGCCACCGACTACGCCGCGATGGTCAAGGCGACGCTGGCGCTCCACGCCGCGACGCTCGACGCGCGCTGGCTGACCCGGGCGGAGGCGCTGGCGGCGATCGTGCGTGCGCACCACTGGGATTCCGCGCAGCCCGGCTATTTCCTGGCGGCCGACGACGCGACCGACCTCATCCTGCGGCCGCGCGCCGATGCCGACGAAGCGACCCCAAGCGCGACCGGGCTGATGACGCAGAACCTCGTCAAGCTCTGGCACCTCACCGGCAACGACGGCTATCGCGCCGACGCCGACGCGACCCTCGGCCGCTCCGGCACGGCGATCGCGTCGAACCTGTTTGCGACATCAAGCCTGCTCAACGCGCTCGACCTCCGGCTCACGGCCGTCGACGCCGTGATCATACGGAGCGAACGCGACGACGGAGCGGCCCTGATCGCCGCCGCACGTCGTGGCGGCATGCGCGTGGTGCTCTCCGTGTTTGACGGAACGGCGGCGCTTCCCGCTGCCCATCCGGCTGCCGGCAAAACCGCGCTCGGCGGCAAGGCTGCCGCCTACGTCTGCCGGAACGAAAGCTGTTCGCTGCCGATCACCGATGCCGCTGCGCTTGCGGCCGCACTGGCTGGATCGGCCTAGCGCCAGACGACGGCAATCACCGCCACCGCCGCGGCTGCGACCGCCACAAAGCCGACTACCGCGAGCGCGACGACAATGCGCCCATCCGCGAACCGCGCGTCGCGGCCGTGGTGCGAAAATTCGCTGAGCGAATCCGTCATCGTGTCAAGGGTTTCCCGCGTGTCCACGGGAGGTCTCCTGCGTCGGTCAATTTGAGGCAAATACCACGCTGGCGCCTATTTCGGGAGAGTTAAAGCGACCCTCGAGAAACCGCGGTAATCGCAAGGAAAAACCCTCAGCAGATTTCCCTAGTGCCTGCTGGTAACGATGCTGGTGTTAGTACTGGCATGCCGTACCATCTTGGCGACCAGCATCGACGCTGGTATGGTGACTGGCATGGAAGACGGCATGCGCAAGATCACGGTTGAGGTTTCGGAGCGCGACCTCGCGAGCGCGCAGGAGCTGACCGGCGGCGGGGTCACCGAGACGGTACGCCAGGGGCTCCGCAAGCTGGCGTCGATTCAGGCGCAGCAGCGCCTGTTGAAGCTTCGCGGCAAGGTCAAATTTGATCTGACCCTCGAAGAGATGCGCTACGACCGGGAATGATCGCCGCCGACACGAGTGCCATGGTGGCCTACCTTTCCGACGATGCGGACGGATCCGATCTAGATCTCATCGCCGGCGCCCTGGCTAACGCGGAGCTGGCGCTCCCTCCGATCGTGCTCACGGAGTTGCTCAGCAGCCGCTCGTCCGACCGCCTGCTGGACGCGGACCTCGCCCAGATACCGCTGCTCGAAACCAGGGAAGGGTACTGGGCGCGTTCGGGACAGGCACGCCGCCTCCTCCTGCTCAAGGGGCTGAAGGCGAAGACGGCAGATGCCCTGATCGCCCAGGCGTGCATCGACAACGACGTCGCCCTGATCACCCGCGACAAGGACTTCCGCCACTTCGCCCGTCACTGCGGACTGAAGCTGGCCTAGTCCTCGTGCGACGATTTCAGCGCATCGCGGAGCGATGGCCGCGGCCGCGCCGCCTTAGGCCGATTGCCCCTGACCTGACGGTACGGGTAACGGTCGCGGATGTTGGCGTTGAAGTATTCGCCTTTGGAGAAGGCGCCGGCCATCGCCGCGGCGACCGCCGGCGGCACCAGCGAATAGACATAGACCTTGCCCGATACGAACGAGACCGCGAGCTCGTTGCGGGTTTCGTCGTAGCTCGAATCGGCGATGACGCTCGATGGCATGGGTCTTGTGTCCGCTTTCGCGGAGGCAGCGGGGAAAAGCCCCGTCTACCGCGAACCCTACGTGTTCATCTGGTCGAAGAAGTCGGAGTTGCTCTTCGTCTGCTTCAGCTTGTCGAGCAGGAACTCGATCCCGTCGACGGTGCCCATCGGCATGAGGATGCGGCGGAGCACGTACATCTTCTTGAGCACGTCGGGCGGCACGAGCAGCTCTTCCTTGCGCGTGCCCGAGCGCGTGATGTCGATCGCCGGGAAGACGCGCTTGTCGGCGACCTTGCGGTCGAGAATGATTTCCGAGTTACCGGTGCCCTTGAACTCTTCGAAGATGACTTCGTCCATGCGGCTGCCGGTATCGATGAGCGCCGTCGAGATGATAGTGAGCGAGCCGCCTTCCTCGATGTTGCGCGCCGCGCCGAAGAAGCGCTTCGGCCGCTGCAGGGCGTTGGCGTCGACGCCGCCGGTGAGCACCTTGCCCGACGACGGCACCACCGTGTTGTAGGCGCGCCCGAGGCGCGTGATCGAATCGAGCAGGATGACGACGTCGCGGCCATGCTCGACCAGGCGCTTGGCCTTCTCGATGACCATCTCGGCGACGGCGACGTGGCGTGTCGCCGGCTCGTCGAAGGTCGACGAGATGACCTCGCCCTTCACCGAGCGCTGCATGTCGGTGACTTCCTCCGGCCGCTCGTCGATGAGCAGCACGATGAGGTAGCACTCGGGATGGTTTGAGGTGATCGAGTGGGCGATGTTCTGCAGGATGACGGTCTTGCCGGTGCGCGGCTGCGCCGTGACCAGGGCGCGCTGGCCCTTGCCCAGCGGCGCCACCAGGTCGAGCACGCGCGCCGTCAGGTCCTTGCCGGTCGGATTGTCGATTTCCATCTTGAAACGCTGCGTCGGGTAGAGCGGCGTCAGGTTGTCGAAGTGGACCTTGTGGTGCTTTTCCTCGGGGTCCTCGAAGTTGATCGAGTTGACCTTGAGGAGCGCGAAGTAGCGCTCGCCGTCCTTCGGCCCGCGGATCTGGCCTTCGACGGTGTCGCCGGTGCGCAGCGAGAAGCGGCGGATCTGCGACGGCGAGACGTAGATGTCGTCGGGGCCGGCGAGGTAATTCGCTTCCGGCGAGCGGAGGAAGCCGAAGCCGTCCTGGAGGACCTCGACCACGCCTTCGCCGATGATGTCGGTTTCCTGCGCAGCGAGCTGCTTCAGGATGGCGAACATCAGCTCCTGCTTGCGCAGCGTCGAGGCGCTCTCGATTTTCAACTCTTCGGCGAAGGCCAGGAGCTCGACCGGCGTCTTCGCCTTGAGGTCCTGCAATTTGATTTCAGGCATGGAGTTCACACGTCTCGCAGATTGGGGAAGGCCGGCACGAAGGGAAGGAGGGGGGCTCGCAGAACTTCTCGCCGGTCGCGAAGATTACCGCCACCGGATCGGCACCACGGCAAAATCAGCCGGCGCCTGTCTGCTTTAGTGCGGTCTTCAGGAAGATAGACACTTGGGCGGCGCGCGGCAAGGGCAAAGGCGCGAGGTGCGTCAGAAGGGCCGCACGATGACCAGGACGACGATGACGATGACGAGCAGCGTCGGCAACTCGTTGACCATGCGGTAGAGGCGCGCCGGCCGCGTGTTGCGGTCCTCGGCAAAATCGCCGACCCGACGCCCGAGCCAGACGTGGAAGGCCGTCATGACGATGACGAAGGCGACCTTGGTCAGGAACCAGGGCGTCGTCCACAGATGCGCCGAGGTCGCGAGCACGATGCCGGCGAGCCACGCCGCGATCATCGCCGGCGTCATGATGGCGTTGTAGAGGCGCCGTTCCATGACCTTGAAGGTCTCCGACTTGTCGGAGCCCTTGGCCGCGTCGGCGTGATAGACGAAAAGCCGCGGCAGATAAAAAATCCCCGCCATCCACGCGATCACCGCGATGACGTGAAACGCCTTCACCCACAGGTAAGCGTTGCCGGCAAGCGCGCTCATCGCGTCGCTTTCACGCGCCGGACGAGGCGCGCGACGTTATCCGGCGGCGTGTCGGGGAAAACGCCGTGCCCGAGATTGAAGACGAAGCGGCCGCGGCCGAGCCGCTCCACGATCGCATCCGCCGCCGCATCCATCGCCGCTCCGCCCGCTCGCAGAATCGCCGGGTCGAGATTGCCCTGCACGGCGACGCTTTGCTGGAGAAGCACCGCGTCGTCAAGGCTGACGCCGGCGTCGAGCGACACCGCATCGACGCCGGTAGCGCGAACGTATTCGGCAAGCCGAGCCGCGCCCACGCCGCGCGGAAAACCGATGATGCGGGCGCCGGGTTCATTGGCCTTCACCTGGCGCACGATGTCGGCGGTGGGCTCGATCGACCAGCGCCGGAAGCCTTCGTCATCGAGCACGCCTGCCCAGGTATCGAATATCTGCACGACGTCGGCGCCGGCCCTGATCTGCGCCACGAGATAATCGGCCGAGGCATTGGCCAGCACATCGACCAGGATCGACATGGCATCGTCGTGGTCGCGCGCGAATTCCAGCGCCGGCATCTGGTCGGGCGTGCCGCGTCCGGCGATCATGTACGTCGCCACCGTCCACGGCGCACCGCAGAAGCCGATCAGCGATTTTTCCGCCGGCAACTCACCGCGGACACGCTCCACCGTTTCCAGAATCGGCGACAGGCGCTCTACCGCGTAGCTTTCGGTCAGCCGCTCGATGCCACGGACGTCGATCGGATCGAGCCGCGGTCCATCGCCTTCCACGAAATCGACACGCCGGCCGAGCGCATGGGGGATCACCAGAATGTCGGCAAACACGATCGCTGCATCGACATCGAAGCGCGTCACCGGCTGGAGCGTGACCTGGGCCGCCGCTGCCGGATCGAAACAGAGCGCGAGGAAGCTGCCGGCCTTGGCGCGGAGCTCGCGATACTCGGGGAGATACCGCCCTGCCTGCCGCATCAGCCAGACAGGCGGGGGCGAGAGGCGCGTCCCATCGAGAACCTGACGAACTTTTCCAGATGGAGCGCTCACCGTCGCGACGCGACCTTGTTCTCCCAAAAGACTGTTTGAATCTTCTTTTTGTTTCATCTTGGGGGTGGATTGTAGTGACCCCGTCGCCCTCCACCGGGAGGGCACACAAGGAGGCAGCGAGGTGAGCCTGCGGACAAAGGGATTACAACCTGCCCGCCAAATAACAAGGACAAGCCAGAACTGCCCGTGTTTACAATTCGTTAACCATAACCGTCGGACCGCCCCGAATTGAATTTCACGAAGTTATCCACAGGCTAACTCATTGTCTGTGCGCTACTTCCTCGATTCACCGGCGTCCTCATTCCGGCCACCCAGCGACGGCCGCTGTTGATCGCCAGAGCCCGATCAGGGACAGTCCGCGCCGCCCGGGCCTTCCGGGCGCACTTATGCAGATTCCGCCAACAGGCGAAGGCCGGTCTGGGGATAATCGTGCCTATAACCTCGCCGATCGTGCTGGCTTCGCAAAGCGCGGCGCGCCTCTCCCTGCTGAGGGCGGCGGGAATTGCGTTCACGGCGGAAGCCGCGGCGGTCAATGAGCGCGCGCTGGAGGCGCCGCTGCTGGCGAAGGGCGTCGATCCCCGCGATCTGGCGGTGGCGCTGGCCGAGGCCAAGGCGCTCGACGTTGCGTCCCGCCATCCGGAGGCGCTGGTGATCGGCGGCGACCAGACGCTGGACCTCGACGGCACGCGCTTCACCAAGCCGGGATCGCTGGCCGAGGCGCGCGCGCAGCTCCTCAAGCTCGCCGGGCGCAGCCACCAGCTTCATTCGGCCGTGGCGATCGCCCGTGGCGGCAGCATCGCCTGGCGTCACGTCGCCAGCGCGACCATGACGGTGCGCCGCCTCGACAGCGCGGCCGTTGACGCGTATCTCGCCGCCGTGGGGGACAAGGTCATGGGCAGCGTCGGCGCGTATCAACTCGAAGGACCGGGGGTGCGCCTGTTCGAGCGCATCGACGGCGACTTCTTCGTCATCCTCGGCCTGCCGCTGCTGCCGCTGCTGGCGTATCTCAGGGAAGCGGGAGCGATCGCGTGGTGAAACCCGTCGCCTGCGTGATCGGCTGGCCGGTGAAGCATTCGCGCTCGCCGGTCATCCATAAGTTCTGGCTGAACGAATACGGCATCGACGGCGATTACGTGCTCCATCCGGTCGAGCCGGAGAAGGTCGCGGCGTTCTTCGCCGGTTTCGCCAACTCCGGTTTTGTCGGCGGCAACGTCACGGTGCCGCACAAGGAAGCGGCCTTTGCCGCCGTGAAGAAGCGGGACGCTGCGGCGGAGGCTACCGGCGCGCTGAACACGCTGTGGCTTGAGGATGGCGCGCTCACCGGCGCCAATACCGACGTCGCCGGCTTCCTCGCCAATCTCGACGAGGAAGCGCCGGGCTGGGACGGCAAGGCCGGACCGGCCGTGGTGCTGGGCGCCGGCGGCGCGGCACGGGCCGTCGTCTGGGGGCTCCTGTCGCGCGGGCTGGCGCCCGTGCACGTCGTGAACCGCGACCCGGCACGGCCGAAGGCGCTGGCGCAGCGCTTCGGCGAACGGGTGAAGCCGGCGCGCTGGGCCGACGTGCCGAGCCTCCTCGCCGGCGCGCGCGTCGTGGTCAACACGACGACGCTGGGCATGGCCGGCCAGCCGCCGCTCAAAATCGATCTCGCCTCGTTGCCGGCCGATGCGGTGGTGAACGATATCGTCTATGTGCCGCGCGAAACCGAGCTGCTCGCGGCGGCCAGGGCGCGGAAGCTCCGCACGGCGGAGGGCCTCGGCATGCTGCTGCACCAGGCGGTGCCGGGCTTCGAGCACTGGTTCGGACGGCGCCCGGCAGTCACCGCGGAACTCCGCCGCGTCGTGCAGAAGTCGATCGACGAGGGCTGATGCTGATCGTCGGCGTCACCGGCTCGCTCGCCATGGGGAAGTCGACGGTGACGGCGATGTTTGCCGAGGCCGGCGCCGCGACCTACAGCGCTGACGCCGCCGTGCATCGCCTCTACGCCGGCGCGGCGGCCGCGCCGATTGCGGTGGCGTTTCCCGGTAGCGTGAAGGATGGCGTGGTCGACCGCGGTGCGCTGGGCGCGCGTGTCGCCGGCGATCCGGCAGCGCTGGCGAGGCTGGAGGCGATCGTCCATCCGCTGGTCCGCGCTTCGGAGAATGAATTCCGCGCCGCGGCGGCAGCGAGCGGCCGGCGCGTAGCGGTGCTCGATATTCCGCTGCTCTTCGAGACTGGCGGCGAGCGTCGCGTGGATGTCAGCGTGGTGGTGAACTGCCGGCCGGACATTCAGGCGGCGCGCATTGCCCATCGCGGCATGGATGCCGGCCGCGCCGCGGCGCTGATCGCGCGCCAGATGGGCGACGCCGACAAGCGGGCGCGCGCGCATTTCATCGTCGATACGTCAGGCAACCTCGACGTCACCCGCCGCGAGGTCGCCGATATCGTGCGCGCGCTCGCCGGCCGGATCGCCGGGTAGGGGCCTACTTCCCCTTCTTCAGCCGGTCCTTGCGGGCGGCGTAACGGGCGTCGCGCGCCGCCTTCTGTTCGGCAAGGAGCGCCAGGGCCTGCTCGCCCTCGATACGGCGGGCCTCCTTCTCGGCCGCGATGCGCTCCTCTTCCTTGCGCTTGCGGTCGGCCTCCTCGGCGATGCGCGCTGCTTCCTTCTCGGCCTTGCGCTGCGCGGCCCGCTCCTCGCGCGCCTTGGCGGTCGCGAGCTGCTCGGCGATGCGCTGCTGCACGGCCGGATCGTCGGCCTTGGGCTGCTTCTTGAACTTGTCGAGCAGCGCCTGCTTGGCGGAGGAGGAGTTACCGATACGGTTGGCGAAGTCGTCCTTGAAGGCGGGCATGGAATCTCAGAGGGCTGACGGGGACGGCGCTCAAATAGCTTAAAACAGCGGATTTTCAAGCCCGGCAGCAGCCAAAACGGCCCAAAGTCAAAAGCGTTCCGCGTTGGCGCTTGATAGCGGTCCCGCCAAGGGGCGAAACCGCTCCTCCTCGGCTTTCGCTTACGCTCAGGCGTTCGTCCCCTTAAAACAGTCCGCTGGACTGTTTTGTCCGCTAACGCGGACCGGTACTCACCCCTCGTACTTTTCGACGATGCCGGGGCGGCGGATTTCGGCCTCGTTCGGGTTCTGGCCGAATTCCTCCTTGGCGCGGCGCTGGCGCAGGAGGTCCCAGTACTGATCGAGGGCGACGTTAATGGCGCGGAGCCGCGCCTGCTCCTCCTCGCTCAGGCTGCCCTTCTCGTAGAGGTGGTGTTCCTCGTCGGCGAGGTCCTTGATGTGCTTCAGGACGGTCTGGTCGGTGGCCATCGGGTGTTCCTCCGTGTCACGCCATTAGACGGCGCGGGACTAGATCATGGCAAGGCCGCGCGGGCGCTTGGCCGGGAAGGCGGCGTCGATGCGGGCGATTTCGGCGGGGCTGAGAGTGAGATCTCCGGCGGCGGCATTTTCCGCGACGTGGTCGGCGGCGGCCGCCTTCGGGATGGTGAAGAGGGCCGGCG
>JBEHXS010000096.1:0-10264 GCA_048498575.1 Pseudomonadota bacterium
CGCGCCGACCGGCACGTTGACGTAGAACACCCAGCGCCAGTTGAAGTTGTCGGTGAGGTAGGCGCCGATGGTCGGTCCGACGATCGGGGCGACCATCATGCCGGCGCCCCACACCGCCATGGCGCGGCCGAGCCGCTCGCGCGGGTTGATGTCCATGATCACCGACTGCGACAGCGGCGCCAGCGCCGCGCCGAAAGCGCCCTGGAAAATGCGGAACAGCACCATCTCGTCGAGCGAGAGGGCGGTGCCGCACAGGGCGGAGGCGATGACGAAGCCGGCGACGCAGATGGCGAACAGCCGCTTGCGCCCGATGTTGTCGGACAGCCAGCCGGTGATCGGCGTCGCGATCGCCTGGGCGACGATGTAGGAGGTCAGCACCCAGGTGATCGTGTCGGATGCGGCGCCGAGGCTCGCCTGCATGTGCGGCAGGGCGACGTTGGCGATCGTCGTATCGAGAATCACCATGATCATCGCGGCCATCACCGAGATGGTGATGAGCCCGCGATGCGCCACTTCGACGAATGGCTTACCGTCTGCGCCTGTACCGGACATGCTCTGCTCGTCCCTGGCTCTTCTGCTCAGTCTTCAGGCCGATTGGCCCTTGCGCCCGGATCTAGTTACTGGCCGCCGCGGCGGTGGTCGGCGTGCTCTGCAGGTCGACCGTCACCGAGGCGCTGAGCCCGGTGCGGAGCGGCGGCAGATCGGCGACGTCCTCGAGGAAGCGGACGCGGACCGGGACGCGCTGCACCACCTTCACCCAGTTGCCGGTGGCGTTCTGCGCCGGCAGCAGGGAGAATTCGGCACCGGTGCCGGCACCGATCGAGGCAACCTCGGCCTTGAACTTCTGGCCGGGGTAGGCGTCGACTTCGATGTCGGCGGTCTGGCCGGCATGCATCTTGGTCAGGTCGGTTTCCTTGAAGTTCGCCTCGACGTAGCTGGACGAGGTCTCGACGAGGCTCATGACGGCGGTCTGCGGCGACACCTGCTGGCCGACGAGAAGCTTGTCGGATTGCGCCACGACGCCGTCGGAAGGCGCGGTGACCACGGTGTTGGCGAGGTTGAGCGCGGCCTGATCGCGCTGGGCCTGCGCCGCCTTGACCATCGGGTGGTCGTCGGTGGCGATGTTGGCGTTGCCGCCGAGCGCCGCCAGCGTCGATTCCTCATGTTCCTTGGCCTGCTCCAGCGCCTGCTGGGCGTTGTGCAGGTCCTGCTCCGACTGGTCGTAGTCGGCCTGCGAGGAGACGCCCTTGGCGAGCAGCCCCTGCTGGCGGTCGAAAGCCTTCTGGTAGAAGGCGACGTCGTCCTGGGCGGCGCTGACGGCCGCGACCGCGGCGTTCTCGCCGGCGCGCAGCTCGTCGACCTGCAGGCGGGCCGAAGCCAGCGCCGCATCGGCCGAAGCCAGCGCGATCTTGTAGGGCCTGTCGTCGATCTTGAAGAGCACGTCGCCGCCCTTGACGACGGCGTTCTCGCCGACCGGTGCATCGACGATGGTGCCGGAAACCTGCGGCGTCACCGTCACGCGGTCCTGCTCCACGTAGGCGTTGTCGGTTGAGGCATAGCGCCCGCCGGTCAGCCAGAAATAGCCGCCGATCAAGATGATGATGACCGGCACGACCCCCATCAGCAGGTAGCGGTTGCGATTGCTGCGCTTCTTCGGCGGCTCGGCCGGAGCCGGGGGAACCGGCGGCTCGGGCTTCATTGCCGGTGCGGCCAGGCGCGAATCCGCCGGACGCTTGTCACCACCATCGGCACTCATGATGCAATACCTTGCTTGATCGTTGATCTGGATTTGGCGGGCGTTTTCTTGCCGCCGGATTTGTGGTTGTTGCCGGCGAACGGAACGACTGTCTCCGACTTGCCGGTAAGATTGTTGCGGACGCGGGTCAGGATCTCGGTCACCTGGTCCATCTCGCTGTCGCTGATGCCGACGAGCGCGTCGTCCATGCAGCCGCTGGCCACTTCGCGAAACTTGGCGACGAGCGGACGGGCCGCTTCCTGCAGGTAGAGGCGGTGGGCGCGACGATCGGCCGGGTCAGGCCGGCGCTGGATCAGCTTGGCGGCTTCCATGCGATCGATCAGGCGGGACAGGGTGATTGGCTCGAGGTCCATCTGGTCGGCGAGCGCCGCCTGGTTCGGCGGCTCCTCGTTCTTGATCTCGGCACGCGCGATGAAGGAGAGAACGCGCCACTGGGCGCTGGTGAGGCCGACCGCATGGGCCCGCTGGTCAATGCGGCTGCGGAGCAGCCGGGCCACGTCGTGGATCAGCAGCCCGACGCCCTTGGCGGGGGGAAGGTGGTTGTTCATGCGGGTCGATATATTGAGGATGCTTATTATATGCAAGCTTGCCAGATTGTCGCAGGGCGCGGGACAGCCATGCACCTGGCGCTGCAAGACTTCTTTAAGTATGGCGGGGCACAGCCGATATCTGTATCGATCGCCCGCAAGCCCCGTCACTCCATCTAAACCGCATGAACCAGAGCGTGAAGCCCCCCGCGACTGCCTATCCGCCAGCCGATCCCAGCCCGAGCTTTCCGAAGCTCGAGGAAGGCGTGCTCAAGCTGTGGGAGGAGGAGAAAACCTTCCAGCGCTCGATCGACCGCCGCAAGGCGGAGAAGGCGCCGGAGTTCGTCTTCTACGACGGTCCGCCCTTCGCCAACGGCCTGCCGCACTACGGGCACATCGTCACCGGCTTCGTGAAGGACCTGGTGCCGCGCTACCAGACCATGCGCGGCAAGACGGTCGAGCGCCGCTTCGGCTGGGATTGCCACGGCCTGCCGGCCGAGCTGCATTCCGAGCAGGAGCTGAAACTCGCAGGCCGCCGCGACATCGTGAAATACGGCGTGGCGCGCTTCAACGACCACTGCCGCACCTCGGTGATGCAGTTCCGCAAGGACTGGGAGTACTACGTCAACCGTTCGGCGCGCTGGGTCGATTTCGACAACGACTACCGCACCATGGACCTCTCCTACATGGAGAGCGTCATGTGGGCCTTCAAACAGCTCTGGGAGAAGGGGCTGGTCTACGAAGGCTTCCGCGTCGTGCCGTACTCGTGGCTGGCGCAGACGCCGCTGTCGCAATCCGAGACGCGGCTCGACGATTCCTATCGCATGCGGCAGGACCCGGCGCTGACGGTCGGCTTCCTGCTCGACCCGAAACCCGGCGAGCTGCCGACGCGGCTGGTGGCGTGGACGACGACGCCATGGACGCTGCCCTCCAACATGGGCCTGGCGGTCAAGCCGGACGCCGATTACGCCATCCTCGAGAAGGCGGGCGCGCGTCTCATTCTCGCCGAGGCCTCGCGCGAGCACTACGCGGCGGAGCTCGAAGGGTTTGCCGAGGTAGGGCATCTCACCGGCGTCGATCTCGTCGGCCGCACCTACGCGCCGCTATTCCCGTTCTTCGCCGACAAGAAGAAGGAAGGCGCCTTCCGCGTCGTGCCCGCCGGCTTCATCGAGCTCGGCGAGGGCACCGGCGTCGTCCATATGGCGCCGGCGTTCGGCGAGGACGACCTCGCGGTCGGCATGAAGGAGGGCCTCCCGGTCGTCGATCCCGTCGATCTGGAAGGCAATTTCACCGAGCTCGCCCCGCCGTACCAGGGCAAGAACGTCTTCGTTGCCAACAAGGACGTGATCCGCGACCTGAAGGCGATCCCCGGTGTCGTCATCCGCCACGAGACCTACGACCACAGCTATCCGCACTCGTGGCGCACCGACGAGCCGCTGATCTACAAGGCGATGCCGTCGTGGTACGTCGCGGTGACCAAGTTCCGCGACCGCATGGTGGAGCTGAACCAGGACATCACCTGGGTGCCGCCGCACGTGAAGGACGGCATCTTCGGCAACTGGCTGGCGAACGCGCGCGACTGGAACATCGGCCGCAACCGTTTCTGGGGCGCGCCCATCCCGGTGTGGAAGTCTGACGATCCCGCCTATCCGCGTATCGACGTGTACGGCTCGCTCGACGAGCTGGAGCGCGACTTCGGCGTGCGTCCGACGGATCTTCACCGGCCTTACGTCGACGATCTGACGCGGCCCAATCCCGACGATCCGACCGGCAAGTCGACCATGCGCCGCGTGCCGGACGTGCTCGACTGCTGGTTCGAGTCGGGCTCGATGCCGTTCGCGCAGGTCCACTATCCCTTCGAGAACAAGGACTGGTTCGAGGGTCACTTCCCCGGCGATTTCATCGTCGAGTACGTCGGGCAGACGCGCGGCTGGTTCTACACGCTGATGGTGATGTCGACGGCGCTGTTCGACCGCGCCCCGTTCCGCCGCGCCATCTGCCACGGCATCGTGCTCGACGAGAACAAGCAGAAACTTTCGAAGCGGCTGAAGAACTATCCCGACCCTGTCGCCGTCTTCAACGACTACGGCGCCGACGCGCTGCGCTGGTACATGATGTCGTCGCCCCTGATGTCGGGCGGCGATCTCGCCATGCCGCAGGACGGCAAGGCGATCGGCGAGGCGGTGCGCGGCGTGCTCCTGCCGCTGTGGAACGCGTACTCGTTCTTCACGCTCTACGCCAACATCGACGGCATCCGCGGCAAGCTGATCACGACGGCCGACGCCGAGCTCGACCGGTACATCCTGGGCAAGACCGCCGAGCTGGTCAGGGGCGTACAGGACGACATGGACCGGCTCGATCTCGCGGCGGCGTGCGACGAGCTGCCGCCGTTCATCGAGGCGCTGAACAACTGGTACATCCGCCGCTCGCGCGAGCGCTTCTGGAAGGCGGAGAAGGACGCCGACAAGACGGCGGCGTACGACACGCTCTACACGGTGCTGGTCACGCTGACGCGGACCATGGCGCCGTTCCTGCCGTTCGTCACCGAAGTCATCCATCGCGCGCTTTGCGATGACGAGAGCGTCCACTTGCAAAATTGGCCGGATGCCTCGGCGTTCGCGGTCGATGCCGCGCTCGTGGCGCGCATGGACCTTGCCCGCGACGTCGCTTCGGCGGCGGCCTCCATCCGCACCGTGCGCAATCTCCGCAACCGGCTGCCGCTGAGCCGCCTCACCGTCGCGCATCCGGATCATGCGGTGCTGCAGCCGCTCCGCTCTGTCATTGCGGAGGAGGCGAACGTCAAGGAGGTCGTGTTCGCCGACAAGCCGTCCGATTTCGGCTCCGAGGTGCTGGTGCTGAATCCGCGCATCGTCGGCAAGCGGCTCGGCCCGGCCATGAAGGACGTGCTTGCCGCGGCCAAGGGCGGCAACTGGCGGCGTCTCGATAACGGCGCCATCGACGTGCTCAGCCACCGCATCGAGGCGGGCGAGTACGAGGTGCGCTTCCAGGCGCGCCCGGGTCTCGATGCCGTCGCCTTCGACGGCAATGCCGGCGTCGTGGTGCTCGACACCAAGATCACGCCGGAACTCGAGCGCGAAGGTCTGGCGCGCGACTTCATCCGCCTGGTCCAGGTGGCGCGCAAGGATGCCGGCTTCAACGTCGCCGATCGCATCGCGATCGAAGCCAAGGCGGGGCCGGCCGGCGCCGCCGCGCTCGACGCCTACGCCGACACCATCCGGCGCGAGACGCTCGCGGTATCGCTGACGCGGAACGCCGCGCCATCCGGCACCGTCTCGGAGACCAAGCTCGGCGACGAGCCGATCACGCTCGGCGTGCGGCAGGCGTCCTAACTGGCGCTAGTCGGCTGTTGTCTCGCCTTGGCGATCGTTATCGCTAAGGCACCGGGGTTTCCCGGCTCCGTCAGCCGCGCGTGCGGCCGCCGAACAGGCTCCAGCTCGCCGGTACCAGCGCCGCGGCGAGCGCGATCTTGAGCAGGTCGCCCAGCGCAAACGGTACCACGCCGTTGGTCCACGCGCCGGCAAAGCCGATGCCGGTGTGGGTGCCGATCTGGGCGCCAAGCGCCAGCCAGGCGAAGCCCAGCACGAAGACGAGCACGTCGGCGGCGATCATCGCCGCAAACAGGCGGACGAAGGAACGGTCCCAGCCGCGGTCGGCGGCGTAGCCGACGATGAGCGCCAGCAGAATGAAGCCGGCGAGGAAGCCGCCCGTCGGTCCGAGGAAGTAGAGCGGGCCGGCCGCTGCCGGCGGCGTCGCCGTGAATACCGGCAGGCCGACGAGGCCTTCGGCGAGGTAGGCAACCACGGTCATGGTGCCGAGGCGCGTGCCGTAAGCCGCCGCGATCGCCATCACCGCCAGGGTCTGGAGGGTCATCGGCACCGGGTAGAAGGGCACCGAGATCTTGGCGGAAATCACGAGGATGACCGTGCCGATCAGCACCAGCGCCGTCTCGGCCAGCGTGCGGTCGCCGGTTGCCGGGAGAAGGCTCGGTGCGAGCGCCGTGCCGTGAACGTTGGTCTGCATGGAACCATCTCCCGATGCGCGGGTTTAGGGGACGAATTGCCCGAAGCTATAGGCGAATCCCGTCCCGCGCGACAAGAGCGCGTTCATGTCGTGGGCAAGATCGCGGGACCTTGCGAAGGCGCTTGTCGCTCCGTCCGGCGCATGGCTACAAGGGACGCATGTCCGAGGAAAGCATGCCCGACCTTATCGAAGACCGTAATCGCCGCCTGTCGGCCGTGCTCACCGCAGCCCCGGTCGTGCCGGTGCTCACCATCGACGACCGTACCCATGCCGTGCCGCTCGCGCGGGCGCTGGTTGCCGGCGGCCTGACGGCGCTCGAGGTTACGCTCCGCACTTCGGCGGCGCTCGATTCGATCCGGGCGATTCTGGCCGAGGTACCCGGCGCCAACGTCGGCGCCGGCACGGTGACGACGCCGGACCAGTATCGCGCCGTCGAAAAGCTGGGCGCGAAGTTCGTCGTCAGCCCGGGGGCAACACCCTCGCTGATCGCCGTCGCTGCGGATTCGCCGGTGCCCTACCTGCCGGGCGTCGCCACGGCCGGCGAGGCGATGACGCTTTACGAAGCTGGTTACCGGACCCTGAAGTTCTTCCCTGCCGAGCAGGCCGGCGGGGTGGCCTACCTGAAGGCGCTGTCGGCGCCTTTGCCGGCGATCCGCTTCTGCCCGACGGGCGGGGTCAGCGTCGCCAATGCCGCTGCCTATCTGGCGCTCCCCAACGTGATTTGCGTGGGCGGTTCGTGGGTTGCGCCGGCCGCCGCCCTCGCGTCTGGCGATTGGCCGGCGGTCACGGCGCTCGCCCGCGCCGCGGTCGGGCTCAAGACGGTGTGACCACCGCCACAGGGAATCTCCTTGCAAATGCGGCGGATTGCCGCCATATCCACCTCCGTTCGGGCACTTAAACCCGGAGACTGGAAAACGGCGCGAGGCCAACTCCTCGCGAGTTCTTGGTGTAGCCCTGAACTGTCAAGATAAGACGCTTTGATTCCTTTCCCCGAAACCAAGCTGCCGACGCCCGCGATCACACGTTGTGTTTCGCGTCCACACTAACGGGAGAAGGAATTTCCCACCATGGCTCGCCAGACCGGCACCGTTAAGTTCTTCAACGCTTCCAAAGGCTACGGCTTCATCACCCCGCAGGGCGGCAGCAAGGACGTGTTCGTCCATGTCAGCGCTCTCGAGCAGGCCGGCATCAGCCATCTCTCCGATGGCCAGCAGGTCTCCTTCGAGATCGAGCCGGACCGCATGGGCAAGGGCCCGAAGGCCGTGAAGCTCCAGCTCGTCTAGTCACCGAAAGCGCCCCGGCAACGGGGCGCGGGTGCCACAAGAATCCGACGCCGCCGGCAGTAATTGCCGGCGGCGTTCTTGTTTTGGGATTTCAAACTGAAATCAGGTTTCGGCCGGAAAGCAGGTCCAGGCCGACATCAGGTCAGGACTGAAGTGAACGCCTACGCGCACCGTTTCAGTATGTCCCTCTGAATCAGAAAGGCGTCGCTTGGGTTTCCCCACACGACGCCTCCCTGATCAGTTCGCTTGGCCGTCGGCAGCCTCGCCCAGAGGTTGGGCGCCTACGACCGCGAGCCGATGCGTGGCTCGACTCCGCATCCCCGGTTGCCCGGGAACCTTAGCCGTCCACCCGATCTGATCTCACGACCAGCCGGACCACCCTTCCCGGACATACGGTGCCGCATCGCTGCAGCTTCGCACGCCGTTCCGAAGTGGCGCCGCGGGGCATCCGGTCCCATCACGTTTGCACGCAATCACCGGCGCGGGCCGCGCAAGAGCCAGTCTCGGACGTCCGATTATGCCCGACCGGACTCGGCTTGCTCTCTGCGGTGACGCCACCTTCGCGCGCCGCGCCGCCGAGTGAAAGGAGCGAGTCGCAGGGATGGGATGAGTGGGGATAGCGGGGAGGCGAAGCGAAATTTCGCTTGGCATTCGCCGCGACTCATCTTCCAGCGCAACATGAGGCCGGCGCCGAAAGACGAGTCGCTGGAATCGCTTGCGGCAGTTTGCTGTGAAAACGATTCAGCCGTTGCGGCCGAGGAAGGCGCGGATGCGCGCCATCGCTTCGCGGATGTTTTCGGCCGAGTTGGCATACGACAGGCGCAGGTAGCCTTCGCCGAGAATGCCGAAATCCGGTCCGCCGATCGTCGCCACGCCGGCTTCCTCGAGCAGCGCCGTCGCCAGCGCCTTCGCCTTCATCCCGGTCCCGGCGACGTTCGGGAACGCATAGAAGGCGCCCTTCGGCATGATGCACGAGAAGCCCGGGATGCGGTTCGCTTCCTCGACCACGATCCGCCGCCGCTTGTCGAACTCGGCGACCATCGCCTTCACCGAATCCTGCGGGCCGGTGAGGGCGGCAAGCCCGGCATACTGCGACGGCGCGTTGACGCACGACCAGGCATTGACGGCGAGCTTGCGGACATTGCCGTAGAGCGATTTCGGCCACACGGAATACCCCATGCGCCAGCCGGTCATGGCGTAGGTCTTGGACCAGCCGTCGAGCAAAATGACGCGCTCGCGGATCTCCGGGTAGGTGAGCAGCGAGACGTGCGGCAGGCCGTCGTAGGTCATCTGCCCGTAGATCTCGTCGGAAAGGATCGCGACGTCGGGGAAACGCGCCAGCCCCTTCACCAGCGCGTCGATCTCTGCCTTCGGCGTCACGCCGCCGGTCGGATTCGCCGGCGAGTTCAGGATGATCAGCCGCGTCTTCGGCGTAATCAGCGCCAGCGTCTCCTCGGCCGAGAAGGCGAAGCCGTTGGCCTCGCGGATGGGGACCGGGATCGGGCGGGCGCCGGTGTACTCGATCATCGAGCGATAGATCGGGAAACCGGGGTCCGGGTAGAGGATGTCGGCGCCGGGCTCGCCGAACATCAGGATGGCGGCGAACATGGTGATCTTGCCGCCGGGCACGATGATCACCTGATCGGGCGAAACCTCGACGTTGATGCGGCGGTGGATGTCGGCGGCGACCGCCTCGCGGAGCGGCAGGATGCCGGTCGCCGGCGTGTAGCCGTGGTGGCCATCGCGGAGCGCCTTGATCGCGGCCTCGACGATGTGGTCGGGGGTGCGGAAATCGGGCTGGCCGATGCCGAGATTGATGATCTCCTTGCCCTGTGCGGCGAGCTCGGTCGCCCGCGCCAGAACGGCAAAAGCATTTTCCTCGCCGATCCGGTCAAAGCCGGCGATGGGGTGCAGCACTGGGGTTCCTCCGGAACGCTTGTCGTTGCTTTTGTCCGACGAATAGGCGCATAAATTCGCGCCAATTCCAACTGCCACCGTACCAGCACGCGCTTGCCGACCGTCGCCGAGAAACGCCGCAGTTTTCGCGCGCTGCACGAGCGTGGCTGCTTCGTGATTCCCAATCCGTGGGACGTCGGCAGCGCGCTTTATCTCCAGAGCCTGGGGTTCAAGGCGCTGGCGACGACCAGCTCGGGCGCCGCGTGGAGCATGGGCTATGCCGATGGCGCCGTGCCGCTCGATGCGATGCTGGCGCACTTCAAGGCGCTGGTCGATGCGACCGACGTGCCGGTCAATGCCGATTTCCTCGACGGATTTGCCGTCGGTCCCGAGGCACTCGCCGCCAACGTGGCGCGATGCGTCGCCACCGGGGTTGCGGGGCTGTCGATCGAGGATGCGACCAGCGACACGCCGACGCTGGAGTTCGGTCTCGCCGTCGAGCGCATTCGCGCGGCGCGCTCGGCTATCGATGCGGCCGGCGGCGATACGCTGCTCGTCGCCCGCTCGGAGGTGTTTCTCCAGAAGCATCCGGAGCCGCTCAAGGAAGCGATCCGCCGGCTCATCGCATTCGCGGAAGCCGGCGCCGATTGTCTGTACGCGCCGGGTCCGAACTCGCGCGACGATGTCCGCGCCATCGTGGCAGCCGTTGCGCCAAAGCCGGTGAACGTGCTCGTCCGTCCGCCGTCCGGTCCGACCGTCGC
>JBEHXS010000097.1:0-10256 GCA_048498575.1 Pseudomonadota bacterium
CGGCACGATCCGCTGCATCGGCTCGACCACCTACAAGGAATACCGCCAGTTCTTCGAGAAGGACCGGGCGCTCGTCCGCCGCTTCCAGAAGATCGACGTGAACGAACCGACGGTGCCGGACGCGATCGAGATCCTGAAGGGGCTGAAGCCGTACTTCGAGGAATTCCACAAGGTCCGCTACACCGCCGACGCGATCAAGTCGGCCGTGGAGCTTTCGGCGCGCTACATCAGCGACCGCAAGCTGCCGGACAAGGCGATTGACGTCATCGACGAGACCGGTGCCTCGCAGATGCTCCTGCCGGAAGGCAAGCGCCGCAAGACGATCGGCGTGAAGGAGATCGAGGAAACCATCGCGACGATGGCGCGCATCCCGCCGAAGTCCGTCTCCAAGGACGACGCCGAGGTGCTCAACCACCTCGACCAGACGCTGAAGCGCGTCGTCTATGGCCAGGACGCGGCGATCGAGAAGGTGACTTCGGCGATCAAGCTCGCCCGGGCGGGCCTGCGCGAGCCGGAGAAGCCGATCGGCAGCTATCTGTTCTCGGGTCCGACCGGCGTCGGCAAGACGGAGGTGGCGCGGGCGCTGGCCTCCGCGCTCGGCGTCGAGCTCATCCGTTTCGACATGTCGGAGTACATGGAGCGGCACACGGTGTCGCGTCTCATCGGCGCGCCGCCGGGCTACGTCGGCTTCGACCAGGGCGGTTTGCTCACCGATGGCGTCGATCAGCATCCGCACTGCGTGCTGCTGCTCGACGAGATCGAGAAGGCCCATCCCGACCTGTTCAACATCCTTCTGCAGGTCATGGACCACGGCAAGCTCACCGATCACAACGGCAAGACCGTCGACTTCCGCAACGTCATCCTCATCATGACGACGAACGCGGGCGCCGCCGAGCAGGCCAAGCATGCGATCGGCTTCGGCCGGTCGAAGCGGGAAGGCGAGGACCTCGAGGCGATCAACCGCCTGTTCGCGCCGGAGTTCCGCAACCGTCTCGATGCGATCGTCGCCTTCGCCGGCCTGCCGCCGGAAGTGGTGAACCACGTCGTGCAGAAGTTCGTGCTGCAGCTCGAGGCTCAATTGGCCGACCGCGGCGTGACCTTCGATCTCGCGCCGGAGGCGATCAAGTGGCTGGCCGACAAGGGCTACGACGAGCGCATGGGCGCGCGTCCGCTGGCCCGCGTCATCCAGGAGCACATCAAGCAGCCGCTGGCCGAAGAGGTGCTGTTCGGCAAGCTGCGCAAGGGCGGCACGGTCAAGGTGACGGTGAAGGAGGATGGCTCCGACCTGTTCCTCGAAGCCATCGCCGACGGCCCGGTGAAGCCGCGGCCGGAACCGACGCCGGAAGAGGCGAAGAAGCCGAGGGCGCCGCGCAAGCCGAAGGTTACCGCTGCCAAGAAGCCGCCGGAAGGCGAGGGCGGCGGAAAGCGCGGCGGGCTGGTGCCGAAGGTACCGCTGAAGACGAACTGAAGCGTTGGTGGCGGCCTCTGGCCGCCACTTTCTTTCCTAGGCTCCGCCAGCGTCCATGAAAGCGCGCGCCGTCACGTAGATGCCGGCAGCGATGACGATAGCCGCAAAAGCAAGGGTCAGCGCTTGGCCGCGCCCGGAAAGCCTGTGGGCCAAACGCGCGCCGGCGATCGTTCCGACTGCACCCCCTGCGACGAATAGGATGGCGGCGGCCCAATCGACAAAGCCCGACATCGCGTAGCTTGCTGCCGTCGTGGCACCGAATGCGGCTACGGAGACCAGCGATGAACCGATGGCGTTGATGATCGGCATTGCCGTTGCGGCGATCAATCCAGGCACGATCAGAAAGCCGCCGCCGATGCCAAAAAAGCCAGACGCGAAACCGACAACCAGGCCGGACACCGCCAGCACCGGAAGCAGACGAGGCGCGCTCGCCAAGTCGAGCCGCACTTCGGGTTGCTCGCCGCCACGGCGCGGCAGGAGCATCGAAGCGCCGACGGCGATCATCAGCAGTCCGAAAAGACCGAGCAGGAGATGGCCATCAATGGCCTTGCCGATTGCCGCGCCAATCGCGGCACCGACCACGCCCGCGGCAGCGAATGCCAAGGCGCATGGCCATTTCACCGTACCGACGCGGGCGTGGCTGGCCAGTCCCATCAGAGCGCTGGCCGCCACCGCGACGGCGCTCGTACCAATCGCCAGGTGGGGCGAGCCGATGCCGACGACGTAATACAGCAACGGCACGGCCAGAATCGAGCCGCCACCGCCCACCAATCCGAGGGACACGCCCACCGCCACTCCAGAGAGAGCCGCCAGTACTGCCTGGAGCAGCGTCAGGTCCATCAGCCGCCAAACAACCGCGAGAAGACCCCGGCGGATCGCGCGGCGCTATTGCCCGTCTCAACCGGCAGGCCGGATTGGTGCCAGGCAGAGATGCCGCCCTGCATGATGTACGCTGGTGCGCCATTGGCTTTGGCGCCCAAGCGCGCGGCGTTCATTGCCGTGCGGTTGCCGCCGGCGCAGAGGAAGACGACCGCCTGATCCTTGCCTAGCGGCAGCTCGCCGAGCTCAAGACGGCTCAGCGGGTGGTGATGCGAGTTCGGGATGTGCATCTGCGCGTACTCGCCGTTTTCGCGGATGTCGACGAGAAGGGCGCCTTCTTCCTGCATGCGGGCGGCCGTACGCGCGTCGATGTTCTTCGGGATCATTGATCTGCTCCAGTGTGGGGGTTGGTGGAGATAGGGGCGCTAGTCGCAGAACGCCTGCTTCAGCGTCCTGAGGACGGTCACCGCCCTGGGGTCGGCGACGCGGTAAAAGAGGGTCTGGGATTCGCGCCGGAAGGCAACCAAGCCGTCGCCGCGTAGCCGTGCGAGATGCTGTGACAGCGCGGATTGGCTGAGGTGCAGTTCGTCGGCCAGCGCGCTGACAGTCAGCTCGCCATTGGCGACGAGGTGGCACAAGATGAGCAGCCGGTGCTCGTTCGCGAGCAGCTTGAGAAACGCGGCGGCTTCGCCGGCGCTTTGTTCCAAGCCGGCGAGAAGGGTTGCTTGAGCTTGCATGGGGCGCGCGACCGACGGTTTACGACTACTTGCTAAATTAGATGTCGCTAATATATGGAGGTCGGCAGCAAATGCAAGGAACCTTCCAAATGCGCGACAACGAGCGACTGCGGATTCAGGCCTTCTTCGACGAGCCTACCAACACGATCAGCTATCTCGTGTGGGACGACCGCACCAAGCAGGGCGCCGTCATCGATCCGGTCCTCGATTTCGACGAAGCCGCGGGCGAGGTCGACGTCCGCTCTGTCGAGGCGATCCTGAGGGCTGCGTCCACCGCCGGGGTCACGATCGAATGGGCGCTCGAAACGCATGCCCATGCCGATCATCTCTCTGGCGCGCCGTTCATCAAGGCGAAGACCGGCGCCAAGATCGGGATCGGCGAGCACATCAAGGATGTGCAACGCATTTTCCGTCCAGTCTTCAACGCCGTCGATCTGCAGACGGACGGTCGCGATTTCGACAAGCTTTTTGCCGACGGCGCAAAGTTTGCGATCGGTACCCTTGAGGCCGAGGTCCTTTACACGCCCGGCCATACGCCCGCGGATGTGAGCTACAGCATCGGTAACGCCGTCTTCGTCGGCGACACGCTCTTCATGCCTGACTATGGCACCGCGCGCGCCGACTTCCCCGGCGGCGACGCCCACAAGCTCTATCACTCGATCCGGCGCCTATTGAGCCTGCCTGGCGAAACCCGGCTGTTCATGTGCCACGACTACAAGGCGCCCGGGCGCGATCGCTACGCCTGGGAAACTACCGTTGCCGAAGAGCGCGAGCACAGCGTTCATGTGAGCGAAGGCGTGAGCGAGGACGATTTCGTTGCCATGAGGATGGCGCGCGACGCAACGCTGTCGGCGCCGCGGCTGCTGTTGCCATCCATTCAGGTCAATATTCGCGCCGGCCGCTTTCCGCCGGCGGAAAGCAACGGCGTTCGCTACCTGACAATTCCGGTAAAGGCGAAGAGCGCCGACGCGGCCTCTATCCTGTAGGGACCGCGACCGATGCGCGCCAGCGGCACCTGTCCCGTGGGTGTCCCGTGGTGATCAGGCCAATGCCTTGCGTATGCGTTCGGCGTTCGCCTCCAGCACTTCCTTGCGCTCCATCTCGCCGGTATGCGGCTTGAGCGGAACGCCGTCGAAGCGCGGGATGATGTGGGCGTGAAGGTGGAAGACGGTCTGGCCGGCGGCCAGTTCGTTGAACTGAATTACCGTCACGCCGTCCGCGCCCAAGGCTTGCTTCACCGCCCGGGCGATCTTCTGAACAACCGGCAGCAGTTTCGCCAGCACGGCGGGATCGGCGTCGAGCAGGTTACGCGACGGAGCCTTGGGCACCACCAGCGTGTGACCGGGTGCTTGCGGCATCACGTCCATGAAAGCAATCACGTCGGCGTCCTCATAGACCCGCGTCGACGGGATTTCGCCGCGGAGGATGCGGGCGAAGACATTGTTCGGGTCGTAACCGGGAGTGGGTTCGCTCATCTTCGCATGGGACCGCGACAATCGTGACCGCTCCAGTTTAGAGCCTCGGCGCCGATTTTGGGAGCGTCGCGCATGCGGTCCGCCGGGGGTGCTTGCAAGCCCTGGGCTTTGCACGCTAGCAACGGCCCATGATCCAGGTCGTCTGCGTCAAATGGGGCACGAAATACGGCACCGACCCGGTGAACCGCCTCTATCGCGCCATTCTGCGCAATACGCAGTCAGCCATCCGCTTCATCTGCGTGACCGACCGGCCTGACGACGATTTCGACCATGGCATCGTCACCCGGCCGTTCCCGGCGTTCTCGGCGCCGCGCGAGGTCGTCGCCGGCGGGTGCCGGCTCAAGATTGCGATCTTCGCGCGCGGCATTCTCGAGGATGGCTTGCCCACGGTCTACGTCGATCTCGACACCATGATCCGCGGCGACGTCGCCCGGCTCACCGCCGAGCTCGAACGGCATCCGGGCATGTTCATGCTGCAGAACCACTTCATTCCGTGGTGGCCGTTCGCGCGGTTCGTGCGGCTTTTCGCGCCGGAGAAATACTACTTCGGCAATTCCTCGCTGCTCGCCTTCCATCCCGAGAAGTTCCACTTCATCTTCGACGACTTCAATCGCGCGATGTCGCCGCTGCCGAACCCGATGCCCAAGCACCTCAAGACCGATGAGCGCTACATCAGCTTCGCCGCGCGCGACGACGTCCGCGTTTTCCCGCGGCGGCTCGCGGTGAAGTTCGCCGAGGAATACATGGCGCCGGTGCTCGGCATCGAAGACGTGCGCAAACGGCTGCCGTGGGTGATCGCCCGCCGCCGTTCGGTCGTGGCCATCACCTTCGTCGGCATGGCGTTCAAGCCGAAGCAGCTGGCGGCGATGGAGAAGGGGCAGGTCGTGCGCTACCGCCACCTGACCCACCGCTGGGATCACGACGACTTCCGCGACTACTGGCTGGGCTCGGTCTAGGTCGAGCCGCTCTCGTCTTCGTGGCGGAACGGGAGGTATTCGGCGAGCTCGTCGTTGTCGCGCTCGACCTGCCGGCGCTCGACCTTGAGATAATCGGCGACGGCCTTGCGGAAGCCGGGGTCCCTGATCCAGTGCGCCGAATACGTCGTGGTCGGGCGGTAGCCGCGCGCCACCTTGTGCTCGCCCTGCGCGCCGGCCTCGACGATGGTCTTGCCGTGGGTGATGCCCCACTCGATCGCCTGGTAATAGCAAAGCTCGAAGTGCAGGAACGGCTGGTGCTCGGTCGCGCCCCAGTAGCGGCCGAACAGCGTGTCATCACCGATGAAGTTCAGCGCCCCGGCTATCGGCCGGCCGTTCCGGCGCGCCAGAAACAGCACGATCCGATCGGCCATGCGCTCGCCGACGAGGGAGAAGAACTTGCGCGTGAGGTAAGGCCGGCCCCATTTCCGCGAGCCGGTGTCCATGTAGAAGGCGAAGAAGGCGTCCCATGCCGCTTCGGTAAGGTCGCTGCCGGTCAGCTGCTCGACGGAGATGCCATCGGCCAGTGCATCGCGCCGCTCGCGGCGGATCGCCTTGCGGTGGCGCGAGGCGAGCGCCGCCAGGAAATCGTCGAAGTCGCGATAGCCGTCGTTGACGAAATGATACTGGTGGTCGGTGCGCTGCAGGAAGCCGAGCGCGCCGAGCAGTGTCCATTCCGCTTCCGGCGCAAAGGTGACGTTGAGCGACGAGAGGCCAAGCTTCTCGGCCAGCGTGCTGCCGGCCGCGGCGAGCAGCCGCTGCTGCGCCTCAGCTCCGTCTCCGGGCTTTACCAGCAGCCGCCGGCCGGTCGCCGGCGTGAACGGAATGGAGGCCTGGAGCTTCGGGTAATAGCGGCCGCCGGCGCGCTCGTAAGCCTCCGCCCAGCCGTGGTCGAAGACGTATTCGCCCATGGAGTGCGACTTGAGATAGCAGGGCAGGATTGCCGCGGCGCGCCCGCCGCCGTCGTTGCAGACGATGTGGTGCGCGGCCCAGCCCGTGCGGCGCGTCGCCGAGCCGGACTCTTCCAGCGACCAGAGGAAGTCGTGGGCGAGGAACGGGTTGTACGGCACGCCCTCGGGATTGGCGATCGCGTCCCACTCGGCCTTCGCGATCTCGCTCATGGAGCCGAGCACGCGGAAGGTTCCGTCGGCGAGGTGCTGCGAACTGCCCTGAGAAAAGAAGGCCACGGCGGCAACTTAGGCTTCGCGTGCGAGGGCGCAAGGCGCGTTCGGTCACGCGCCGTTCGGTCACGCTCCGGGGTCGAATCCCTCGAAGATCATCTGGTCGGCCCAGGCCCTGGCCTTCGCCCGCTGCTCCGGCGTGCGCACGGTCCACGTCAGCAGCGGCAGGCCGAAAAAATGACGCAGCGTCAGGGGGGGCGAGGCGGGCAGGGCGTCGACGTCGTACGCGACGAAGCTCGGCAGCACATAGGTCGCGGCGGTCATGCTGGCGTAGAACAGGCGCGCCGGCGCGGCGAGATCCGGCCAGTCGGCCGCCCGGAAACGGTCGGCGAGCATGCCGCGCGGCAAGGACGGCGCCAGCGTGCGCATGGCCGTCATGGATGCCGGATCGAACGACATCACCACGGCCGGGCCCGCGTAGCCGGCGAGGATCGTCGCGGTCGCCGCCTCGAGCTTGCGGTCGCCGTCGAACCGGCTCTTCAGCTCGATGACCAGCGGCACGCGCCCGTCGACCAGATCGAGCAGCTCCTCTAGCGTCGGAATGGCCGCCGCGCCCTGCTTGAATTTCACGGAGTGCAGCGCGGAGAGCGACTTTGCCGCGATCGGACCGGTGGCGTCGGTCAGGCGGTCGAGGGTGTCGTCATGGAACACGACGATTTCGTTGTCGGCTGTCCGCTGCAGGTCGCACTCGATCGCGAAGTTCCGGGCGATCGCCGCCTCGGCGGCGGGCAGCGTGTTCTCCAGCCGGCCGGCCGCGGCGTCGTGAAAGCCGCGGTGCGCGATCGGACGGGCCGTGAGCCACGCCGGCGCGGCCATGGCTCAGACGATTTCGATGATGGCTTCGGCTTCGACCGCAGCACCCAAAGGAAGCGAGGCCATGCCGACCGCGGAGCGGGCGTGCTTGCCGCGGTCGCCGAGAACCTCGGTCAGCAGGTCGGAGCAGCCGTTCACCACCTTGTGCGGTTCGGTGAATTCCGCCGTGCAGTTGACGAAGCCAACGAGCTTCACAATGCGGCCAACCTTGTCGAGGCTGCCCAGCGAACCCTTGAGATTGGCGAGAATATTGATCGCGCAGACGCGCGCCGCCTGCTGGCCCTGCTCGACGGTGAGATCGTGGCCGAGCTTGCCGACGAAACGGCCGCCGGCCCAGATGGACACTTGGCCGGAGACGAAAAGCAGATTGCCGGTGCGCACCGACGGCACGTAGTTCGCGGCCGGTGTTGCGACGGCCGGCAGCTCGATGCCCAGCTTCGCGAGGATGGATTCCGGTGATTCGGCCATTGCGCTTGCCTCTGCTTCGCCCGAGAGTGGCGTATGTCGCCCAAACAGGGCGTTGCCGCAAGAGGCCGGTGCGTGCGTTCCAACTCCCTGTCAGCGTTGCTGTTTTCTGCCGTCGTCGTCGTTGCGTCGTCGCCGGGCGCGCATGCCGCCGTGGCGCTCGCGACCTATCGCGCGGTTCATGACTTCACGCTCGATCCGAAGAGTTCCGACCCCAGTGCCGGGGACATGACGGGGCGGATGGTGACGGAGTTCAAGGGCTCGGACTGCGCCGGTTACACAACCACCACGCGGTTCGTCACCCGGGGTACCGACAGCGACGATCAGGACCAGCTCATCGATACCCGCAACATTGCGGTCGAGACGACTGACGGTTCGTTCACCTTCGACAACGAAACCTACGAAAACGGCAAGCAGACGGAAGTCGTGAAGGGTACCGCGACGCGCAGCGCCGACACGATCCAGGTTCATCTGAAGGAGCCGGCGCGCAAGACGGTGAGCCTGCCTGCCGCGGCGCTCTTCCCGACCGAGCAGACGACGCGCACGATCGACGCGGCGCTCGCCGGCGACCGGTTGATCAATATCGAGACGTACGACGCGATCGACGATGGCGAGACGGCGTCGCCGGCCACCGTCGTGATCGGCCCGGCCTCCAACGACCCCAGCGATGTCGGCGACGAAGCGCCAATCGCGGACGCGGGCTTCGCCACGATGACGCACTGGCCGATCACGGTGAGCTACTTCGATTCCGACACCGGGGGTGACCAGACGCCCGATTACGTCATGTCGGGGCTGCTCTACGAGAACGGCATCCTGCGCCGGCTGCGGCTGGACTACGGCAGCTTCACGCTGATCGGAACGCTGGTTCAGCTCGACAAGCTGACGCCGGCCAAGTGCCCGAACTAATCGCGCCAGGTCAGGCCGAGCGCCACCGCATCGTCGCCGAATTTGTCGCGGATGCGATCGACGGCGTGCTCCGCCGCGGCGCGCTTGCGAGCGCTGGAATCGATGAGGTCGTCCGGGTCGGCGAGACGGGCATCGGCGAATTCGGAGATGCCGATACCGATGAGGCGGTAGCGCGTGCCGTCAGCCTCGGGCGCGAGAAGATCGGCGCCCGCGGCGAAGATGCGGTCTGCCAATTGCGTCGGGTCTGAAAGCTGGCGGCTGCGCGTCCGGATGCGGAAATCGGACGATTTCAGCTTCAGCGTAACGGTCAGGCCGGCCATCTGCGCGCGCTTGAGGCGGGCGGCGACGCGCTCGGCGAGACCGCGCAGGATCGCCTTCAGCTCGTGCGGGTCGCCGATATCCTCGCCGAACGTGGTTTCGGCGCTGACGCTTTTCGCCTCGCCGCGTGGCTCCACGGCGCGCGTGTCGCGGGCGTGAGAAAGGCGGGCGAGGCGGAGCCCCATCGAACCGTAGCGGCGGACAAGATCCGCCTCGTCCAGCCTCTGGAGCGCGCCGATCGTGCGGATGCCATCGGCGGCGAGATGCGCCTGCGTCGTCTTGCCGACGCCCCAGATGAGGCCGACCGGCTTACCGGCGAGGAAGGTTTCCGCCTCGCCCTTGCCGATGACGGAAAAGCCGCGCGGCTTCGCCATGTCGGATGCGATCTTGGCGAGGAATTTGTTGAACGACAGGCCGATCGAGACGGTGATGCCAAGCTCGTCCTCGACGCGCTTCTGCAGCCGGGCCAGGGCGAGGGCCGGCGGGGCGCGGTGAACGAGCTCGGTCCCCGACAGGTCCATGAAGGCTTCGTCGATCGACAGCGGCTCAACCAGCGGCGTGAGCTCGCCCATCAGCCGGCGGACGTCGCGCCCGACGGCCGAGTACTTGGCGAAGTTGGGGCGGACGACGACCGCGTCCGGACAAAGCTTCAGCGCCTGGAACATCGGCATCGCCGAGCGGACGCCGCGGATGCGCGCGATGTAGCAGGCGGTGGCCACAACGCCGCGCTTGCCGCCGCCGACGATCACCGGCTTGTCGGCGAGCGACGGGTCGTCGCGCTTCTCGACGGCGGCGTAGAATGCGTCGCAATCGAGATGGGCGATCGTCAGCGCGAAAAGCTCGGCATGGTGAACGACCCGCGGGCTACCGCAGACAGCGCAGCGAATCGCGCCCGGCGCCGCCGGGGACAGGCAGTCACGGCAAAAGCCGGGCAGGGCGGGAGCCGGAGTCGGCATGGCTCCGAGTTTAGCAGAACTGGAACCAACCCTCCCCTTGAGGGAGGGTCAAAACCGCGAAGCGGTTTTGGGGAGGGGTGCCAAACCGTCGCGGATGAAGCACCCCCTCCCGAAATCGCCAGTGCGATTTCGACCTCCCCACAA
>JBEHXS010000098.1:0-9997 GCA_048498575.1 Pseudomonadota bacterium
CAGGCGCGACTACCAGACGGTCTACGCGCGCGAGGAAGGCGCGGTTGCCGCGCCGACGGCCGGGCTGCATTTCACCGACGACCTGCTGGCGCGGCTCACGGCGGCGGGTATCGGGCGCGAGACGGTGACGCTCCATGTCGGGGCAGGGACGTTTTTGCCGGTGAAGGCGGACGATACCGCCGGGCACACAATGCACGCCGAATGGGGGACGATCTCGCCGGCGACGGCGGACGCGCTTAACGCGGCGCGGGCGCGCGGCGGACGGATTGTCGCCGTCGGCACGACGTCGCTCCGGCTGCTCGAATCCGCGACCGGTGAGGATGGCGTCGTGCGGCCATTCGGCGGCGAGACGGCAATCTTCATCACGCCGGGCTACCGGTTCCGCGCCGTCGACGTCCTGATGACGAATTTCCACCTGCCGCGGTCGACGCTGTTCATGCTGGTCGCGGCGTTCGCCGGGCTGGACACGATGCGGGCGGCGTACGCCCACGCCATCGCGTCGGGCTACCGGTTCTATTCGTATGGCGACGCGTCGCTGCTATTTCGGGGGAAGGCGTGATGGCAGGCGCTGCTGCCCCCTCACCCTTCGCCTCTAGTTCGCTGCGCTCCCAAGAGGCGAAGCCCTCTCCCACAAGGGGAGAGGGGAAAGCACCGTGCGGGCCGGTCCCGTGACCCCCGGTGTCTCCTTCGGCGTAGCGGCGACCGACGGAGCCGCGCGGACCGGCGCGCTGACGCTGCCGCGCGGCGTCGTGCGGACGCCGGCGTTCATGCCGGTGGGCACGGCCGGCACCGTCAAGGCTATGACAATGGCGGAGGTGAAGGCGGCAGGCGCCGACATCATCCTCGGCAACACGTATCACCTGATGCTGCGGCCCGGCGCCGAGCGGGTCGCGGCGCTGGGCGGCCTGCACAAGTTCGCGCGCTGGGACGGGCCGATCCTGACCGACAGTGGCGGCTTCCAGGTGATGTCGCTTTCCGCGATCCGGAAGCTCGATGCCGACGGCGTCACCTTCCAGTCGCACATCGACGGCTCGACCCACCGGCTGACGCCGGAGCGCTCGCTCGAGATACAGGCGCTGCTCGACTCCGACATTCGCATGCAACTCGACGAATGCGTGGCGCTGCCGGCGGAGCGCGCGGCGCTGGACAAGGCGATGCGGCTGTCGCTGGCATGGGCCGAGCGCTCCAAGGTGGCGTTCGGCGGAACGACGGGCCGGGCGCTGTTCGGCATCGTGCAGGGCGGCGACCAGCCGGACCTGAGGCTGGAGTCGGCGCGGGGCCTTACCGCCATCGGCTTCGACGGCTACGCAGTCGGCGGGCTTGCGGTCGGCGAGCCGCAGGCGACGATGCTGGCGATGCTCGACGTCACCGTGCCGGCGCTGCCGACGGAGGCGCCGCGCTACCTGATGGGCGTCGGCACGCCGGACGACATCATCGAGTCGGTGGCGCGCGGCATCGACATGTTCGACTGCGTGATGCCGACGCGCGCCGGGCGTCATGGCGTCGCCTACACCCGCTTCGGCAAGCTCAACCTGAAAAATGCGCGCCATGCCGACGACCCGCGGCCGCTCGACGAGGCGGCACCGTGGAGTGCGGCCTGCGATTATTCGCGCGCCTACCTCCATCACCTCGTGAAGTCGCAGGAGATCCTGGGGGCGATGCTGCTCACGCAGAACAATGTCGCCTACTACGAATGGCTGATGGCGGGCGTGCGCGCGGCAATCGCGGCCGGGCGCTATGCCGACTTCATGGCCGAGACGAAGACGGGCTGGGCGGCCGGCGACACGGTGGAGACTGACGCCCGCTAGATGCTGGGGCTGTCGTCGGGGACGAGCGAGCAGCCGCTGATCTTCCAGCTCCCGTCGGGCTGCTGTTGCAGGCTGTAGATGGCGACGTAGTCCTTGCCGTCGGGGCCGGTGACGTAGACCTTCTGCATCGGGCCGGTGTCGCCCTGGACCACCTGACCGAATGTGACGGACTGCGGGCGGTAGACGGGCTGGTAGCCGTTCTTCACCATCGCCATGAAGGCATCGACGCTCGGAAAGTAGTCGTGGAGCGCGGGCGCGGCATCGGCGTAGGCAGCGGCGCCGTCGTCGTGGCGGAAGGCGTCGATCTGGTTGGCGATGAGCGCCTGGATCGCCGCCTGATCGGCGGGCGAGACCGGACCATCGGCCAGCGACGGCGTGGCGAAACCGAGCGCCAGAACGAGTGCCACGAGGATGCCGGCGATTCGCTTCACGGTTCGCGTCATGGGCGGAGACCTCCCTGTGCCTCACCAATCTACGGCAGGTCGCGGCGGAAGGTTTCATCGCGATTTCGCGATTTTCGCCGTTTTCATGGGGCCGGCGCGGTTGACCGGGGGGAGGGCGAACCGTAGGTTCCGCCGCAATTCCGCAATGGCGGAGACGCGACGAGCGCGTAGCTCAGCTGGCAGAGCAGTTGACTTTTAATCAACAGGTCCCGGGTTCGAGCCCCGGCGCGCTCACCATTCCCACCCGGACGAGACCCCATGCCCGATAACCAAGCGCAGCGCGACGCGCAGTCGTACGTGCTTCCCGCCTTCGACAGCGACTACATCATGCGCGACTCGATGCGCGGCGTGCGCTTCCTGCTCGAGTATTCCAAGGCGGAGGAGCTGCTGCGCGCCTGGGGCGTGCGTTCCACGGTGGTCGTATTCGGATCGGCGCGGGTGATGGAGGGCGGCAGCGGCGACCCGGGCGCAACAACGTCCAGCCTCTTGCCGCCCGCCAAGCCGCGGCCGGGACGGGACTCGGCGCGCTGGTACGACGAAGCGCGAAAGTTCGGGCGGATCGTCTCGGAGCGGGGCGGGGCGCTGACCTCGAACGGCGGGCTCCGCGACAACGTCATCGCGACCGGTGGGGGGCCCGGCATCATGGAGGCCGCCAACCGCGGCGCGCATGACGCCGGGGCGCCGTCGATCGGCTTCAACATCGAGCTGCCGCACGAGCAGGAACCCAACGCCTACTCGACGCCCGACCTGACGTTCCAGTTCCACTACTTCGCCATGCGCAAGATGCACTTCGCCATGCGGGCCGCGGCGCTGGTCGCGTTTCCCGGTGGCTTCGGCACCTTCGACGAGCTGTTCGAGCTGGTGACGCTCGTGCAGACCGGGAAGATGAAGCGTATTCCGATCGTATGCGTCGACCGCAGCTACTGGAACAACGCGGTCAACGTCGGGATGCTGGTCGAGGAAGGCTTCATCGAGGAGGAAGAAGCGGGGCTGCTGACTTTCGCCGACGATGCGGAGGAAGCGTGGGCCACGCTCGTGGCGCAGGGGCTGACGATACCGCCGGCGCGCGGCGCCGAGCCGCGGAAGGACGTGGCGCCGTAGGGTGGTCTGCCGTCTCCGTGCCTTTCCATTTCGCTCTTCCCCGCGAAAGCGGGGACCCACCTCGGGCGCGAAGCGAAACTTCGAAGGTTAGTTGCGCGGAAATGTGGGTCCCTGCTTTCGCAGGGATGAGCGGAGGGCGGGGAACGGCCGGGGAATAGGCGAGGGGCGGTGGACGAGCGGAGAGCGATATTTCCGGCCGGATTGATCGATGGGCCCGCCGCGATACATACTGGTGACATGAACATCGCCGTCCCCGAGCTCAAGCCCGCGCTCACCGACCCCTTCGGGCGGACGATCACGTACCTGCGCGTGTCGGTCACCGACCGTTGCGATTTCCGCTGCGTCTACTGCATGGCGGAGGACCAGCACTTCCTGCCGAAGAAGGACATGCTGTCGTTGGGCGAGCTTGACCGGCTGTGCTCGGCGTTCATCGCGCGTGGGGTGCGCAAGCTCAGGCTGACCGGCGGCGAGCCGCTGGTGCGCAAGGATTTCCTGTCGCTGGTGCAGTCGCTGTCGCGGCATATCGGGCGCGGGCTGGACGAACTGACGCTGACCACCAACGGCTCGCAGCTCGCGCGCTATGCCGATGCGCTGGCGGGGGCGGGCGTCGAGCGCATCAACGTTTCGGTCGACACCCTCGACCCGGCGAAGTTCCGCGCGATCACGCGCTGGGGCGATCTCGACCAGGTGCTCGCGGGAATCGAGGCAGCACGGCGGGCCGGGCTCGACGTCAAAATCAACACGGTGGCGCTGAAGGGCGTCAACGAGGGCGAGTTCGACGACCTCATCCGCTGGACGCATGGCGCCGGCATGGACCTGACGCTGATCGAGACGATGCCGCTCGGCGACGTCGGCGCCGACCGCACCGACCAGTACCTGCCGCTCTCCGCCGTGCGGGCGGATCTGGCGGAGCGCTGGACGCTCGCCGAGACCGCGTACCGCACGGGCGGGCCGGCGCGCTACGTCCGCGTGGCGGAGACGGGCGGGCGGCTCGGCTTCATCACGCCGCTGACGCATAATTTCTGCGAGGGCTGCAACCGCGTCCGCGTCACCTGCACCGGGACGCTTTACATGTGCCTCGGACAGGAAGACGCCGCCGACCTCCGCACGCCACTCCGGGCGTCCGGAGACGACAACCTGCTCGACACGGCGATCGAGGCGGCGATCGCCCGGAAGCCGAAGGGCCACGATTTCGTCATCGATCGCGCGCATCAGCGTCCGGCGGTGGCGCGCACCATGAGCGTGACCGGCGGGTAGAGCGCGGTCTCATCAACGGACGGCGGATGGCAGCGATGCTGGAATCGGACAAGGTGTTCGCCGGCTCGATCCCGGAAAACTACGACCGCTACATGGTGCCGCTGATCTTCGAGCCGTACGCCGCGGATATGGCGCGACGCGCCGCGTCCCTGTCGCCGGGCGCGGTTTTGGAAACCGCTGCGGGCAGCGGCGTTGTCACTCGCGCGCTGGCACCAAGACTGTCGCCCGACGCGACCTACATCGCAACCGACCTCAACCAGCCGATGGTCGACTACGCCGCCTCGCGACAGCCTCCCGACACCCGCATCCGATGGCAGCAGGCGGACGCGCTGGCGCTGCCGTTCGCAGATGCGAGCTTCGATCTGGTTTGCTGCCAGTTCGGCGCGATGTTCTTTCCCGATCGCATTTCCGGCTACCGCGAGGCCAGGCGGGTGCTGAGGCCCGGAGGGCGGTTCCTGTTCAATGTGTGGGATCGCATCGAGGAGAACGTATTTGCCAACGATGTGACCAACGCTCTCGCGGAAATCTTTCCGGGCGACCCGCCGCGCTTTCTGGCGCGCACGCCGCACGGCTACCACGATACGGCGCTGATCCGCCGCGAGCTGGAGCAGGCAGGCTTCGCGCGGGTGGAGATCGAGACGAGGGCAGAACAAAGCCGGGCGTCGTCGCCGCGCATTCCGGCCGTCGCCTATTGCCAGGGCACCGTCCTGCGCAGCGAAATCGAGGCCAGGGACGCGGGGAACCTGGAATCCGTCACCGACTTCGTCGCATCGGCCCTTGCCGACCGCCATGGCACTGGCGCTGTCGCCGCCAAGATACAGGCCCACGTAATCGCGGCCGCCGTCCAGGAGTGAATCCGCCTAGATCGTGAGCGCCGCCTTCAGGGCCTTTGCCAGATCGTCCTTGCGGAAGGGCTTGCCGAGCAGCTTGCCGACGTTGGTGGGGCCGCTGCCGGTGTTGAGCTTGGTATCGGGGAAGCCGGAGGTGAACACGACCTTGAGGTTCGGCCAGCGCTGGCGGGCGACGCGGGCGAGATCGAAGCCGGTGGCGCCGCCGGCGAGGATGACGTCGGTGAACAGGACGTCGACGTGGTGGGCGGCGAGGATGACGATGGCCTCGTCGGCATTCTGGGCGGTGAGCACCTTGTAGCCGAGCTCGTCGAGCTGGCGCACCACGACCTTGCGCAGCAGGTCGACGTCCTCGACGGCGAGCACGGTCTCGCCGTTGCCGCGCAGATCCTCCGGCTCGGCCGGCGCCGCGACGGTTTCCACGGCGGCCTCGCCGAAGCGCGGCAGATAGAGGCGGAACGTCGTGCCGACGCTGGGTTCGCTGTAGACACTGACGTGGCCCTTCGACTGCTTCATGAAGCCGTAGACCATCGACAGGCCGAGGCCGGTGCCCTTGCCGACGTCCTTGGTGGTGAAGAACGGCTCGAAGACGCGGGCCAGCACCTCGGGCGGTATGCCGGTGCCGGAATCGGTGACCTCGATCAGCGCGTAATCGCCGGCGACGACCTCCGGGTGGCTTGCGGCATAGTCCTCGTCGAGGCGGCGGTTGTCGGTCGCGATGGTCAGGATACCGCCGCCCGGCATGGCGTCGCGGGCGTTGGTGGCGAGGTTGGTGATGGCCGCCTCGAGCTGGGTCGGGTCGACGATCGCCGGCCAGACGTTGGCACCGAGATGCAGGCGCACCTCGATCTGGGCGCCGAGCAGGCGGCGCAGCAGCTGGGCGTGGTTCGACACGAGGCTGTTGATCGAAACGAGCTGCGGCTGCAGCGGCTGGCGGCGGGCGAAGGCGAGCAGGCGGCGGGTGAGGTCGGCGCCCTGGAGGGCGGCGTCGCGTGCCTCGTTGCCGAGCTCCTGCAGGTCCGGGTCGCGGGTGCGGTTCAGCATCAGGTCGAGGTTGCCGATGACGACGCCGAGCAGGTTGTTGAAGTCGTGCGCCATGCCGCCGGTGAGGTTGCCGATGGCCTCCATCTTCTGCGCCTGGCGAAGCTGATTCTCGATCTCCTGCTGGCGGGCGAGGCTCTCGCGGACCGTGCCCTTGAGGCGGACCGCCTGGCCGCGGAGCGCCTCGGCGGTCTCGGCCATGCGGTTGAACAGGCCGCTCGATTCCAGCAGCAGCACGGCGAGCACGAAGGTGGCGGCGAGGAGGCCGTAGAAGCGGCCGGAGTAGAAGCCGAGATCGTAGCGGGCGGCGTTGAAGACGGCGGAGAGCGCGACGTCGAGCACCCAGACGCACATGACCACGCCGACCCAGAGGTCGAGCACAGTGCGCAGGCGGCGCCACCAGAGCAGCGCGACGGCGCCGATGCTGAGCAGCCACGAGGCGCCGAGGAGGACGACATAGGTCGGCGAATAGTTGCCGTTGACCAGCAGCGGCGGCAGCTCGTCGTGGCCGATGGTGACGGCGACGACCATGGCGCCGACGACCACGACGACGAACGCGGCGGCGGCAATGGCGAGCGCGCGGGTGGCGTCGGCGAGCAGCGGCCGGTGATCGTCCTTGAGCAGGGCGTAGGCGATGACGAACAGCGGGAACGTGGCGTGCCACAAGGCGTAGAGCCAGACCGTGGTCTGGCTGCCGCCGCCGATGACGCCGGAGGGCGCGAAGCCGCCGGGGAACGACAGGCCGTGCGCCAGCGCGATGAGCGCGTCGAACAGGTAGCCGGCGGCGAGCGCCAGCATGGCGCGCGAGCGCAGCTTCATGAACTGGCCGAGCAGCAGCACCGCCGTCACCAGGTCGGTGATGACGAGGGCCGCTTCATAAGCGGGGATGAAGGCCGTGACCTGCGCCAGCTTCACCTTGGCGAAGGGCAGCAGGACGGCGAAGAGAATGAGCGACAGGATGACGACGACCAGCGCCATGCGGCGCTGGCCGGCGCTCGCCGTCGCGGTCGCCAGGAAATCCGACGCGGGAACTTCGGAGTCGGCGACCTCCGCGAGATCGACCGGCTGGGACTCAGCACGCATCGCCATCGCACACCTCCGCAGGGGCATCGGCCCCAAGGCTCGAAGGTGTGCGGCGATTCGCGTTCAGGTTTCGTTAACGCGGGGTAACCTTCAGCGGCGGGGCGGCGGCGGGGAATTGGGCAGCAACTGATCGCTGTCCTTGAAGAATTTCCGGGCGATGGCGACGAGCTGGTTGTCGGTCGGATGGTCGAGCGCTTCGACCGCGACCACCTTCTTCGCCACGGCCGGGTCGTGATGGGTGAGGTGGTGCATCAGCTCGGACTTGGCGGTGCCCGGCCCGGCGATCAGGATCTCGGCGGCGTCCTTGATGGCATCGGCGACGCCGTGGAAATAGTGCTCGTCCTCAGGGGCGTGGCCGGAGTCGCCCTTGCCGGCCTTGTGGTGGATATGGACGTGCCGGTCGTGCGGCCGGATCTTCCACTCCTTGTCGCCCTCGCGGGTGACGACGAATACCTTGGCCTGCTCGTGATCGATCCAGACGGCGGCGTGATTGACGGGCATGTACTTTCCTCCTGGCGGGCCTCAACCCTGCGGCCGACAATGCGGCAAGGCCTTGACCAGCGTCAAACGCCGCCGCCGGCGATGGGGCGACAGGCGGCCGCAGCACGGCTATGTGATATCGACCGGGCGGCGGAATTCCCTATAACCGCGGCAGGCGGGAGCGGATGGAGACTGGCATTTGGCGGCCATTGACGTAACCCACGGCGGCGCCGTGCTGGCCGGGCTGGTCTCGTTCCTGTCGCCGTGCGTGCTGCCGCTGGTGCCGCCCTATCTCTGCTACATGGCGGGCGTCAGCCTCGACCAGCTCACCGGCGTCGGCGAGGTGCGCGTGGCGCGGCGCACCGTAATGCTGTCGGCGCTGGCCTTCGTGCTCGGCTTCTCGACGGTGTTCATCTCGCTCGGGGCCGCCGCCTCGGCGATCGGGCAGCTCGTGCGCACCCACCTCGATGTGCTGTCGGTCCTCGGCGGCGGCGTCATCATCGTCATGGGGCTGCACTTCCTCGGCGTCTTCCGCATCCCGTTCCTCTATCGCGAGGCGCGGTTGCAGCATCAGCACGCAGCGGGGCCGATCGGCTCGTACATCATGGGGCTGGCGTTCGCGTTCGGCTGGACGCCGTGCATCGGGCCGGTGCTGGCGACGATCCTCGCCATCGCCGGATCGGAGGCGACGGTATCGCGCGGCGCCGGGCTGCTCGCAGCCTACTCGCTGGGGCTCGGAATTCCGTTCCTGGTCGCCGGCCTATTCGCGGGGCCGTTCATGGCGTTCATGGGCCGCTTCCGCCGCCATCTCGGGACGGTCGAGAAGGTGATGGGCGGCCTGCTCGTGGTCACCGGCGTGCTATTCATCACCGGCAACGTCTCGCAGTTTTCGTACTGGCTGCTCTCGACCTTCCCGGCGCTCGGGACCATCGGCTAGCTTGCCGGGCGCCGCCCCGCGGGCGTTAACTCCCGGCGCGGCGCGGTCGGGCATAATTCGGCCAAACGGCCGGCGCCTCTGACGCGCCGGCGTGAAGGGAATCCGACGGACATGACGAGCCAAAGCGGGGCGACGCGAAGCTGCCTGGCGATCATTCTCGCGGCCGGCGAAGGCACGCGGATGAAATCGGCGGTGCCGAAGGTACTGCACCCGGTCGGCGGCCGGCCAATGATCGGCCATGTGCTGGACGCGGCGCTGAAGGGCGGCGCCAGCGCAATCGCGGTGGTGGTCGGGCCGAAGGCGGACGCGATCAGCGCCTTCGTGCGCCGCGCAGCGCCCGCGGCGACCGTCCATGAGCAGAGCGAGCGGCTGGGCACGGCCCACGCCGTGCTCGCCGCGAGAGAGGCTATCGCGCAGGGCTATGACGACGTGATCGTGCTCTACGGCGACACGCCGCTGATCACGGCGCGCTCGCTCGACCGCATCCGGACGGAACTCGCGGCCGGCACCGACGTCGCCGTCGTCGGCTTCCGGCCGATCGACCCGCGCGGCTACGGCCGGCTGATCGAGGGCGATGGGCGACTGACCGCGATCATCGAGGAGCGCGACGCCAACGCCAAGCAGCGCAAGGTGCGCTACGTCAACGCCGGCATCATGGGCTTCCGCGGCGCCGGGCTGCTGCCGCTGCTCGCGCAGATCGGCAACGACAACGCCAAGCGCGAGTACTACCTGACGGACGTGGTGGCGCACGCCAATCGCTCCGGCCAGCAGGTGAAGGCGCTCGAGGTCGACCCCAGCGAGGTCGCCGGCGTCAACGACCGCCAGCAGCTTTCGCACGCCGAGGGACTGTTCCAGAAGGTGATGCGCGAGACGGCGATGGACGAGGGCGCGACGATGATCGCGCCATCGACGGTGTGGTTCAGCTACGACACCAGGCTCGGGCGCGACGTGACCATCGAGCCGAACGTGTTTTTCGGGCCGGGCGTCACGGTGGGCGAC
>JBEHXS010000099.1:0-9950 GCA_048498575.1 Pseudomonadota bacterium
CCCTCGCTGAGGCCGTCGAGGAAGGCCCGGCCGATGCCGTCGTCCTGGTTGCGGCTGGCGAAGCGGATGATGCCGATGGCGCCGGCGAGCAGCGAGACGACGCCGACCACGGCAAGGACGGCGAGCAGCCCGATCACGAACGGCTGCGCCAGCTCCGGCCGGATGAAGGCGAGGCCGACGGACATGCCGACAAGGAAGAACGAGACGATCAGGAGCCGCCCGACACCCGTGATGCGTTCCGTCCGGTCGATCACCGGCTCGGAGCGGATGGTGGTCGGCGTTCGATCGCTCATCAGGTCCGGTCGAGGCTCGCACCGCCGAATCGGCGGCGGCGCAAGCGCGAATCACTTGGCGTGCCGACAATGGTTCGGATGCAAGCGAATTTCAACGAGGGCGATTCGCCGATTCGGATTTTCGCAGGGCTGTTGCTGTTTTCCCCCGGCAACCCGGAAGCGGGCGGGAATCCACCCTTGCGTTGCGGTTTCTCTCACTGGAAAAGTTGTCTTTCCTGCCGATTCGGCCAAACTGTCCGAAGGCTGCTCCCGGCAGGCAGCGAGAGGCGGCGCAAAACCTGATGTTCGGCGATTGGGACGGACTGATCCTGCGTATCGTCATCACGGCGATCGTCGTCCTTGCGCTCGTGGCCGTGGTCTACTGGCTCGTGCGCCGCTACGCCTCGGGCGGCCTCGGCAGCATTGGCCGCGGGCGCGTCCCGCGGCTGGCAATCGTCGACGCCATGCCGGTCGATGGCCGCCGCCGGCTGGTGCTGGTGCGCCGCGACAACGTCGAGCATCTCGTCCTCATCGGCGGCCCCGCCGACGTCGTCGTCGAGCAGAACATCCAGCGTCCGCGCGTGCGTCCCGCCGTAAAGCCCGCCGCGCCGCCACCTGCCCCGCCGCCCCAGCCCTTCCCGGCGCCGGCCTTCCCGTCGACGGACACGCTGTTCGGCGAGCCGCCGGCCGACGAGGCCGCGCCGAGCCCGTTCCCGCTTCCCGGTGCGCGTCCGCCGTCCGCGAACGCGGCGCGCGAGTTCGACCAGCCGTCGCACGCCGCGGTGCCGCCGCCTCCCGCGCCGCCCGTGCCGCAACCGATCGAGCGCCCCTTCCCGCCGGTGCGCCGGCCGAGCGCCGCCCGCTTCGAGACGACGACACCGGCGCCTTCGTTCGGCGCCACACCGCCGCCGGATGTCGAGGAGGAGCCGCCCGCCACCAACGGCGCGGCGGACACCGACGCGCTCCCCGAGTTCCTGCGTCCGCGCATCGTCGAGGACGCGCCCTCGTTCTCGGTGCCGCCCGCCACGACCCCGGCCGAGGAAGCCGCCGCCAAGGTCAACGACCTCGAGCGCGAGATGGCGCGGCTACTCGGTGAGATCACGCAGAAGCACTAGGGCCCGTCTGCGCCGCCGCGGGCTTCTTCAGCCGCAGGCCGAGGACCAGCAGCGCTCCGATCGCGTAGAGGACGACGACCGACAGCCAGATCGCGCCCGGCCACTGCTGCCGGACGACGAAATAGAAGCTCGAGAAGCCGAGCGGCGCGACGATCGAGGCGAGGCTCACCACCGAAGCCAGCACGCCCTGGAACTGGCCCTGCTGCCCGGAGTCGACCTGCCGCGTCGCCAATGACTGCAGCGCCGGCACGCCGATGCCGCCGAGTGCGAACACCGGCATGATCGCGAAGATGATCCAGCCCTGCGTTGCGAACGCCATCACGATCAGCGCCACCGCGGCGCCGGCAACACCGGTCAGGATCGCGGCGCGCTCGCCGAGCAGCTTCACCGCCGGTCCCGGCAGAAACGCCTGGGCGAGCGTCTGGCAGACGCCGAAGGTACCGAGCGAAAGGCCGATCCACAGCCCGTTCCATTGGAACGTGTCGCCGCCCCAGAGCGCCCAGCACACGCCGTAGGCCTCGCCCGTGGCGCTGAAGACGAAGAAGATGAAGATGATCGGGAGCAGCCCCTTCATCGAGAACACCCAGCGCAGCGGCCGCAGCGGATTGAGCGCCGCGAAGTCGAACTTCCCGCCGCTCGGCGTGCGCGACTCCGGCAGGACGAAGAACGCCAGCAGCAGATTGCACCCGTTCAGCACGGCCGCCGCGATGAACGGCAGCCGCAGCCAGTAGTCGCCGAGCGCGCCGCCGAGGACGGGCCCGATGATGAAGCCGATGCCGAACATCGCGTTGAACAGGCCGAAGCGGCGCGCCCGCTTGTCCTCAGGGGTGATGTCGGTGATGTACGCCGCCGCCACCGAGGTGTTGGCGCTCGTCAGGCCGGCGATGGCGCGCCCGAGTAGCAGCATCCAGAGGTTGGGCGCGAAAGCGAGGAACAGATAGTTGACGGCCGCGCCGGCGAGCGAGATCAGCAGCACCGGCCGGCGGCCGAGCCGGTCGCTGAGCGAACCCAATACCGGCGCGAAGATGAACTGCATGACGGCATAGAGCGCCGCCAGCAGGCCGATGACCGGCGCCACGTTTTGCGCGTGGGTCACGTCCTCGAGCAGCGACGGCAGAATCGGAAAAATGAGCCCGATGCCGACGGCATCGAGGACAATGGCCGTGAAGATCACGACAAGCGGTCGGTTCATGGCAAGCTCCGGTCGGCGCAAGGCATGCGCCGCCGCAGGGCGCGCATGACTGGCGATGGGTGCCGACGCAGTGTCGGCGTTGATGTGTTGGAGCCGCTGGCCGAACCATGCCGAAGGCATGGATGGCGTGTGCTTGACCGCCTGGACGACTATTCGTCCACCTGTTTACTCCGCCACTGAGCGGATCAAGGGAAGCGGTCGCTTTGCGCGACACCCGCCACTTACGCCCGGAGGCCGCGCGCGGCAAGCCTCTTTTGCCCGGCGACCAACGAGCGGCGTTTTGGATGTCGGCGCGCCCGCCGCGGGTCGCGGCACCCATGGCAGCCCGCCGCTGTCGCGCTCCTCACCGGAGGGACAAATCGGGTACCCGGCGGACGTGTCCGCCTGCCCGAAGCGCATTCGCCCAACCTCGCCAAACGGCCGACAATGGCGGAATTCTGCCCGTTTCAGGCTTATTGTCGGTGTCATACCCCATCGCTATATTCCGCGCCCAATCCGCGGGCGATCTAGGGGTCAGGACATACATGTCGCAAGCGCGTACGCAGGAATACCGGCCGACGGACAAAGAGCCGTTCATGAACGACCGGCAGCGCGAATACTTCCGGGCCAAGCTCATCGCCTGGCGGGAAGACATCCTCAAGGAAGCGCGGGAGACGCTCGAACATCTCCAGAGTGAAAACCAGAACCACTCGGACTTCGCCGATCGCGCGTCGTCCGAAACCGACCGCGCCATCGAACTCAGGGCGCGCGACCGGCAGCGCAAGCTGATCGCCAAGATCGACGCTGCCCTGCAGCGCATCGAGGACGGCACGTACGGCTACTGCGAGGAGACGGGCGAACCGATCAGCCTGAAGCGGCTGGACGCCCGCCCGATCGCCACGTTGTCGATCGAGGCCCAGGAGCGCCATGAGCGGCGCGAGCGGGTCTATCGCGACGAATAACGCCGCCGGCGGCGGCGGATTGTTTGAATTGCTGTGACCGCCGTCACTGACCGTTCATTGGCGCCCACCTACATGGGCGGCCAGGAGACGGCCTCGAAACCGGGGCGCGTATCGGAGGAAAAGAACATGAAGAAGCTCGCCACCGCCATTGTGGTCGCCGCTGCCGCGCTCTCCTGGGCGAGCGCCGCGTGGGCCGACAAGGCGTCGTACTGCAAGGACCAGGCAGAGCAGGCGGTGTATGCCGCGACCCACCCGGTCGCTTCGACGGCCATCGGCTGTGGCCTTGGCGCGGGCGTTGCCAGCCTGCTCTCGGGTGGCAACGGCACCGCCATCACCAGCGGCTGCGTCGTCGGTGGCGCCGGTGGCCTGATGGTATCTCTCGACAAGCAGCAGCAGATCCGTGAGCAGACTTATGCCAATTGCATGGCAAGCGGCAGCGGCGGCGGCAGCGCGCCGGCCCCGGTCGCGTTCACGACCTTTGCGCCGCCGAGCCCGACGGCCGTCACGCCGCTGAACTCCAACGTCAACCTGCGCCCGGGTCCTGCCGCCGGCGGCGGCGTGCTGGAGTCGGTGCCGGCAAACACGACGGTCAACGTCGCGCTCTGCTCCAGCACCGGCTGGTGCCAGGTGCAGACGCCGACCAACACCGGCTGGATCGCCCGCACGCTGCTCAGCTTCAACTGAGCGCAGCGACCGGCTGGACTACCAGCGCCCGCGCACCACGCGGGCGCTTTTTCATGTGTGGGGGCGTGTCGTGAAGGTCGTGATGTTGCTGCGCCACGCCAAGACGATGCCGGCGACACCCGGCATGAGCGACCGTGATCGCCCGCTCCTGCCACGCGGCCACCGCGACGCGCACCTTATGGGTGGCGCGATCGTCGGGCAAGGCGCCCCCGATCTCATCCTGGTCTCGCCGGCGCGCCGCACGCGCGAGACGCTGGCCGATATCCTCGCCAGCGTTTCGAACGCGACGCGCGTGCGCGTGCTCGACCCGCTCTACGGTGCTGCCGGCACCTACCTCGACCTGATCGCTGCCAACGCCGCCGATGCCGGCCGCGTCCTGGTCATCGGCCATAACCCGACGATCCACGCCACCGCGCTGGCGCTGGCGCAGTCCGGCAAGCGCGCGCTCCGCGAGGAACTCGCCGCGAAATTCCCGACGTGCACGCTCGCCGTGAGCCGCGTGGAAATCGACGATTGGGCCGAGCTTCCGGCAAGCGCCGGCGAGCTGATTGCGCTGATCCGGCCGCGGGATCTCGGCGCTGCCGACGCTGTCGATTAGGCCCCGCCACTGGCGCCCCGCCCCGCCCTCGCCTACATGGGGGCCACCAACGGAGCGCAGTCACCCTTGAGCCTGACGACGCTTACCGACGAAACGCGGCTGGTTCTGGCCAATATCGGCGACCGCGCGACCGGTATCCGGACACCCACGGTGCGGCTGGGCGTCACCGGCCTTGCCCGCGCCGGCAAGACTGTCTTCATCACCGCGCTCGTCCATAACCTGATGCACGGCGGCCGGCTGCCCATGTTCAAGGCGTACGCCGGCGGCCGCGTTGCCGGCGCCTCGCTGCAGCCGCAACCCGACGATCACGTCCCGCGCTTCGACTATGAGCGCAACGTCGCTGCTTTGGTCGACGAGCGCATCTGGCCGGAATCGACCCGCGCGATCAGCGAGCTTCGCCTCACTGTCCGCTACCAGTCGGCGCGTCTCCTCGGCCGCACGCTCGGCAGCGGCAAGCTCCACATCGACATCGTCGATTATCCCGGCGAGTGGCTGCTCGACCTGCCGCTGCTCCGCAAGTCCTACGCCGAATGGTCGCGCGAGACGGTCGAGCGCGCCTCCGCCACCCTCAACCGCGAGCGCGCCGCGACCTGGCTGGCGAAGCTCGACGCGCTGCCCGCCAATCCGCGCGAGGACGAAACCACCGCGCGCGATCTCGCTGCTGCCTTCACCGTCTACCTCCGCGCCATGCGTCTTGCCGATGGCGCGGTCTCGACCGAGCCGCCCGGCCGCTTCCTGATGCCGGGCGAGCTCGAAGCATCGCCCGCCCTCACCTTCGCCCCGCTCCGCGAGCTCGCCTCGCCGCTCGCCCACATGATGGAGCGCCGCTTCGAATCCTATAAGTCCGCCGTGGTGCGGCCGTTCTTCCGCGATCACTTCGCCCGCCTCGACCGCCAGATCGTGCTTGCCGACGTGCTCGCCGCCCTCAATGCCGGCAGCGGCGCCATCGCCGAGCTGGAGACGGCGCTGGCCGGCGTTCTGGAATCCTTCCGCGTCGGCCGCGCCGGCTGGCTCGCCGGCCTCGTCACCCGCAAGATCGACCGCATCCTGTTCGCCGCGACCAAGGCCGACCACCTGCATCACGGCGACCACGACCGCCTCGAGGCGATCCTGTCCCGCCTTGTCGAGCGCGCGTCCTCGCGCGCCAAGTACGCCGGCGCCAAGGTTGACGTCGTCGCGCTGGCCTCGGTGCGCTCGACGCGCGAGGCGAGCGTCACCCGCATTGGCGAGACGCTCCCCGCGATCATCGGCACGCCCCTCCCCGGCGAATCCGTCGACGGCCGCGTCTTCGACGGCAATGCCGAAGTCGCGATCTTCCCCGGCGATCTGCCCACCGACATCGACGCGATGTTCAAACCCGGCGCCCCGCGCACCGACGTCCGTTTCGTCCGCTTCCGCCCGCCGAAGCTCGAGCGCACCGCGGAGGGCCTCACCCTCTCGCTCCCCCACATCCGCCTCGACCGCGCCCTCCAGTTCCTGCTCGGGGACAAGTTCGCATGAGCCGCCGCCCGACATCCTTCAATCTCGACGAGGTCCGCTTCGAGCCGGAGGAGCTCTACCCCGACGCCGGCGACGAGACCGCCGAGGCCGATGCCGTCGCCATCGAGCCGCGCCGCCGCGGCCGCGTCTGGCTCGGCGTCTTCTTCGCCGCCGTCGCGCTGCTCGTCCTGTTCGCCGTCGGCGTCGGCATCGATAACCTCATCCGCGCGCTGTTCGATCGCAGCGACATCCTTGGCTGGCTCACCGCCGTCATCGCCGCCGTCGCCGCGATCGCGCTCGTCTTCATCATCGCGCGCGAGGTCGTCGGCCTGCTGCGTCTCCGCCGCATCCACGTCATCCACGCCCGCGCCCTCGAGGCCGCCACCGCCGACGACCGCGACCGCGCGCTGGTCGTCGTCCGCGAGATCGATGCCCTCTACCGCCGCCGCCCCGAAACCGCCCGCGGCCGCAGCTACCTCGCCAGCCACCGCAACGAGATCATCGACGGCCGCGATCTGATCGGCCTCGCCGAAACCAAGCTTCTGCTGCCCTTCGATGATTCCGCCCGCCGCATGGTGCTGGGCTCGGCCAAGCGCGTCGCGCTGGTCACCGCGATCTCGCCGCGCGCGCTCGTCGACCTGCTGTTCGTCGGCGCCGAGATCCTCCGCCTGATCCGCCGCCTGGCGATGCTCTACGGCGGCCGCCCGGGCGCCATCGGCTTCTTCCGCCTGGCGCGCGAAACGATCAGCCACCTCGCGCTCACCGGCGGCATCGCCGCCGGCGATTCGCTGATCCAGCAGATCATCGGCCACGGCGTCGCGGCGCGCCTCTCCGCCCGCCTCGGCGAAGGCGTCATCAACGGCCTGCTCACCGCCCGCGTCGGCATCGCCGCGATCGAGGTCTGCCGCCCGCTCCCCTTCATCAACGGCAGCCCGCCGCGCATCGCCGACGTCATGGCCGCGCTCCGCCCGCTCAGTAAAGAGAAAGACGAGTAGCGATCGCCATCAAGAATGAGGCTCCGCCCTCTCCCCGTGGGAGAGGGCTCTTTCTCTTGGCGAGGGGAAGCCGAGCTTAGAGAAAGAGGGTGAGGGTCGCGACCCTCTCAAAGAGAGAAACTCCCCTACCGCCACACCTCGAACACCGGCCCGCTGCCCCCACCCACCGGGTCCGTCTTTGGCAGCGGTACGCCCGCGATCCTGACCCGGATGCGGTCCTTCTCCTCGGCGCCCTCGCGCCACAGATCGTAGGCCGGCGCGCCCGGCGGATAGCCGCCGACCACCACAAGCCCGGTCGCATCCGACAGCCGCTTGTGCCCGACTCCCGCGGGAATGAGCAGCGCGTCTCCGGTGGCGGCCTCGATGGTCGCGCCATTCGCTTCGCCACCCATGCGCAGCGTCAGGCGGCCCGCGGCAATGCCGAGCACCTCGTGCGTGTTCGAATGATAGTGGTGGAAGGGAAAGACGACGCTCCGCCACATCCGCCCCCAGCCGTTGCCGGAGAAGCGCGCCTCGAACGCCGCCGCCACGTCGCCTTCAGGCGCCAGCGCGCCGCGATAGACGATAAGCGGCAGCGGATTGTTCGGGATGTCGCCGTCGTCGGCGAACTGAAACGTCTCGGCTTTCATCGGCCGAGTGTGTCAGGCGAGTGCCGGACCGTCAAAAGACGAGGACGGTCCGGCGTTGTCGTTTCGGCCTAGAACCCGAGGTGCTCGCGGATCAGGATCAGCGTCAGGCGGCCCGGGCGCTCGCCGTGGATGGTGAGCACCTTGAGGATCGCGCTGTTCATGCCGTAGGCCGCGAGCGCGCGCTCGTTCTCGAGCGGGAAGACGTGCTCGTTCAGGCGCTGCTGCGCCTCGGCTACGTCGCGGACGATCTTGTGCGTGCCGACGACCCAGATCACCTTGCCGGCGGCGTAGGTGTACTGGCCGAGCTGGCTACCGCTCGCCGAGGCGATCAGGATGTTGCCGTCCTCGGTCACCGCCGCGACGCTGCCCAGCGAATAGTCCGGCGCCGCCGCCAGCTTGCGCTGCTCGCGCTTCTTGCTCGGGTCGCCGTAGATCGCCATCAGCTTCGGGCGGAGCGCGTCGAACTTGCCGGAATCGTTGATCGCCGCCGAGATGCCGCTGTCGTCCAGCGTCTTCGAGGCGTTGGTCATCACCTCCGCGCCTTCCGGAATGAGCTCCAGCACCTTGGCCTTGGCGTCGGCTGCGCTGTCGACCACGAAAACCTCGAAACCCTTGGCTTCCAGGGCCGTTTTCGCCCGCCCGATGGCGCCCTCTTCGGCGAGCTGCGTGTACTTCGGGTCGGGCTTGAAGGCTGTGACGGCGTTCATTGTCATGCTCCTTGGAGTGCTTGAAACTGTTAAGCGAATAGCTAGATATAGCACTATAGAAAATCAAGTACTCCCGGAATCATTCTGGGCGTGATAAGGAAACGCCATGGTCCGCCATCAACAGGAACCGGCCGAAACGCACGGCTCGTCGTGCCCTTCGCGGCATCTCACCGCAGGCGTGAACCTGCTTCAGGAGAAGTGGGTGCTCCTCATCGTTCGCGTGCTGCTGTCGGGCCCGCAGGGCTTCAACGACATGGCCCGCAACGCCGGCGACGTGAACTCGACCACGCTTGCCCAGCGCCTCGCGCGGTTGGAGAAGGCCGGGCTCATCAAGAAGACGGTTCAGTCCGTGATGCCGCCCAAGACGAGCTACGAGCTGACCGAAGCCGGGCTCGCCCTCAACCCCGTGATCGAAGCGATCGAGACATGGAGCGAGAAGTACGGCCTGGCGTGCGAAGCGGCGAAGGTCGAAGCCGCCTGATCTCCCGCCGGCGGCGCGCGCTTCTGCTCGTGCTCATCCTCGCCGCCTTCCCGGCCACCGCGTACGCCGATCCGATCGGCAAGGTCGATCGCGTACAGGGCGACGCGACGGGCACCAGCGATGGCGCCACGGCAGCACTCGGTGCCGGCTCGCCGGTTTCCCTGAACGAGATCCTCGCCACCGGCGCCGACGCACGCCTGGCGCTCACCCTCGACGACGGCACCGCCCTCACGCTGGGCGAGCGCGCCAGACTCGCCATCGATCGCTTCGTCTACAATCCCGCCGGCGCCAACGCGCTCCACGCCACCGTCGACGGCGCCTTCCGCTTCATCTCCGGCAAGCTCGCGGCCGGCGCCACGAAGGACGCCAGCGTGACGACGCCAGTCGCCACGATTGGCATCCGCGGCACGGATTTCTGGGGCGGCCCGATCGACGGACAGATCGGCGTCGTGCTGCTCGAGGGATCGGTGACGGTGACCACGCCCGCCGGCACCGCCACGCTCGCCGCGTCCGGTCAGGGCGTGAACATCAACGGCACCACGATGTCTGCCGTCACCACCTGGCCCGACGACAAGCGCAACCGAGCGCTCGCCACGGTGAGCTTCCGCTAGGCTTCCACAATCACCCGCTCAACCTCCCCCTTGAGGGAAGGTCGAAATCGCGAGAGCGATTTCGGGAGGGGGTGCCTTGTCGCAACCGTCCGGCTCCCGGGCCGGTCGTCAGTGGGACGCAGGACAAGAATCATCCGCGCTCTGCCACCGTCACGTTCCGCTAGGTGCCGCGCCACGGCGCTCGACCGTCACGGCGTGCATGCCGTCGTGCAGGGCCAGGCCGACCGCGAGTCCGTGGTCGTAGCT
>JBEHXS010000100.1:0-9898 GCA_048498575.1 Pseudomonadota bacterium
TGTCCCGTTTGATTGTTCCCCCCCCCCCCCCACGCCGTGCAGGCAAAGGCTTCCAACCGCCTGTACGACGAAGTGGTCGACGGCTACTTCGCCCGCCATCGCGTCAAGCCCGGCATCACCGGCTGGGCCCAGGTCAACGGCTGGCGCGGCGAGACCGACACCGAAGAGAAGATCCAGCAGCGCGTGCAACACGACCTCTATTACATTGAAAACTGGTCGGTCTGGCTGGATCTCAAGATCCTGGCGCGCACGCCGTTCAGCCTGCTGTCGACGAGAAACGCCTATTGAGTGCAGCGGCGATCGACGGGGTTGCTGAAGGCGCCCGCCCCGGTTTCCGGCTGGGCGCCGGCAGGATCGCCGACGGCACGATCACCTTCCTCGTCTTCATCAGCGGCTTCGTCATCGTCGAGCCGTCGCCCTACGACCTCCTGCTCGTGGTGGTGGTCTTCGTCTGGGCCTTCTTCGGCCTGAAGATCAACCGCTACTTCCTGCCGATGACCGTGCTGATGCTGGCCTATATCGCCGGCGGCCTGCTGTCGCTGACGCAGATGAGCCAGATCGTCGGCAAGCCGATCGTCTACATGGTCACGACGGGCCTCCTGATCGCCTCGGCGATCTTCTACGCCTCGGTGGTCAGCGAGGCGCCGGAACGCCGGCTCCGCCTCATCCGCAACGCCTACGTCGCCTCGGCGATCGTGGTCTCGCTGATTGCGATCCTGGCGTACTTCAACGTCCTGCCCCATTCCGACTATTTCAAGCTCTACGAGCGCGCCAAGGGCACCTTCCAGGACCCCAATGTCATGGGGCCGTTCCTCGTGCTGCCCGGTGCGGTATTGGTGCGCGATATCCTGACCCGGCGGCTGCGAGAATCCCTCTGGGCGATCCCCGGCTTCATCCTCATCCTGTTCGCGATTTTCCTGTCGTTCTCGCGCGCCGCTTGGGGACTGATGGCGTTCACGGCGCTCGCCGTCGCCTTCCTCGCCTACATCAACGAGCCGCGGAAACTGGTGCGCTTCCGGCTGGTCGGATACCTGCTGGGCGGTGCGGCGACCGTGGTCGTCCTGCTCGCGGTGCTCATCTCGATCCCGGCAGTGCGCGACCTCTACGAGGTGCGGGCGCACGTCGTGCAGAGCTACGACGAAAGCCGCGTCGGACGCTTCGAACGGCAGCAGCAGGGCTTCTTCCTGATCCAGGAAAAGCCGTTCGGCATCGGGCCCGAGCAGTTCGCGCCGCGCTACGGCGAAGACGAACACGACATGTGGCTGAAAGGTTTCACGACCTACGGCTGGCTCGGTGGCTTCTCGTACATCATCCTCGCCGTGTGGACGCTGGCCGCGGCCTTCCCGCTTCTGTTCAAGCCGCGACCGTGGACGCCGTTCATCCAGTGCACGTACGTCGTGCTGCTTGGCCATCTCTTCATTCACAACGTGATCGACAACGACCACTGGCGGCACCTGTACATGATCTACGGATTGCTATGGGGCGCGATCGCGGCGGAGAAAATGCGTCGCCGCGGAAGGCTGCCTCAAGGTTCAAGCCCACCCGTTCGGGCGGGTGCGTAGGTCGCCGCGACCGCTCGGCGGATGACGCGAAAGCAGAGCGCGTCCGCACCCAGCAAAACAGTTTCGCAGAGATATTCGAAGCACGCCCTGGCGAGGCTAAAACCGAGCGTTGCACCACTGTCACTCCTGCCAATACTTGCGTAAACGCATCGTTACGTGCCTTGAACTACCTGCGTCTCTCCAAGCAACGTTGGGAATGATTACAATATTTTGACGTTAACGATTATTTGATCGACCGCATTAACCTCTTGCGTTTCAGCTAGATCCGCGCGAGCATCAATCAGGCGAGTGTTGAGGCGGCGGGTCGGCACTCTCCTGAGGCCAATAGTATTTGGTTTGCTCAGGGGAGTTGGCTGTGGCGCGGCACGCATCGCTTTTCGCAACCCTATCGATTCTTTCGGCGTCGGTCGTCGTCGCTGGCCTCTCGATTGCCAGCCTCCCGGCGTTCGCCGACGACACCGGCTCGCCGACCTCGGCCACCACCAGCGGCGACAGCAACGCGAGCAGCGGCTCGGCCGGCCCTGGCAGCAGTGACGCCAGCATCGGCTCCAATACCCAGAACGGCGCGGTCGCGGGCGATCACAGCGCCGCCGCCGGGACTGTGACCGACGCCGCAGGCGTCACCAGCCAGTCGAACGGCGACGAACAGACGACGGCAGGGGCAGCGACCGTCGCCGCCGCCGGCGTGACGGAGGACAACACCAAGCTCACCGCGACGGCCGCCGCCAATGCTGACGCGGGCGCCACCTCGACCACGGCCGACGGCGCCGCCGGCACCGGCGGTAACTCCGCCGCCTTCGCCACGGCGACCAACGGCGACGCGCCCACGGCCTACACCTCGGCCGGCTCCAACAACTACGCCTACGCAGTTGGCGGCGACGATCGCGTCGCCACGGCATCCGCTGGTCCGGACAGCACCGTCCAGACCATCGACGGCAAGTGGCGCACCGTCACCGTCGCCTACACCGCCGACGGCCAGTACAGCGTCGCGATCGCCAGCCCGTGGCGCGCGACGGCCTTCTCCAGCACCTATTCGGGCAGCGACGCTATAACCGTCGACTCCATCTTCGCCGCGGCGAAGACGGCCGCGCAGGCTTACGCCTCCGCCGGCAAGACGACCGCAACCGCTTGGGCGAAGTCGACCGCCTGGTCGGCATCCGGCAACAGCTGGGGCGCCTCCTCGGCGGCGAGCAGTTCCTCGGCCCGGGCCCACGTCCAGATTCAGATCACGCACTCGAGCCCTGGCAATTCGCAGCAAACCGCTCGCCCTGCCCTCGATTGCTACATCACGCTGACCGACTGGAAGAAGTGGCAGAAGCTGTCGGATGCGCAGCGCAAGCAATACGTCCACTGCGATTGCCCGAACCTCTCCGGCGTCGATTGCCAGGCCGCCATTGCGAAGGTCTACGGCACCAACAAGATCGGCGTGACCGCGACCGTGACGAAGAAGACGACCACTGCGGTGGCATCGGCCACGACGAAGGCGCCGAAGGTCGTGGTCGCCTCGCAGGCCAAGCCGAAGAAGACCGGCACCGCGGTGGCATCTGCCAAGGCCGGCAAGACCAAGGCCGGCGGCGCGGGAGTGCAGGTGGCAGCGCAAGGCAAGTCGACGAAGCAGCACGGCTTCCTGTGGAAGCTGTTGAGCGGAAACCTGTTCAACAGCGCGACCGGCTAGGGAATTCGGCCGCCAGGTCTGGCGGCCACGAACTGGGGCGACGAGCGCCAGCGTACAGTACTTCCCGGGACGCCTTGTGCGTACAGGGACAGTATTGCTCGAATAACTTCTGTATAGGCACATGCCTGTCAGGAGACTTATGGTTGACAGTACGTTAATGCGACAGTACACTTTCGGTGGACACCCTTCTATTGTTCGACGGGCGTTCGTGTTACGTAACAGGGAGTAGTGTAATGAACATGCGTCACCTCTTGGTCGCAGCCTCGGCAGCGGCCATTGTGGTTGGCACGTCGGCCATGGCGTTTGCCAATCAGCCACACAGCAGCAACGTCTCGAAGGGCAGCGCGTCGAGCACGACCGTCGTCGTGTCGCACGCCGACCCGAACAACCCCTACTGGGGTTGGGGTAGCCAGGAAGGCGCCACCGTGACCGTCTACTCGACCGGTCATGCGACGGCGACCGCTCCGGCGGGCGGCGGCTCGGGCGCCGGCTACGGCGGCGGCGGCGGCGGCCTCGCGGTCGAAGCTCACGTGAGCATCGGCGACGGCCACGGCAGCGGCAGCCTCGCGACCGCTTACGGCGGCACGGGCGGCTCGGCCTGCGCCGGCAGCGGCTGCAGCAGCGGCCCGACCATCCAGCCGTAACGACCACGTTGGGCAGGCGATCCATCGACCGCCTGCCCAACTTTCATAAGTTGCCTTGGCCTGAGCGGGCCTGACGTACCGGAGTAGATGATGTTGAGAATGGTGTTTGCGGCGCTTGCAGTGGCCGCCGTTTCGATGGCCAGCGCCCCCGCGTTTGCGGCCGGCGCCGTTGCCGTTGGTAAGCCGGCTAACGTCGCCAAAAATGGCGTCGCGGTCGGCCTGAACGGCGACTGGGACACGAAATCGCAGGCGCGTACCGACGCCGTCACTCAATGCAAGGCGGCGGACGTCAAGTCGTCCACGCGGGCGCTCTGCAAGGTGGTGAGCACGTTCAGCAACCAGTGCGCCGCAATCGCCATGGACCCACAAGGCGGCACGTCGGGCTTCGGCTGGGCGGTAGCAAATTCGACCTGGGAAGCCAAGCAGCAGGCACTGGCGAGCTGCCGCAGTTCGGCCGGCGATCGTGCCGGCAATTGCAAGGTCATCACCACGAGCTGTGACGGAAACGCCCGATAGGCACGATCAATTCGACTACGCGCCCCTAAACGAGCGCGGCAGCATGGAGCGACAGAACCGGATCATGAGCGCGCGTCTGACATTCTTGGCAGTATCGACCGCCGCCCTTCTCGCGGCTACAGCCGGCGGCGCCCTCGCCGACGGCAGCGCAAGCGCCAGCGCCTCGAGCGGCGCCTCGGCGGTTTCCCACAGCGACCCGACCTCCGGCCAATCGACGGTCGGCATCGGCGCCGGGGCTAACGAGAATGCCGCCGCCCAGCCGGGCGCAGGCTCGAACTCTACGGCCGGCGGCGGCGGCAGCGGCATCGCCGGGACGTTCTATTTCGTCATCGGCAGCCGCCCGACAACGGAAATCACGACCGAGAGCGTGACCCTCGGCGGTGGCACGATCGCGGTCGAGGGCAGCTTCGCGGGCGCCGGGGCCGGAACCCACGGATCGGTGTGGGCGCAGGGCGCCATCGCCGAAGCCGGCAGTCCTGAATCCGGACCCGTCGGTGGCGGTGGCGGTAGTGCCACGCTGTACTGCAAGCTGACCATCAAGGATTGGTCGAAGTGGTGGGACTACAGCCGCGACGCGCGCAAGGCGGTGCAGCGCTGCGACTGCCCGACGATCCCCAAAATCGCGAAGCTCAGCAAGGCCTGCCCGGCCAAGCCGACCGAAGTTTTCGCGGCCACAGTCGACTAGGGCGGAAGGCCGCCCCAACAAAGCGCGGTCGCCGCAGGGCGGCCGCGTTGCGCCGCAGGAAACACATCCCTATAGTCCGCCCGCGTCGGAGCGTGGCGCAGCCTGGTAGCGCACTTGACTGGGGGTCAAGGGGTCGCAGGTTCAAATCCTGTCGCTCCGACCATCTCGGCCTTCTCGGCCGGGACTACGCCAGGCCGGGGAAGAAGTCCGTCCGGATCCGCCGGAATGGCACGCCCATATGTCGGAGCGTGCGCCTTACGGCACTCACCATCGGCTGCGGGCCGGAGACGTAGAACATCCGATCGGCGAAATCCGGGATGCAGCCGCGGATCATGGCTTCGTTCACGAAGCCGACCGCCATGCCATCTTCGGCTCCGTCGGCGTCCGCCACCGTATAGAACGTCGGAATCCCCAGCCGCGCCTCGGCGTCGTCGAGAACGTCGCGGTAGGCGATCTCGCGCGCCCGCCCGACGCCGTAGAGCACCACGATCGGTCTCGGCTCGTCACGATCCAGAAGCTCGGCCAGCATGCTCCGGAACGGCGTGATGCCGATGCCGCCGGCAATGAAGGCGACTTTGCGCTCGCGGTCGCCGGGCAAGGTGAAGCTGCCGGCGAGTTGGGAGGCGACGATAGAATCGCCGGGCCGCAATTCGGCGAGCTCGCGCTTGAAGGCGCTTCCGTCCGGCGAGAACTTCACGCCGAGCCGGATTCGCTTCTCCGTCGGCGCCGAGGCGATCGTAAAGTACCGCCGGTTGCCGCGGTCGTCCGGCCGCCGGAGCGGCAAGGTCCATTCCAGATATTGGCCGGCCGCGAAGGCGACCTTGCGATCGGTGCGGAAGACGAAATCGTAAGCCTCCGATGCCGCCCGCTCGATGCGCTCCAGTGTCAGCACCACCCTGCCCTGCGGGCTGACGGCGAACGTCAGCAGGTTGCCGATGAGCAGCGCTATTTCCGGCGTGAAGTAGTACCCGCCGACGTGAACATTGGGCGATACGAGGACACCGACTAGCGCGCCGTACACCAGCCGCCAGATCTTGTGCTGAGGCGCTGTCAGCGGTTCGGTCAGCATCACGAACGCGAAGAAGAAGAACGGCGACTCGAGCAGCGTCAGTTTCAGCGTGAAGACGAGATCCGCAGGCGCCGTGGTCCCGATCGTCGCAACGACGTTAGCGGCGGCGAAAGCCAGGATGAGATCGAAACGGCGAAGCTTCCGCACGAGCAGCAGGCCGCCGATGACCGTGATCGGCAGGAGCGGCGTGACCGTCGACACCCACCAGCTCGCCGGCTCCGACAACAGCAAGCCGGGCAAGGCGACGCCGAGAGCGGCCGGATTGAAGATATGCCGACGACGGGCGGAGAGAATGTATTTCGATGCCATCGCCCAGGCGGCGGCGAAGATCAGCACGCCAAGCCCGGCGCGGTTGGTGGGCAGCGCAGGATCAACGATCAGTACAAGAATGAGCGCCGTGATGTAGACGCTCTCGATGTTCGGCACCGCGCGAAAGACGCGCGCGAAGACGGTATTCGACGCCCAGGCGCAGAACGTCACCACCACGACCGAGAAAGCGAGCGCCGCCGGGTCGATAGCGCTGACGCGGAAGATGCCGAGCAGAAATGCCCCGGCAAGGAGCGCCAACAGATAGTACAGCACCAGCCGGTACATCGTGACGCGGTCGATGATGCGGTCGAGGAGACTCAGCATGGCGCGACGACCTGGCCGAAGCCTCGCGTCATCGTGGCGATGCCGTGGCGATCGATGGCGTAGCCTTCGAGCCCGTCGATTGCGTCGATGAACTCGATGCCGCGGGCACCCATCGCAAAGGCGGCCGTTGCGAAGCGATCCGCGTCATAAACATCGCGCGCGACGACGGTCAGGCTGACGATGTCGGAGAGCGGGCCGGCGGGATGGTGCGGATTATAGATGTGCGCGCCGCGGACGTAGGTGCCCGAGGTCGCCACGCCGGCATCTCCCGGCTGTAGCGTCTTGACGCTCTGCATCGCGTTGAACGGGTTGCGGATGCCGATCCGCCATGGCGCGCCATCGGCGTTCGTGCCGGCGCATTGGATATCGCCACCGGCCTCGACGAAGTAATTGGCATGGCCCTGCCCGGCGAGACGGCGCGCCGCATTCGCGATCGCCCAGCCTTTGACGAGGCCCGAGGGATCGACCTTGCCGTCAGGGCGGCGAATGTCGAAGTAGCCGCGCGTCTGCGTGCGCGTCTCCTCGGCGAGGTCGAGAATTTCCCGCATTTCGGCGCTCATTTCATGGCTCGCGATCTCGCCGCGATTAAGCGCGGAAACCTCACTGCCCGGCTTGAAAGGGCTGAAGCGTTCGTCGATTTCACGGAAGTAGCCGAACGCCAGTTGGATAAGCGCATCCGTCTCCGCGCCGACCACCTCAACGGTGATCGGCATGCCCATGACGATCGCCGTGTTACGCATTGCCGCCGCTCGCGGCGGCCGACAGCGCCGCATCGAGCGACTGCACATACGCTTCGCTGGTCAGCGTAGCGCCCGATACGAGATCGATCTGCGCGCTCTGCGCCTGGATCACTTCCTGCTCGAGCGCCGGCAGCGCCTGCCCGTTGATGTAGCGCGAGGTGCGCCGGTCGCTCGGGTAGTCGAGCACATTGACTGCCGAGATGCGGCCGCCCTGGATGACAACTGCGACCTTGACGCGGCCATAGTAGGCGCTGGCGTCGACGCCATCGTAGGTGCCGTCGCGATACCGCGCGACCTGGGTTGTCGACGTGCTCGCCGCCGGCACCGCGAGCGTGGGCCGGCGCCGGGGCAGCGGCACGCCGGGCACCGCGGCCGACGGCGGTGTCGGCTGGCTTGGAACGTCGGCAGCGACGATGGCGATGGTATGCACCGGGCGAGGTCCCTCCGGCGCAGGTGGCATCACGACGACCATCGATGCCGGGGGCACCACAGCAGCGGGATCCAATGTCACCGCGGTGGGCTCGGCTTTGACGGGGGGAATGATATCGCCGCCGGTCCGGACGGCAGTCGCCAGCCCGGCCGCAGCCAAAGGATCGGTCGCGGCATGGTTCGCGTAAGCGACGTAGGCACCCGACGCAGCAAGCACTGCGGCGGACAATAGAATCTTCTTCATAGTGGCTCATCCTGGGAGCAAGAGGATGTCTCGGCGCCTACATGCACCCTCTCGCTGACAGGAAACTGAAGGCCGCGGCCGGCGTTCGTCAGGCCCGTGTAAGGTTGGCGACGCATTGTCGCCGCAAGGAGAACGATGCGCGTACTGCTGATCGAGGACGATCCCGGGCTGGGCGAGGCGGTGCGCGATCACATCGCTGGCGAAGGCCACGCCGTCGACTGGGTCCGGCGGCTTGCCGATGCCGAGGCGGCGTGCGCAGCGGTTACCTTCGATCTGATCCTGCTCGACCTTAACCTTCCCGACGGCCGGGGCATGGATTTCCTGCGCCGGCTGCGCAAAAGCGGGAACATGACGCCGCTCATCGTGCTGACCGCCATGGACCAGATCTCGTCGCGCATCGAAGGCCTGCACAGCGGCGCCGACGACTACCTGGTGAAGCCGTTCGACCTCAGCGAACTGTCGGCGCGCCTGCTCGCCGTTTCGCGCCGCTATGGTGGCAATCCCAATCCCCATATCGCCATCGGCGGGCTGGCAATCGACCTTGCCCATCGCACCGTGCTGCGCGACGGACAGCGCGCCGATCTCAGTAGCCGGGAGTGGGCGGTGCTCGAGCGCCTGCTGAGACGTCCCGGCGCAGTGGTCTCGCGGAGCCAGCTCGAGGAGTCGCTCTACGAGTTCGGTGCCGAGATCGAGAGCAACGCCGTCGAGGTCTATGTCAGCCGCCTGCGGCGCAAGCTCGGCGCCGACGCCATCACCACGATCCGCGGCGTCGGCTACCGCATGGGCGGCCCATGACCCTTCCCTGGCGCGCCAGCATCACCGGCCGCCTGATCATGCTCCTCACGATCGGAATGGCGGTGCTGTGGCTGGCAGCGGCGCTGCTCTCGAGCGCCGTGCTCCAGCGCGAGCTCAACGAGAGCTTCGATCGCTCCGAGGCGGAAGTGGCGCGGCGCCTGCTGCCGCTGATGACCGACTCGCTGTTCGACCGCGACGAGGCCGACTCGGACGTCCACGAGATCCATCATTTCGATTTCGATCGCGACCGCGCGCTGGTTTACCAGCTGAGCGAGCCGGGCGGCCGCCTGCTGTTGAAATCGGACGATGCCCCGGTTGCCCCGCTCGACGCGCACGCGCAGCCGGGCTTCAGCACGACCGCCGACTACCGCGTCTTCACCGAGAGCGACCCGCAGACCGGCCTCACGATCCAGATCGGCGAGTTGCTAGCGCATCGCGCGCGCGCCATCTGGGGGAGCGTCGTCACGCTCTTCCTGCCGCTTCTCATTCTGGTGCCCGTCAGCATCTTCGGCATCTGGTTTGCGACGCGCCGCGGCCTCCGCCCCCTCGCCGCACTGCGCCGGGAAATTGCCAGCCGCGGCACCGCCAACCTGGCGCCGATCGATGCGTCGGGACTGCCGGTCGAGCTGACACCGATCGTGGCGGCCATGTCCAGCCTGATCGAACGACTGCGCTCGGCACTCGACGCCGAGCGGCAGTTCGCCGCCAACAGCGCTCACGAACTCCGCACGCCAATCGCCGCGGCATTGGCCCAGACCCAGCGCCTGATCACTACCGCACCGGATGCCGACACTCGTACCGAGGGTCGCAAGATCGAGGCGACGCTCCGGCGGCTCGCGGCGCTGGCGGAGAAGCTTCTCCAGCTCGCACGCGCCGACGCCGGCATGGCGCTCTCCGGCGAGAAGA